>NZ_JBVYOK010000008.1:0-263707 GCF_056120445.1 Paenibacillus sp. sgz302115
GTTTTCAAAAGAGCGAACACCTGTTTTGATTATATCAGATCAAACCATGTAGGACAATTAAGCTGTCCAAAGACAGCCCTTGTCCTAAGCCGATTCATCCCATGCCTGAAGACGTTGGGCTTTCTCGGCTATATACTGTAAGCGGTGTAACAATAACGGCACGACGCTGGCAGGTTGTTCCTCATGGGAATGATCTGCCGGCGTTTTTTTTGTGCTTTTGTGCAGAGAAGGACTGTAAGTTTCTTGAATTTCATGGCAAACGCATGTTCCGGTTATTGTTAGTATGCTATAATAATGGGACGAAGAAATGCAGAGCTACGGAAGGAGCTTGTCGTTATGCCGGTAACCTTGTTAACAGGCCGCTCGGGCAGCGGAAAGACTACGAAAATATGGAGGGAAGTAACCTCCGCTCTGGAGCAGGAGCCGCTGGGCGCGCCGATTATTGTGCTTGTTCCGGAGCAAGGCTCCTTTGGAGCGGAGCGCGGACTGCTAACAGCGGGGAAGGTGCGGGGAAGCGTCCGGGCGCAGACGCTCAGCTTCTCGCGGCTTGCTTACCGGGTACGGCAGGAAACCGGAGGCAGCGCCAGTCTGCCCATTTCAGAAGAAGGCAAGAAGATGCTTATCTACCGGATTATCAGCCGCCGCAAGGAGGAGCTGAAGCTCTTCGGCGCATCGAGTGACAGACCGGGGTTTGTGGAGCGGTTGAGCCAGCTGCACACGGAGCTGAAGCGCTGCTGCCTGGGTGCAGCCGATCTGGAGGAGCAGTTGTCAAGGATGCGGGACTCCACCCTAAGAAGTCCGATTCTTGCCAGCAAGCTGGATGATCTGCATCTGGTGTTCAGCGAGCTGGAGCAGGAGATGTCCCGGCTGTACATTGACGAGGAAGACCGGCTGAATGAGCTGGCTGAGCATATAAAGGAATCCACATACATACGCGGAGCGGAGATTTGGGTGGATGGTTTTCATGGCTTTACTCCCCAGGAGTTTATCGTACTCCGCGAGCTGATGCAGTATGCCTCCAGTGTGACGATAGCGCTGACCCTGGACCGGATTTATCCTTCGGGGATGCAGCCGCATGAGCTGGATCTGTTTCATCCTGCGGCTGTAACCTACATCAAGCTGCGTGGAATGGCCGAGGAGATGGGCCAGGCGGTATGGGACGAGCAGCTCGCTCCGCAAGTGCTGCCGCGGTTTGCCGGAAGTCCGGTTCTCGCCCATTTGGAGCGGGGCTTCGGCCGCCGGAACCGCTGGAGCGGCGAGGCTGCAGAGGCTGCGGATGCTATTACCCTCACTGCGGCGGCTTCGCGCAGGGCCGAGGTTGAAGGAAGCCTTCGGGAAATGATCCGGCTTGTCCGTGACGAAGGGGCGAAATATGGCGAGATGGCTGTGTTTATGCGAAATATTGCCGATTATGAGCAGCTTGTGGTTCCGCTGTTTCAGGACTACGGCGTCCCCTTCTTCCTTGACCAGAAGATGAATGAGCTGCATCACCCGCTGGTGGAATTTATCCGCTCTGCCATTGATGTGGTCCGCCGCCGCTGGCGTTATGAGGATGTGTTCCGCTGTGTGAAGACCGAGCTGCTGCTTCCGCTTGACCATAGCGTGACCCGTGAGGATATGGATGAGCTGGAGAACTATGTGCTGGCCTGCGGCATTCAGGGCTACCGCTGGACGGATGGACGTTCCTGGAAAGGAATACCCAGCCTTTCGCTGGAAGGCGAGAGAGTCGTGGACGAGGAGCAACTGGCGAGAATGGAGGCCTGCCGGGCAATTATTACAGGCCCGTTGCAAGCCTTTGAGAAGCTGGTTAAGAAAAGCCGCAGCGGCCTGGATCTATGTAAAGCAGTATATGCTCTGCTTCAGGATACGGATGCGGCGCGCAAGCTGGAGCGGATGGGTGTGGAGGCATTAGAGGCTGGACGGCCTGAGTCGGCCCGCGAGCACAGTCAGCTCTGGGGAGCGGTGCTGGGGCTGCTGGATCAGATTGCCGAGATGATGGGCAAGGAACGAATGGACTTTGACGTTTTCTCCGGGGTATTGGAGACCGGACTGGCTGAGCTGAAAATGGGGCTGGTCCCGCCTGCGCTGGATCAGGTGCTGGTTGGGAATATGGACCGGACCCGGGTATCGGGTGTGAAGTACGCCTTTTTGCTGGGGTTCAATGAAGGTGTCGTTCCCGCTCAGTTCAAGGATGACGGTATTCTCTCGGAAGGAGAGCGTCTGCTGCTGGAGAATGCCGGAATGGAGCTAGCTTCGGGTGCGTCCCGCAAGCTGCTGGATGAGCGTTTTCTGATTTACAATGCGCTCACTGCGGCAAGCGGCAAGCTCTGGGTAAGCTACACTACTGCGGATGATGAGGGCAAAGCCCATCTGCCATCTGAAATTATCCGGCATTTGCAGGGGATGTTTCCGGGGGCGCTTAAGGAGCAGTTTGTTTCCGGGTTCCCAGCGGCTGGAGCGGCTGGCGAAGCCGGGACGGCCGCAGCTCTGCATATGAGCTTTGTCGGAGCGCCGGAGCAGACGCTGCGCATGCTGATTTTGCAGCTTCGGCAGTGGCGCCAGGGCGCCCAGATTCCTGAAATGTGGTGGGATGTATATAACTGGTTTATTGCGGACGAGGTGCATGGACCGCAACTGAAAAGCCTGCTCGGCTCACTGTTCTACCGCAATGAAGGAATCCGGCTGAAACGGGAGACCAGTCTGCGGCTTTACGGCGGAACCACACTGCGCGGCAGCGTGTCCCGCATGGAGAAGTTCGCCGCGTGCTCCTTCTCGCATTTTGCTTCCTATGGCCTGAGATTGAGGGAGCGCCAGCTATACAAGCTGCAGGCACCGGATATTGGGCAGCTGTTCCACGCCGCCCTCAGTGATATGGCGCAGCGGCTGCAGAAGCAGGGCCGCGGCTGGGGCAGTCTGACGGCGGAGGAATGCCGCCGTGAGGCGGGCGAGACCGTGGACAAGCTCTCGCCGCTCCTACAGGGCGAAATCTTGATGAGCAGCAAGCGCTACAGCTATATCTCCCGCAAGCTCAAGAGCATCGTCAGCCGCGCCTCCGTCATTCTGGGCGAGCATGCCAGACGGGGCAGCTTTGAGCCGGTAGGGCTGGAGCTGGATTTTGGTCCCGGCAAGGACCTGCCGCCGCTGAGAATCACCCTGCCAAACGGCTGTGTCATGGAAGTGGTCGGCCGGATTGACCGGGTGGACATGGCTGAAGGCGAGCAGGGTGTCCTGCTGCGGGTCATTGACTATAAATCAAGCCAGAAGGATCTTAAGCTGCACGAGGTGTATTACGGGCTGTCGCTGCAAATGCTGACCTACCTGGATGTGCTGCTTACCTATTCAGAGCAGTGGCTGGGCAAAACCGCTTTGCCGGCCGGAACACTTTATTTTCACGTGCATGATCCGCTGCTGACTTCGGCGAACGGCATGAACCGCGAGCAGGCGGAGCAGGAGCTGCTCAAGCGTTTCAAAATGAAGGGCCTGCTGACGGCTGACCGTGAAGTGGTCTCGCTTATGGATACTACGCTCGACAAGGGATATTCCTCAATTGTGCCAGTGGCGCTAAAGAGCGATGGCAGCTTCTACAGCAGCGCTTCGGTGGCTACCCCCGAGCAGTGGGGACATTTGCTGTCTTCGGTGCGCAGCACGATTTCCGATATCGGGACACGCATTACCGAAGGCGATGTGGCGATTGCGCCTTACCGCATTCAGCAGGAAACGGCCTGCACCTTCTGCGCTTTCCGGCCGGTATGCCAGTTCGATGAGGCCGTGGAAGGCAATGCTTACAACAATCTGGGCAAGCCGGGCAAGGAAGCTATCTGGGACCTGCTGTCCCGCGAAGGAGGAGAGAAGCCATGATACGGAGAGCTGAAATCGAGCCCAAGCCGGAAGGAAGCCTATGGAGCGACGACCAGTGGCGTGCCATTGCCGAGAGCGGTGACGATATCCTGGTCGCGGCGGCGGCAGGCTCCGGCAAAACGGCGGTGCTGGTGGAGCGGATTATCCGTAAAATCAGCAGCGGGGAGAGCGGGTTCAGCGTGGACCGGCTGCTGGTAGCCACATTTACGAAGGCTGCCGCCTCCGAGATGCGCCAGCGCATCCGTGAGGCGCTGGAACGGAAGCTGGAGGAAGCGGAGTCCGGGGATGGGGAAGGAAGCCGGGGCAATGAGCATCTGCGCCGCCAGCTTGCTCTGCTCGGCAAAGCCTCGATCACGACACTGCATTCCTTTTGCCTGGAGGTGATCCGGCGTTATTACCAGCTTATTCCGATTGATCCGGGCTTTCGGATTCTGAATGAGCATGAGGCGGAGATGATGCGCCAGGAGCTGCTGGAGGAGCTGCTGGAAGAGAAGTATGGAGAAGTCCGCGAGGACGGGGAAGATACTGTCTTTGTACGGCTGGCTGACTGGTTCAGCGGCGAGCGCAGCGATGATGCCGTGCATGCGCTGGTGCAGCGTCTGCACGATTTTGCGCGCAGCCATCCTTGGCCGGCAGAGTGGCTGCGGGATACGGCTGCAGATTTCTCGCTGCCGGATACGGAGGCTTTAAGCCGTACGCCTTGGGTGCAGAGCATTCTGGCGGAAGCGAAGCTGACGCTGGACGGGGCTGTAAGCCAGCTCCAGCAGGGCCGGGAAATCGCATTGCAGCCTGGCGGACCGGCTCCTTATGCCGAGAATCTGGCGGCGGATCTGGACATGGTCCAGTCGCTGCAAGAGGCGCTGGAGTTCCGCCCGTGGGCGGAGCTGTATGATATTTTTATAGAAATATCGTTTGGGAAGCTGAAGGCCTGCAAGAAGGATTCGACGGACCCCGGGCTGCAGGAGACGGTTAAGGAGTTGCGCGACAGCGTGAAGAAAAGCTTGCTGGAGCTGCAAAAGTCGCTCTTTGGACGTCCAGCAGAGACGTTCTTGAGAGAGCTGCATGAGGCGGCTCCGCTGATGCAGGAGCTGGCCGAAACGGTGATTGAGTTCGGAGAACGATACCGTGCCGAGAAAGCAGGCCGGGGACTGGTCGATTTCAGCGATCTGGAGCATTATTGTCTGCAGATTCTGCGTCATGAGGATTCTGTACCCGGCCATTCCGTACCTTCGGATGCGGCGATGGAATACCGTGACCAGTTCGACGAGGTGCTGCTGGACGAGTATCAGGATACGAACAGCGTACAGGAGGAGATCGTAAGGCTGATCTCCCGCGAATCGCCGGGCAACCGGTTTATGGTTGGAGATATGAAGCAGAGTATCTACCGTTTCCGGCTGGCCGAGCCGGGATTGTTCCTGGATAAATACCAGAGCTTCGGTTCAGGCGGAGATGGCAGCGAAGCGGAGGAGGGTACTGGAGAAGGCACTAGGCCGGTTAAGTCTGCGGGGGGCTCGGTCATTGATCTGGCCCGTAATTTCCGCAGCCGCCGGGAGGTTGTAAATGCTGTAAATATGATCTTCCGGCAGATCATGGACCGCACGGTTGCCGAAATAAGCTACGACGAGCGTGCGGAGCTGGTCTATGGAGCAAGCTTCCCGGGTGCGGAGGACAAGGGGCCGGATACTTATTTTGCCCCCGAGCTGCTCATTATCGACCGGGGAACGTCGTCCGCCGGACGCGCGGAGGAAGCCGCTGAGGATGGAGACCTTCCTCCGCAGGAGAATGAAGCTATTGAGAGCGAAACCGCTCAGCTTGAGGCGCGCGCCATTGTCCGGCGCATCTCGCAGATGACCGGCATGGCCGGCGGCGAGCCGCTGCTGATCTATGATAAAGCGCTGCGCATGATGCGGCCGGTCGTGTACGGTGATATCGTGATTCTGCTGCGGTCCGCGCGGATCTGGACACCGCTGATGATCGAGGAGCTGCGGCTTGAAGGCATCCCGGCGCATGGAGACCAGACGAAGGGCTATTTTCAGGCGACCGAGGTCGAAGTTGCCCTATCGCTGCTGCAGATTGTTGACAATCCGCGCCAGGACATTCCGCTGGCCGGGGTGCTCCGTTCTCCTGTGGTGAACCTGCGCGAAGAAGAGCTGGCGGCGGTGCGGCTGTGCAGCAACGGTTCGTTCTTCGATGCTGTGCTGGCGGCTGCGGGAGTGCAGCCTGCGGCAGGAAATGAGACGGGAACAGCCCAAGCCGGGACGGCTGCTGTAATAGATCATTTAATTGTGGCTGATGAAGCAAGAATCGCGGGAAGCAGCGGCGCGGAGAACGCGGGCGTTGCCGCCATGCCGGAGATTTCCTTGAAGCTTCAGGCGAAGCTTAAGAAATTTTTGATGCTGCTTGATGGCTGGAGAAATGCGTCACGCCAGGGCAGTCTCAGTACTTTGATCTGGCGTATTTATGGAGAGAGCGGCTATCTGGAATGGGTTGGCGGCCTGCCGGGTGGATTCCAGCGCCAGAATAATCTTACCGCTCTGTATGACCGGGCGGTACAGTTTGAAAATGACACCTCCTCGCGCGGGCTGTTCCGTTTCTTGGTGTTTATTAACCGGCTGAGGGAAAACGGAGGAGACCTTGGTGTGGCCGGAGGAGCAGGCGAAGAAGCTGGCGGCGTCAGAATTATGACTATTCACAAGTCCAAGGGTTTGGAGTTTCCTGTGGTATTTCTGGCCGGAATGGCTAAGCCATTTAACCGCCAGGATCTGCATTCCCCTTTCCTGATGCATAAGGAGCTTGGGTTTGGGCCGCGTTTTGTGGAACGGGAGACCCGGGTCAGCTATCCGACACTGCCCTATCTGGCTATTAACCGCCGTTCCCGTCTGGAGCTGCTCGCGGAGGAAATGCGTGTGCTCTATGTCGGGTTAACCCGGCCGCGCGACAAAATGATCCTCGTCGGCACGGTGAGAGATTTGCCGCGTACCCTTGCAGGCTGGAGCAGCGTGCAGGACCGTGAGGAATTGCTGCTGGCGGATCATTTGCTGGCCCGTGGCCGCAGCTATCTGGATTGGGTGGGACCGGCTCTGATCCGCCACCCGGGTGCGGCTATTCTGCGCAAGCTGGCCGGAGCCGAAGGACCGGTATCTACAGTGCTGCATCGGGATGCTTCCAACTGGAGTATTTCAACCTTGAACGCCTCTGAGCTCAGCTCCGGGTCTGTTCTGGCCAAGGATGGTAATGCGGAGACGGACGAAGAGCGGTATGCAATGCTTGAAGCCATGCGGCACGGCCGCCGTGTACCTTCCAAGAGTACTCCTGCAGAGGCGGAAATCACCGCAAGATTGAAGTGGACGTACCCATATGCTGCCGCTTCCGGCATTCCAGCCAAAACCTCCGTAACGGAGCTTAAGGCCATGCTGTCCATGCAGGAGCAGCCTTCGTACGACTTGCTGGAGGAGGCTCAGCATGCGGCAAGAGCAGGGGAGTCTGTATGGAGTAGAGCAGGTGGAGACAGCCTGCATCTGCAGCGCCCGAAATTTATGGAGAAGCGGGGCTTGTCGCCTGCGGAGCGGGGAACGGCCTATCATATGGTTATGCAGCATGTTCCGCTGGAGGGGCCGGTGGACCGCGCTGTGCTGGAAGCTACAGTGGCACGCCTAACACGGCTTGCGATTCTAAGCGATGAGCAGGCCGAAGCGGTTGAGCTAGCTGAAGTAGAGGCTTTTTATAGTGCGGAAATCGGCCGTAGACTACTGAAGGCTCCCTGGAAAAGAAGAGAGCAGCCCTTCAGCTACATGGTCCCGGCGAGTGAAGCCTACAGTGATCTTGCCTATCTGCGTGAAGCGGCTTCGGGACTTGAAGCTCCTGACGGCAGCACGGCCTTTGGGGAATCCGTCATGATTCAGGGCGTGATCGACTGTCTGTTCCGCGAAGAGGGACGTTTGATTCTGCTGGATTACAAGACAGATTCGGTACAGAGGCACCCGGGCGGCTTGGAGGTTTTGAAGGAGAAGTACCGTTTTCAACTGGAGCTGTACAGCAAGGCGCTGCTTGATATTTTGGGCGAGCCGGTCAGTGAGATCTGGCTGTACTTTTTTGACGGCGGACATGCTGTGAGGCTGTAAATTTAGAATTGGGTTTGTCTAATAAAAAGGGTAGAAGTGCAGGGCTATCGCTTACAAAATGAACTAGAAACAGGTAAAACAAGGAGAACCGTGAATAGGTGCTTCGATCAGAAATAACGGCAGAAATGCAGTTGTTGGAGCGAGATTGGGTGGTCTGACCAGGAATAACGGTAGAAATGCCGTTGTTGGAGTGAGATTGGGTGGTCTGACCAGAAATAACGGCAGAAATGCCGTTGTTGGAGCGAGATTGGGTGGTCCGATCAGAAAAAACGGCAGAAATGACGTTGTTGGAGCGAGATTGGGTGGTCTGACCAGGAATAACGGCAGAAATGCCGTTGTTGGAGTGAGGAGGGGAAGTGGGGAAATTCCACCTCAGAACCTGGCAAATAGGATAAAAGCTTCCGCAACCATGTATTCCTGAAGCATTTGAGCACAGGTGTTCAAAAAAATCCGTAAGCGATTGACCTGGGTAGAAGTGACGGGAAGTTTGGATACTTACGGAGCGGCAGCGTTCGCCTGAGAGCTTTCCGTAGGAAAGCTGGCATCATAGGCATAGGCTATATTTGGATTTCTACTGCGCCCAGCGTTTTCAATCAGGAAATTCAATCATAACAGTGGCCGGAAGTCCAAACTTTTCTCGCAGTTACGACCAGATCCCAATATGAAAATCTAAGTTTAATTTGTGCAGGAATCTATCAATCTATTAATGCCGCGTGATTGGCGGGGAAAAGAGGGCGAACATGCGCATATTGCATACGGGGGACTGGCATCTTGGCCGGACGCTGGAAGGAAGAAGCCGGCAGAAGGAGCAGGAGCAGTTCATTGATGAGCTGGTGGAAATTGCCGATTCCTCCCAGGCGGATCTTATATTAATGGCGGGTGACGTCTATGACTCAGTGAATCCTCCGGCAGCGGCGGAGCAATTGTTCTACGATGCTGCCGCCAGACTGACGGCGAACGGCAGGCCGCTCGTTGTCATCTCGGGCAATCATGATCAGCCGGAGCGCGTAGCTTCCGTGTCCCCGCTTGTCCGCAGACAGGGCATTACTCTGGTGGGCCTGCCTACCTCGGAGCCGGTGACGGTTCACGCTGTCCGCACAGGAGAAATCGCCAAAATCGCTGCTCTCCCCTACCCCTCCGAAGCCCGGCTCGGTGAACTGCTCGCCGGAGACAGTGCAGAGGAGGAACTGCGTCTCGCCTATAGCGCCCGGGTCGGCAGGCTGATGAAGCTGCTGGGCCGGGAATTTTCGCCGCAGACGGTGAATCTGGCGATGAGCCATATCTATGTACTTGGCGGCGTAGAGAGCGATTCGGAGCGGCCGATTCAGGTCGGCGGGGCGTACACCGTAGATCCCTCAGCGCTATCCTGCGGCGCCCAGTATACAGCGCTTGGACATCTCCACCGCGCCCAGCGGGTCAAAGGCGACGGCATGATCCGCTACAGCGGGTCCCCGCTCGCTTACAGCTTCTCGGAAGCCGGGCAGGCCAAATCGGTGGCGATGATTGAGGTTGCTCCAGGCGGCGAGCCATCTTTTGAGGAAATCTATCTCCGCTGCGGCCGTCCGCTAGTGGAATGGAAATCCTCCGGCGGACTGCAGGAGGTCTACAAGTGGCTGGATGAAGGCAGGGATGCTGAGGCCTTTATTGATCTGGAGCTTCGCCTGACGGAAGCGATGTCGCTGAATGATATCCAGCGGTTGCGTAAATCGCGCGAAGGGATTATACACATCCGGCCGATTTATCCGCAGATGGAGCAGGAACTGGAGGAGCTGTCCCGTTCGCGCATGCCGGTGCAGGAGCTGTTCCGCAGGTTCTACCAGCGGCAGACCGGCGGGGCGGAGCCTGAGGACAGCCTGATTGAGTTGTTCCTGGAGCTGGCGGAAGAAGACCGGCGCGAGCCTGCAGAAGGGGAGGAGAACTAAGGTGAAGCCGATTCTATTAAAAGTAGCCGGGCTGCAGAGCTATCGAGAGCAGCAGGAGATTGATTTTGAGAGCCTGACCGAGACCGGGCTGTTCGGCATTTTCGGACCGACGGGCAGCGGCAAGTCCAGTCTGCTGGATGCGATCACACTGGCCATGTATGGCAAAGTAGAACGTGCAGTGAATGGGACTCAGGGCATCATGAACCATTCCGAGGATCAGCTTAGCGTGGCTTTCACTTTTGAGCTTGTTTCCGCTGCCGGGCCGCGCCGTTACCGGGTCGAACGTAAATTCAAGCGCACCGGGGATCAAACGGTCAGCAATACGATCAGCCGCTTCATCGAGGTTACAGCGGACGGCGACCAGGTGATGGCTGACAAGCTCGCGGATGTGACGAAATGTGTGGAAGAGCATATTGGACTCAAAATGGATGACTTCACCCGTGCCGTGGTGCTGCCCCAGGGCAAATTCGCCGAGTTCCTGTCGCTGCGCGGCGTAGACCGCAGACAGATGCTTCAGCGTCTCTTTCATCTGGAGCAGTACGGCGACGGGCTGGCGCTGAAGCTCAGCCGCCGGGTTAAGGAGAACGAGGCGGCGCTGCGGGCGCTGGAGGCCGAGCAGCAGGGACTCGGCAGCGCCGGGCAGGCAGACGTTGAGGCTGCGGCCGAACGCCTGCAGGCAGCGGCCCGCCATGCTGCGGATTGCCGCCTCAGATTGGATGAGGCGGTGCAGCGGGCGGAACGCTACGCCCGAATCCGCGAGCTGCAGGATGAGCGTGCCCGCCGCGAAGAACAGCGGCGGGGTTTGCTCGCGCAGGAGGCGGACATCCTCCTGCTGGAGCAGAAGCTCGGCAAATCTGACGAAGCCGAGAAGATGCTGCCCGCGCTGAAGGCCTGGCGCAGCGCGGAAGAGGCCTGGAAGAGCCGTCTGGCCCGGGCCGAGGGCCAGGAGGCTTCCGCCGCCGCTGCCGAGCGGCAGGCGGCGGGGCTGGCAGCGGCTGAAGCGGCGGCACAGGCCGCGCTGGCCGCAGAGGAGCCTGCCCTCCGGGAATCGGAGGGCACGTACCGCCGCGCGCTCGAGCTGGAAGCCGAGCTTCGCGGGCTGCGGCAGGAGCGCGCCGCTGTGCTGGAGCGCCGCGACGAGGCCTCCCGCGGGCTGGCTGCCCGGCGGGAGGGCATGGCCCGGGAGCGTGAGCTTTTGGCCAAGGGCCAAAAGCGGCAGCAAGAGCTGCAGATGAGTCTGCAGCCGCTCGCGGTCCGCTCCCAGGAGCGGCAGTCGCTGCAGGATGCGATGCAGCGGCTGCAGGTCCTGCGTTCCGCCTCCTCCCAGTGGGAGACGGCGGAACGGGAGCGCGCTGAGCGCGCCGCGGTGCTCGCGGCGGCGGAGGCGCGCCTTGCTGCCGCCGAGGAACGGCGGCAGTCGCTGGAGGCGCAGCGCGGCGGGGGGATCGCCGCCGCAGCGCTGCACCTGGAGAAGCTGCGCGCCGGAGAGGCCGCAGCAGAAGCCGCCGTGGACAGCCTGGAGCTTCATGGAAGCACAGTGGCGGCGGCACTCAAAGGGCAAGAGCTGCACAGGCTATCGCTGTCGCTCGCCCGTGAACTTCAGGATGGGCAGCCTTGCCCGGTCTGCGGCAGCCCCCATCACCCCTTGCCTGCGCTGGAGGAAGACAGCGGCGCGCAGGAAGAGCTGGAAGCCCGGCTTGAGCTCAGCCGGACACTGGGCAGACGTGCGCTCGAAGTCCGCCATCAGTTCCATAACTTGCTGGAGCAGACCGGGGCATGGCTGGAGCAGGTTTATGGCGAAGGAGCTGCGGAGCTCATGAAGTCGCCTGCCGCTGCAGGACTGGAGCGGAGTAGCGGAACTGAAGCTACAGTTCTTCCTGGTCTGTCGGCATCTCATGCACCATCTGATCTCTCAGTCGCAACTGGTCAGTCAGCATCTCATGCATCTGAACTCTCAGCTTTGCCCGATGCTTCTGATCCGTCAGTCGCTGCTGCTCCTACCCATCTGTCGGCATCTCCAGCATTTCCTGATCTCTCAGTCGCCGCAGGTCTTTCCAATCCCACGGCAGGTTCAGCTTCTTCTGACTCCTCTGGAGTCTTTGTTTCTGATCCTTTCTCCACCACCTCACCTGTCCCAGATGAGGTGGCGCTGGCTCAGCTTGAAGCTGAGCTTGCCGGGCTGAAGGCCCGCTCCGGGGAGCTGCGCCGTACAGCGGTGGAGTGGCAGCGTTCTATGCAGGAGCAGCAGCAAATGAGACACAAGGAAGCTGCCGGGGTGGAAGCTGAAGCAGGCTGGCTGCAGGGCATCACTGCCAAAACCGGTGAACAGAGCCGGCAACTGGCAACGCTGCGTGAAGAGTGGAGCCGGCTCTTTCCTGAACTGGAGCCGGATGCTGCGGAGCAGGCATACCGTGAAATGCTGAAGAAGGACGAGCAGGCCGATGATATCAGAGGAAGACTGGAGATCAGCGTCAAGTTCCTGGAGGAGAAAAGCGCTGCCGTACAGGCCTTGCAGGAGGAAATAGCCAGCCTTGACAAGGAACTGGCGCAGTGGAATGCTCAGCTTGAGGGCAAAGAGGCGCTGGAGCAGGAGAAGGAACAGCGCCTGCAGCAATGGACAGGCGGCCGCTCCGCTGCCGCTTTGCTGGCGGAGTGTGAGAAGCGCCTGCAGGCGCTGCAGGCTGCGCTGGAGAGCAGCAAGCAGGGCCACCGGCTGGCGGCGGAACAAGCCCAGAATGCGGTGAAGGAGGCGGCTATTGCCCGCCAGGCGGCGGAGTCCGCCCGCGAGCATTGCGCAGCCGCTGCAGCCCAGTGGGAGAACAGCTTGCAATCTTCTCCGTTTGCTTCGGCTTCAGAGGTGGAAGGAGCAGCCTTGTCGCCGGAAGAACGCACCGGGGCTGCTGCCCGTGTGAAGGCTCATCGTGACGATGAAGCAGAAGTCGCATTGCAGCTTCGGAGCATAGAAGAGAAGCTGGGCGGAGCCTTCGTGAGCGGGGAGGAATGGCAGGAAAGCCAAGAGACCCTGCGCAGATGCAAGGAAGAAGACGAGAGTGCTTTGCAGAGCCGTGCGCGCGCGGAGCGTGATTTGGAGGACCTGCAGCACCGCCACATCCGCTGGATGGAGCTTGAAGGAGAGCGTGTGGAGCATGCCTCGCTCCAGGATCGGCTGTCCAAGCTGCAGACAGTGCTTCGCGGCAATGCCTTTGTGGAGTACATTGCCGAGGAGCAGTTGATGCAGGTATGCCAGGCCGCCTCGCAGCGGCTGCGCTTCCTGAGCAAACAGCGTTATGCGCTGGAGGTGGACTCCGGCGGGGGCTTTGTCATCCGTGATGACGGAAACGGGGGAGTGAGACGTCCGGTCTCGACTTTATCCGGGGGAGAAACCTTCCTGACCTCCCTGTCGCTGGCGCTGGCCCTATCGGCGCAGATTCAACTACGGGGACAGTATCCGCTGCAATTCTTTTTTCTGGATGAAGGCTTTGGCACACTCGACCCGGATTTGCTGGATACAGTTATTACTTCTCTCGAAAGATTGCATAATGATCAGTTGTCGGTCGGCATCATCAGCCACGTTCCCGAGCTGCGGGCCCGCTTGCCGCGCAAGCTGGTGATCGTGCCGGCAGAGCAGGGCGGCGGGGGTTCGCGGATTCTTTTGGAAAAAATGTGATGAGTGGGGTTGAGTGTGACATCTGTCACAGAGACACCTTCAACCCCCTGTTATAATACAGCTAAGCCGACATCATTTTGAAACACCTCGGCGGACGTATGACCGGGAATTCTCTCCTTTTCATACGTCCGCCGCCGAATCAGCTTTCTGAGCTGTGAAGGGTGTTTCTTTTTTTTGTCTTTTTTTATATGCACTTTGGAATGCCTGGATCAAAATAAACGGAAAAAGTGCCGCTTCTCTCAGCTGCACCTGCTGTATCAGATACAATTGCTGCTGGAGCATAGAACACAATATCCTCTCCAAAGTGAGTCTGTACCTATCTCTGTACCTGGTTCTGCACCTCACTCTGTACTTTATTCTGTACCTGATACAGCCCGGTAAAGACTACCCACAGTCCTCACATCTGCTGTCCCGTTAACGGCTGCCCCAATGACTGCTGCCCGCGGCTTTCCCAATCCGGAATTATCCTGTATGATTAGTTACATAATGAATCCCAGGACAGCAGCTAACAAATTATAGGAGGAAGTCCCTATGGAAACTGTGTTTAGCAAAATCATTGAAGGATCAATCCCATCCAAGAAAGTGTTTGAGAATGAGCGGATTCTGGCGTTTTATGACATTGAGCCTGCCGCTCCGGTGCATGTGCTGATCATCCCGAAGAAATACATCGCTTCCATGAAAGATGTCACACCTGAGGATCTGCCGCTGATCGCAGAGATTCACGCTGTGGCGCAGCAAATTGCGGTGGAGCTGGGGATTTCCGAGAGCGGGTACAGACTGATTAACAACTGTGGACCGGACAGCGGACAAGCCGTGCCTCATCTTCATTATCACTTGCTTGGCGGAGCCAAATTGGGCGCCCTCGTCGGGACCTCGACATCTCACGCGTAACAGATTTTTAATACGGAAGCGCCAGCCCAAAAAAAGAATGACACGAAGGTTGACACCATATTTCGCTTTGACCTATAATGAAATTTGATGAACCGTGTTGTTATGCTCTTGGACGGTCTGGTCGGAGGGAGGGAAAACTGGTGTCTGAAACGAAAGTTCGTAAAAACGAGACAATTGATGCTGCACTTCGTCGCTTTAAACGTTCCATTGCTAAAGATGGTGTCTTGGCTGAGGTGAAGAAACGCAAGCATTATGAAAAGCCAAGCGTAAAGCGCAAGAAGAAGTCTGAGGCTGCTCGTAAGAGAAAGTTTTAGGAGGATTACCCAAGCATGAATCTTAGCGAACGATTGAACGAAGATATGAAGCAAGCGATGAAGAGTAAGGACAAGTTCACACTCTCCACGATTCGAATGGTTCGTTCTACAATAAAGTATCTTGAAATAGATTTGAAGAGAACATTAGACGACAACGAAGTGCTTGATATCCTTAGTCGTGAAATCAAACAGCGCAAAGATGCCCTCCAAGAATTTGAATCAGCGGGTCGCGACGAGCTTGCCGCGAGTACGAAGGCAGAAATCGAGATTATCATTAAATACCTTCCTGAACAGCTTTCCGAAGAAGAAATTAAAGTAATTGTACAGCAGACCATCCAGGAAACCGGTGCTTCTTCGAAAAGTGAAATGGGTAAGGTGATGAGCGCACTGATGCCTAAGGTAAAGGGTCGCGCCGATGGTAAACTTGTGAACCAGGCGGTTCAGCAATTTCTGCAATAATATAACGCTAGCACCCCTTTGATAAGGGGTGTTTTTCATTATATCGTTTTTTGAAACTCCTTTACATAATAGGCGTACTAAGCATTAAGAATTGGAGATATGCTAAGGAAAGGGGGTTAAAGCTTGAACAGATTTCGAAAAATAGCTGTGGCAGCCATCTCTGTCCTTTTGCTGCTGCTGCTTTTTGTGCCTTTGCCCGGAACAGCAAGCGCAGATAACACTCCGCCGCGCGCACCGGGAGCAGCCGCCGGTGAGACCAAAAGCGGTCCGGTATTTATCATTCCGGTTGACCAGGAGATTGAGCGGGGGCTGCAGAGCTTTCTGGAGCGGGGATTTCAGGAGGCGGCCAATTACGGGGCGGTTCTGATTGTGCTGGAGATTGATACACCGGGCGGACTTGTCAATTCCGCCGAGCAAATCGGCACGCTGGTAAGGGACAGTAAAATCCCGACCGCTGCCTATATTAAAGGCGATGCCGCTTCCGCCGGCAGTTACATAGCGCTGAATGCGGGCAGCATCATCATGAAGCCCGGCAGCATGATCGGTGCGGCTTCGCTCGTAGATGGCAGTGGAAAAAGCGTAAACGACGCCAAGATGGTATCCTACTGGAAATCCAAAATGGTTGGCGCAGCTTCGCTGAATGGACGTGATCCTGAAATTGCTGCCGGAATGATGGATGTCAATCTTAGTGTCAACAAGCCTGAGCTTGGTGTGAGCAAGTCGAAGGGGCAGATTATCGCGCTCAGCAGCAGCGAAGCGCTCAAAGCCGGATATGCGGACAGCATTGCAAGCACGCCGGAAGAGGCGATTACTTGGCTTGGGTATTCCACTGCCGACATTTTTCGCGTGGAGCATACCGGTGCGGAAAAAATGTCGCATTTTCTGACAAATCCGATTATTATGACGATTCTGCTCTTCGTCGGGATCGCAGGAATTGTCATTGAATTGCTGGTGCCGGGATTTGGCGCTCCGGGCATTATAGGTACACTGGCCTTTGCCCTCTATTTTTTCGGCAACTATGTGGCGGGTTTTGCCGGTGCGGAGACCTGGCTGCTGTTCATCCTGGGCCTGGTCATGCTTGTGCTGGAGCTGTTCGTCCCAAGCTTCGGTATTCTGGGGCTGTTGGGGTCAGTCAGCCTTGTAGCGGGTGTTGTACGGGCTGCTTACAGCTATACGCATGCTTTGTTCAGTCTAGGCATCGCTTTTGCAGCAGCGGCAGTGGTGATTATTATTGTAGCCGTCACTTTCAAGGAGCGGGGCATCTGGAACCGGTTTATTTTGCAGGACAGCTTAACTAAGGAGCAGGGCTTTGTGCCTGTGCTGGAGAAGCTGGATCTGATCGGCTCTATGGGAGTCAGCCTTACGCCGCTTCGTCCAGCCGGAACGGCTATGGTGGGCGGTGAACGCGTGGATGTGGTTACGGAAGGCAGCTTTATCAGCGCGGGCATGTCCATTTCCGTTGTGAAGGTCGAAGGCGGACGTGTCGTTGTGAAGGAAGCGGAGAATTAATGGATTTTAAAAGGGTAACGGAGGATGAATAATATGGGTCAAGCTTCTATAATTACATTTTTGCTGATCGCGGTTGTTGTGATCATTGTGCTGAGCGTGTTCTTCAGTTTCTTCCCGGTAATGCTGTGGGTATCCGCGTGGGCGTCCGGTGTTAGAATCAGCATTATCACGCTGGTGGCGATGAGACTGCGGCGGGTTACGCCGAGCCGGATCGTCAATCCGCTGATCAAAGCGACGAAGGCGGGGCTGGGACTTAGCATTAACCAGCTCGAAAGCCACTACCTGGCAGGCGGTAACGTGGACCGGGTTGTTAATGCGCTGATCGCTGCACAGCGTGCGGATATTCCGCTTGAGTTCACACGCGCCGCTGCGATTGATCTTGCCGGACGTGATGTGCTGCTGGCGGTGCAGATGAGCGTCAATCCCCGGGTGATTGAGACCCCGGTTGTCGCCGCTGTAGCCAAGAACGGCATCGAGGTTAAGGTAAAGGCGAGAGTAACCGTCCGGGCCAATATTGACCGTCTCGTCGGCGGTGCAGGCGAAGAAACGATTATCGCCCGTGTTGGCGAGGGGATTGTAACTACAGTAGGTTCAAGCAGCTCCCATAAAGATGTGCTGGAGAATCCTGATTCGATCTCGCGGACCGTGCTGTCCAAGGGGCTTGACTCCGGTACGGCTTTTGAAATTCTGTCGATTGATATTGCCGACGTTGATGTGGGCAAGAATATCGGAGCTTATCTGCAGACCGAACAGGCTGAGGCGGACAAACGCATTGCCCAGGCCAAAGCGGAGGAACGCAGAGCGATGGCTGTTGCCCATGAGCAGGAAATGAAGGCCCGTGTCGTTGAGATGAAGGCGCTGGTGGTCGAATCCGAATCCCAGGTGCCGCTGGCTATGGCAGAAGCGCTGCGCTCCGGCAAGCTTGGTGTCATGGACTATATGAATCTCAAAAATATTGAAGCCGACACACAAATGCGCGGTTCGCTCGGCAAAATGGGCGACGGTGAGGATGGCAGCCGTCCAACCAATAAATAAAGGGATGTGAATTCCCATGGGCAGCTTAATTTATGTAGCGGTGGTAATTATCGTCGCGATCATCTCCAGTGTGAACAAAGCGGTCAAAAATAAGGGCAAAGGCGCTCCGGGCGGAGGCATGCCGACGTTTGGCGGAGGGGATGGCTCCCCTCGCCGGGTCCGGCCCGTTGAACGGCAGCCGGAGGCAATGCGCCCTGCCCGGGACAGCAGCGGCTTTCCTGCTCCCGGTGACAGCTTTCCAAGCCGGCCAGCGCCGCCTGCGCCGGAGAGCGAATATGACGCATCTCCAGCCTGGCCGGATGCGCCCGAGTCCCCTTCTCCCGATTATGAAACCGGAGAAGGATTGTCTTTGGAGCAATCCGGGGAGGAAGACGGAGTCCGGGCGCGCTCAGAGCGAATGCAGCGGGAGCTGGAGCGGCTGCAGGCCCGGTTTGATGGAGCAGCGGCCGCAGTGCCGTCAAGCACCGGAGCCGAGACTGAAGCCGCTTCGGCGGCAGCGGCGGCTGGCCCGCCAAAGCTTGCAGGCGGGCGTGAAGCGCTGCGCACGGGGCTGGTGTGGGCGGAGATTCTTGGCCCTCCCCGCTCCAAGCAGCCCCATTCCTCACGCAGATAAGCCTGTGCAGTTCAGAATATAAGCGGGATGATTGCAAGCCTTTGGACTCCTGATCAGGAGTTCAGGGGCTTTTTTTGTTGCGGCAGTGAGCTATGATGTGAGTTCCTCTCATAAAAAAAAGCGTTCCCGCATAAGGTGTACAGAAGGCAGGAAGGGGGAGAAGTCTACTTATGACCCGTATTGGCCGCAGGCTGCGGGGATGGACAAACGGGATGCTGGATCTTCCGCAGGATGTGCTGGAGGAGCTGCCCCGTATCACCCTGATCGGCAATAAGGAGCTGTATATCGAGAACCATCGCGGCGTGCTGCATTTTTCCTCCGAGCAGCTAAGGCTCGCGTTAGTGAAAGGCTCGCTGGAGATTGCCGGCGAAGGACTTGTGATCCGCAATATTTTGGGCCAGGAGCTGGCCGTAGAAGGCATTGTCAGAGAAATCAGATATAAGGGAAGCGAGGAGAATTCATGAAGCAGCCGCCTCTGTCATCACTGCGGGGGTTCGTTACACTGCATGTGACGGGACCGCAGGTGGAAAAGTTTATTAACGCTGTAACCGAAGCGGGCATCGTCATCTGGGATGTGAGGCCTGCCGGGAACGGCGCTTCCCTGAGCCTGCTGCTGGATGACTTTTTTGCCCTTCGGCCGCTCTTGAAAAAGACAGGCTGCCGCATGCATGTCACAGGCAGGAACGGGCTGCCGTTCAAGGCGGCGCGTCTGTGGAAACGGAAGTTTTTTGGCGCGGGGATATTGCTGTTCGGAGCTGCGCTGCTGCTGCTGTGCTCGATGGTATGGACGGTCAAGATCGAAGGGAACAACCGCCTCGCGTCCGAGGATATTCTGGATGCCGCACGCCGGGAGGGAATCTATCCGTTTCAATGGATTTGGCGCATGGATGATCCGGACAAGCTCTCCAAGAAGCTGAACTCCGGGCTGCCGGGCGTATCCTGGGTCGGGGTGTCGCGGACGGGGACGAGCGTTACGATTCAGGTGGTTGAATCTGACCAGGCGGAGAACAGACCGCTGCTCAGCAAGCGCCATCTGGTCAGCAGAACCGATGCGGTTGTGACTGAAATCTATGCCGAGCAGGGCAGGCCGGTAGTAAGCCGCAATACCCGGGTTAAAAAAGGGCAAATTCTGATCTCCGGTATGATCGGAGACGAAGGGAACTCGCAATATGTGGTTGCCAAAGGCGAGGTTAAAGGCCTGGTCTGGCATGAATACAATATAGAGGTTCCGCTGAAAACAACCGGCAGCTCTTTCACGGGTGAGAGAAAGGACCGGACCTACCTGGTGCTGGGCAAATGGGCGATCCAGTTGTGGGGCTACGGCGAATCGGATTTTGCGGAATCACGGACGCTTACGGAGCATGATCCGCTGACCTGGCGCACCTTCCAGCTTCCGCTGGGAGTGATGACCGAGAAGGAGATGGAGGTCAAAAGCACCACTGAAACCTTGACGCCGGAGGCCGCACAGGAAGAGGGGATTACGCGGGCGAAAAATGATATTTTTGCCCGGTACGGCACAGACAGCACCATAAAAAGTCAAAAAATTTTGCATGAGAAGAAAGACAATGGTAAAGTTTATATGAAAGTGCTCTTTGAAGTGGAAGAGAGAATTGCGGAGGAACTTCCGATAGTAAACAACTGAGGAGAATGAGGCTACTTGGCAGAACAGACTTCAAGCATTCGTATAGCTTTGCAAAATGCGGGAGAAGCGCAATCCCTGTTCGGCCCGCAGGATGGATTTCTGAAAATGATCGAAAGTGAAATTCCGGCGGTTATTGACTCGCGTGAAGCCGAAATTACGATACGTGGAGCGGAACGGGAAGTGGACATGCTGGAACAGCTGTTTGGCGTGCTGCTGTCGCTGATTCGCAGCGGTTACATACTCAGTGAGCGCGATGTGCAGTATGCGGTCGAACTGGCCAAGGATTTCCGTGCCGACCAGCTGCTTGATCTGTTTAAGGGTGAAATCACGACTACCTTCCGCGGCAAGCCAATCCGCGTCAAAACCATTGGACAGAAGCATTATGTAACCACCATTAAGAAGCGTGATATTGTCTTCGGCATCGGCCCCGCCGGTACCGGTAAAACCTATCTGGCCGTTGTGCTTGCGGTTACCGCGCTTAAGGAAGGCTCCGTCAAGCGTATTGTGCTTACGCGTCCGGCAGTGGAAGCAGGAGAGAGCCTGGGCTTCCTCCCGGGGGATTTGCAGGAAAAGGTCGATCCATACCTTCGTCCGCTCTATGACGCCTTATACGACGTTATGGGGCCTGATCAGGTCGCCAAGGCGCTTGAGCGGGGGCTGATTGAAATCGCGCCGCTCGCCTATATGCGGGGACGCACGCTGGATGATTCTTTCATCATCCTGGATGAAGCGCAGAATACAACACCCGAGCAAATGAAAATGTTCCTGACCCGCCTTGGCTTCGGCTCCAAAATGGTCATTACGGGCGATGTTACCCAAATAGACCTGCCGCGCGGCAAAAAATCCGGCCTGATCGAAGCCAAAGCGATTTTATCCGGTATTGAAGAGCTGGGATTTGTTTATTTTGCAGAACAGGATGTAGTACGGCATTCCCTAGTGCAGAAAATTATTGTCGCCTATGAACGCTCTGCCGAAAACCTCGAATAAAAAAGGGGACTGTCTTCATGGCCTCAAAGCAACCAACAAAATTAAGCGGATTTGTATACAGCAACAACGGCTGGAAGTATAGCGCGGCTACGCGCTATGCTCTTTTCCTGTTATTGGGGCTTATTTTCTACTTCAGCCTGTCATCAGACCTGGTACCCAAGAAGTACGATATCAAAGAGGGTACCCACAGCGCCAAGGAGATCACAGCCCCCAAGAAAATCCTGGACACCAAAGCCACGCTGAAGGCTCAGGAAGAAGCGGCTGAGAATGTGACCAACCGCTATACGATCATTCCGCTTAGGGCGGATAATCTGATAACCTCTTTACTGGACCGGATTGACCGGCTGAACCAGGATGATTTAATCTCGCAAAGCGACAAGACCGCCATATACCGGGAGGAAATCCCCCAGCGGGCCAATGATTTTATCTTGAATTTCGTGACCTCCAGCCGAAGTGCCGGGACTTATTCCGATACGCTGCTGGATGAGATGCAGAAGGTCATCAAGGACCAGACCTATGTTATTCCGGATGAGACTTATATCAAAATACCGCGTCTGACCTCTCAGGATATCATTGAGATGAAGCCGGTTGCCCGCGATATCGTTACCAAGCTGATGAATGACCAGATTATGGACGCTCAAACTGCCCGCGCCAAGGTGGCGGAACAGGTCAGCGTCAGCTCGCTGAGCCAGCGTACCGCCCGTGAGGTCGTTCAGGAACTGGTGCGGCTGGTCATTACAAGCAATAAGTTCAATGACGAGGTAGCTACCAAGGAAGCAAAGGTGCAGGCCCGCGAGAACACACCGGATGTGTATATTGAACAGGGTGAGCCGCTTGTTGCCAAGGGCGAGCTGATTACTCCGGAGCTGTATGCCCTTCTCGACGAAAATGGCCTGCTGAGCAACGAGGTCAACTACTGGCCGCAATTCGGCCTGCTGCTGCTCTCTGCACTGCTGTCCTTTGGTCTTTTGACGTTCATTCGCTATACGGGTGGAACATCGGGCTTCAAGTATAATAATTCCCAGCTGCTGATGCTGGTTCTGGTATTTGTAATTACTATAATCACGCTGCAGCTGGCTGCATTCCTGCAGGGGGATGCCCGGTCTTACGCTGGTTTCCTGGCCCCGGTAGCGATTGGCGCGATGCTGATAACCATGCTGCTGGATATGACCCTGGCCTATTTCTGCTCGATTTTATTCAGCGTTCTTTCTAGTATTATTCTGAATGTGCAGCAGAATACCATATTTGATTTTAAATTCGGCTTCTTTGCTCTTATCGTTTGCTATGTCGCCATTTTTGCCACACACCGTGCTGGACAGCGTTCCACCCTCCTTAAAGGCGGAATTATGGTATCCCTGTTCGGCTGCGTGTCTGTCTTTATGCTGACCGTACTCGGCGGAGGCAACTGGAACGAGACGCAGACGTTATATGCCATCGGCCTCTCCTTTGCCAGTGGTCTGCTGACTGCAGTGCTGGTTATCGGGCTGATGCCTTTCTTCGAGGCTTCCTTCGGCATACTGTCAGCGCTGAAGCTGGTGGAGCTGTCGAACCCCAACCATCCCCTGCTGCGCAAGCTGCTCACGGAAACGCCGGGAACCTATCATCACAGTGTAATGGTCGGCAACCTGTCGGAAGCGGCGGCGGAGGCGATAGGCGCGGATGGCCTGCTCTGCCGGGTGGGCTCCTATTATCATGATATCGGCAAGACGAAACGGCCTTTTTATTTCATAGAGAACCAGAACAATATGGAGAATCCGCATGATTCGATAGAACCGATGCTCAGCAAGTCGATCATTGTGGCCCATGCCCGGGACGGAGTAGAGATGCAGAAGGAGTACAAGCTGCCGAAGCCGATCCGCGACATTGCCGAGCAGCATCACGGCACGACGTTCCTGCATTATTTTTATCATAAGGCATTGACACTTGCTGAAGAAAAGGGCGTGGAGCCTGACTTCACCGAAGAGGATTTCCGGTATCCCGGACCGAAGGCGCAGTCCAAGGAAGCGGCCGTAGTCGGAATCGCCGACAGCGTGGAAGCAGCGGTACGTTCGCTCCGCAAGCCTACAGTCGTGCAGGTGGAGACGATGATTGAGAAAATTATCAAAAGCCGGCTGGATGATCATCAATTCGACGAGTGCGACCTGACGATCAAGGAGCTGGATATCATTGCTCGGACGCTGAAAGAAACGGTGATGGGCATTTTTCATTCACGGATTGAATATCCCGAGGATGTGAAGAAACCGAAAAAAGAGGAAGGGGCTATAACAACATGAGCCTAGCAATCGTGTGGAGCAACGAACAGGAAGAACATCATATAAGCGATGAATTGATCGCCCTGCTGGAGAGCATTCTGCAAAAAGCGGGAGAAGCCGAAGGGATTGACGAAGGTGAAGTGGACCTTACTTTTGTCAACAATGAGCGCATCCACGAGCTTAATCTGGAGTACCGGGGAATTGACCGTCCGACGGACGTGCTTTCCTTTGCCATGAATGAATCCGGGGAAGACGAGCTTGAAATTATTTACGATCTCGAAGACGGAGAAGAGCTGGAAGATATGCCTTATGTGCTGGGAGACATCATTATTTCGGTGACCCGGGCGCAGGAGCAGGCTCTGGAATATGGGCATTCCCTGGAACGGGAGCTGGGCTTCCTGTTTGTTCACGGGTTCCTGCATCTGCTAGGCTACGATCATCAGGATGCAGATTCCGAAGCGGAGATGATGGCGAAACAGGAGCATGTGCTGGCTCAGGTCGGGTTGACTCGCTAATGGTCAAGAATACGGCAGTGGGCCACAAAAAGTTCTGGCACTCCTTTCGGTTTGCGGCGCAAGGCATTGCCTCCGCGTTCAAATCCGAGCTGAATATGAAGGTGCACTGCGGCATGGCTGTACTCGTACTTGCCGCTGCCGCCATCTTCAGGCTTCCGCCGCCCAGTTGGATGCTGCTGCTGCTCGCTATAACACTCGTTCTGACCGCCGAGCTGCTGAATACGGCGATTGAAGCGACGATTGATCTGGTCTCGCCGGATATTCATCCCCTGGCCAAGACCGCCAAGGATACCGCCGCAGGCGCCGTACTGCTTACGGCGGTGTTTGCTGTCATTGTAGGAATCTACGTGTTTTATCATCCCGTGATGGACTGGATCACCGGACTTATGTCATAATCAGTTTACAACTTCAACTTGTGGGTGAGGCGGACCTGCGTTTTGCACTCCGTCTTTAATTGTCTTTACGTGCCGAAGCGAGTTTCATTACGCAGTTTAATCAAGGAGCATAGCTCCATAAAACTAAGCGTATGCTTTCGAAGTAAGTTTTGTACGATGTAAATCGAAGAAGTATATGCTAACAAAACTAAGCTTATGCTTACGAAGCGAGTTTTATTGCGTAGTTTATTCAAGGAGCGTAGCTCCATAAAACTAAGCGTATGCTTCCGAAGTAAGTTTTGTACGAAGCGAATCGAAGAAGTATATGCTAACAAAACTCTGAGGAGGACAACTATGGATTCTGCTCTACTTCTACAAGAAGCGATCAAAGCACGGGCGAATGCCTATATACCCTATTCCCGCTTTGGCGTCGGCGCAGCGTTGCTGGACCAGGATGGCCATGTTCATCACGGCTGCAATGTTGAGAATGCCGCTTTTGGCCCGACGAACTGTGCCGAGCGGACCGCCATGTTCCGCGCTATTGCGGACGGCCACAAGGCTGGATCGTTCAAGGCGATTGCTGTCATTGCTGACACAGATGGCCCGGTGTCCCCTTGCGGCGTATGCCGCCAAGTGATGGTGGAGCTGTGCCCTCCCGATATGAAGGTCATTCTCGGCAACCTGAAAGGCGATGTTCAGGAAACTACTGTCCGTGAACTTTTGCCAGGCGCTTTTGGCCCGGCTGATCTGGAGCAGGGACAGGCTCCTGAGTAAATTCGGATTACTTGAGTGAATAGTTTGAACTCCGCTGATGCTCACATATGCTGACCGACTTAATTGTATTTCGTACAGTTAAATCACAAATTATTAGGCTATAAGAGTATTTAATTGCAGTTTCTGCAGTTATTTTGGCTAATTGCTGCAAAAACAGCCCCTATTGCCAAAAATAATTGCACGAAATACAGCTAAACCAGCAAAGTTGTAGATTCAAGCCGGAATAACTGTACAAAATACAATTAACTAAGGGTGACGCACTGTGTCGCTACTGTGTTTTTAACAAATTTAGATTTTTCACCACCGTCAAGCGTGTTCCCGCAGGGAACGTAAGCGCTCCTCCCTCTTCCTTAACCCCCATGCGCCGAAAGCCGCACTCACGCCCATTTCCGGGTGTCCAGAGGGCCGGGGCCCTTGGGGTCCCCCTTGGCTAAGGGGGATTTAGGGGGATCGAAAAGCCTTTAGCGGGCAAAAAGTTTTTTGAAGGTTTCTAAAAAGTTTCCAAGAAGGAAGTAGGAAGGAAGATCATATGAAATTCAAATCAGGGTTTGTCGCCATTATCGGCAGACCGAACGTAGGTAAATCGACACTCATGAACCAGGTGATTGGACAGAAGATCGCCATCATGTCGGACAAGCCGCAGACAACCAGAAACAAAATTCACGGTGTATACACCGCGAACAACTCCCAGATTGTATTCCTGGACACGCCGGGCATTCATAAAAGACAGTCCAAGCTGGGCGATTACATGAATCAGACGGCGATGAGCACCCTGCATGAGGTGGAAGCGGTGCTGTTCCTCGTGGATGCATCCGAAGGCATGGGCGGTGGTGACCGCTACATTGCTGAGCAGTTGAATGAAACCAAGACACCGGTCATTCTGGTGTTGAACAAAATTGATAAAATTGAGCCGGAAGCGCTGCTCCCGCTGATTACCGAATACAACAAGCTGCATAAGTTTGCGGAGATTGTACCGATCTCGGCCAAGCTGGGCAGCAATGTGAACACACTGCTGGACCAGGTAGTGAAGTATCTGCCGGAAGGCCCGCAGTATTATCCTGACGATCAGATTACCGATCACCCGGAGCAATTCGTCTGCGCGGAGCTGATCCGCGAGAAGATTCTGCATCTGACCCGTGAAGAGGTGCCGCATTCCATCGCTGTAGCTATCGAGGACATGCGCGTGGAGGAGAACGGCGTTGTGCACGTGTCTGCGGTGATTTTTGTCGAGCGCGATTCCCAGAAAGGGATCATTATCGGCAAGCAGGGCGCAATGCTCAAGGAAGTCGGCAGACGGGCCCGCACGGATATCGAGAACCTGCTGGGATCGAAGATTTTTCTGGAGCTGTGGGTAAAAGTGAAAAAAGACTGGCGCAATCAGGAACGCGTTCTGCGTGATTTGGGTTTCCACAAGGACCTTTAACCTCCGCTTCTTCAGCTTCTTGCTAAATATGGCTGCATCGGCTTCCCGCCAACAATCATCCTGATTTTCCCGCTTCTGCTTGGCAGGAATTGCAAGGATAGATCCTGGCCTATGGCACATCCTATTTCTGAAGAGACATCGTGTTTCCGAAGAAAGGATGAATACGAATGCGAGATTTTTCGTGGAAGTATTTTGCAATGACTGGAGATGTCGATGCTTATCTGCTGTACAAAGAAGCTGTAGGCCCGCTTGAGAGCAGCGGCGTGCTGCTTGCGGAGGAAGAGAAGGCCCTTGATGAAGAAGCGCAATAAGGACTGGTTGCTTGCCGAGTGGCTGGGGGAAGAGGCATGTTATACAGGGTGGAAGGGATCGTCATCCGCAGCATGGACTATGGTGAGGGGAACGCGATCATTACGCTTTGCACCGAGAACGCCGGTAAAGTAGGCGTTCTTGTGCGTGGCGCCAAAAAGGTCAAAAGCCGCCATGCTGCTCTGATCCAGCCGTTCACCGTTGGTGAATTTGTGTTTTTCCGCAACAATGGGGGGCTTGGAACACTGAATGCCGGTGAAATTGCAAAGTCCCACCATTCGCTGCGCGAGGATTTGGTAAAGGCGGCGTATGCTTCCTATGCCTGCGAGCTGCTTGACCGTGTGCTGCATGACGAGGAGACCGGCAGCTTCTGGTTTCGCCAGCTCGCAGCCTGTTTGAATGCGCTGGAGGAAGACAAGGAGCCCGGTGTCATCATCAATGTATTTGAGATGAAAATTTTGCAGGCCGCAGGCTACGGCCCGCAGCTTGATGCCTGTATCGTCTGCGGCCAGGATAAGCCTGACGAGGAACTGCGGTTAAGCCCCCGCCTTGGCGGGGGGCTGTGCCGCAGCTGCAGACATAATGACCCTCCGGCGATGGAGGTGTCGCCCCGTGCGCTCAAGCTGCTGCGCTTGTTCGCCGCGCTTGATCTGACACGGCTTGGCAGCGTCGATGTGAAGGAAGGGACCCGGGCCGAACTCAAGAAAATCATGCGGGCCTTTATGGACCATCAACTGGGGCTGAAGCTGAAATCGCAGAATTTCCTGGATCAGCTCGATAAATACAACATTTGACGAAATGCGAAATATCCGTTACTATAGGTTCAGTTTCTTTTTATAGTTGCGCCGTGATGACTCCTAACATGGAGAAACGTGCAGCGATCGGGAAAGTAGTGAACATCATTGTCGCTTAAGCGAGCCGGGGAGAGTGGAAGCCTGGCGGGACAACGTTCATGAACATGGCACCCGGGAGCACGGGAAGCGGCTGAATGAAAGTGGATTTCGTCATTTACTGACGGAATCAAGTAGGGTGGAACCGCGGGAGTATATTTCAGACTCTCGTCCCTATGTCTGTATAACAGGCATGGGGGCGGGAGTTTTTTTGCCATGTGGTGGGGACGTGGGATAGTATGCGCCTGGCACTGCAGGGATAGAAGAATGGCTGCCTCCATCGCGCAGCAGTACCAAGTTTCATGGCAAGAGGCGAAGATTAACTTGTAAAAGCGAAGGAGACGGTAGTATGAATTTTCAGCAGATGATTTTGACGCTGCAGCAGTTCTGGTCCGCTCAGAACTGTATTCTCGTCCAGCCGTATGATACGGAAAAAGGGGCGGGAACGATGAATCCCATGACATTCCTGCGTTCGCTCGGACCTGAGCCGTGGAAGGTTGCTTATGTTGAGCCTTCACGCCGCCCGTCAGACGGACGTTACGGGGAGAACCCGAACCGCTTGTACCAGCATCACCAGTTCCAGGTCATTATCAAACCTTCACCGGACAATATCCAGGAGCTGTACCTGGAGAGTCTGAAGGCGCTTGGCGTGGACCCGCTGCTGCATGATATCCGTTTTGTCGAAGACAACTGGGAGAATCCATCGCTGGGCTGCGCAGGTCTTGGCTGGGAAGTATGGCTCGACGGTATGGAAATTACGCAGTTTACTTATTTCCAGCAGGTCGGCGGAATTGAGACCCATCCGGTAGCCGTGGAAATCACATATGGGATGGAGCGGCTGGCTTCCTATATCCAGGACAAGGAAAATGTATTTGATCTGGAATGGGTGGATGGCATGACCTACGGCGATGTTTTTCACCAGCCTGAGGTGGAGCACTCGACATATACCTTTGAAGTATCGGATGTTAAAATGCTGTTCTCGCTCTTCAACACCTACGAAGAAGAAGCACGCAGAGCGATGGAACGCCATCTGGTATTCCCGGCTTACGATTATGTGCTGAAATGCTCGCATACCTTCAACCTTCTGGATGCGCGCGGAGCGATCAGTGTGACCGAACGCACGGGCTTTATTACAAGAGTACGCAATCTTGCCCGTACCGTAGCGGCGACATATCTCGAGGAACGCGAGAAGCTCGGCTTCCCGCTGCTGAAGAAAGAAGGTGCTGACCGTGTCTAAGGATCTATTGTTCGAGATTGGTCTGGAAGAAATACCTGCGCGGTTTATCCGTGCGGCGATGGAGCAGTTGAAGGACAAAACGGAGAAGTGGCTGGAAAGCTCACGCATTACCCATAGCGGAGTTACCGCCTATGCCACGCCGCGCCGTCTTTCGGTGCTGGTGAAGGATGCTGCCGAAAGACAAGAAGATATCAGCGAAGAAGTAAAAGGCCCGTCACGCAAAATCGCTCTGGATGCCAGCGGCGAATGGAGTAAGGCGGCGCTCGGGTTCGCCCGCAGCCAAGGGGTGTCACCGGAGCAGTTCACATTCAAAGAGCTGGCTGGAGTGGAATATATCTATGCCACCAAAAACAGTGACGGCGTAGAAACCTCCACACTTCTGTCCGAGGGACTGAACGGAATCGTCAGCTCGATGACTTTTCCGAAAAATATGCGCTGGGGAGCTTATGATTTCAAGTTTGTGCGCCCGATCCGATGGCTGGTTGCTCTATTCGGCCAAGAGATTGTAGATCTGGAAATCACCGGCGTTAAAGCTGGTAATGTGAGCCGGGGACACCGGTTCCTGGGTACGGAAGCGGTCATTGCTGAGCCGGCGCAGTATGTGGAAACAATGCGCACCCAGCATGTGCTGGTGGATGTGAAGGAACGCGAAGAGCTGATTCTGAACCAGATCAACAAGCTGGCTGCAGAAAAAAGCTGGACGATTGGCATCAAGGAAGATCTGCTGGAAGAGGTATTATTCCTGGTGGAAACTCCAACGGTACTATTTGGCACCTTCGATCCTTCGTTCCTCAATATCCCGCAGGAGGTGCTGATCACCTCGATGCGCGAGCATCAGCGTTATTTCCCGGTCTTTGACGCATCAGGCAAGCTGCTGCCGTTCTTCGTCACAGTGCGCAACGGGAATGCCGAATCGCTGGATGTCATTGCCAAAGGGAACGAGAAGGTGCTGCGCGCCCGCTTGTCGGATGCCAAGTTCTTCTATGAAGAGGACCAGAAGCTGCAGATCAGCGATGCGCTGGCGAAGCTGGAAACTATCGTTTATCACGAAGAACTGGGCTCTGTCGGAGATAAGGTTCGCCGGATACGGGCAATTTCCGACCGTTTGGCATCTAAGCTTGCACTGTCCGAGACTGCAGCCGCAGCGGTAAGCCGGACCGCCGATATTTGCAAATTCGATCTGGTTACCCAGATGGTCTATGAATTCCCTGAGCTGCAAGGCACGATGGGTGAGGATTATGCGCGCAAAGCCGGTGAATCCGAGACGATTGCAAAAGGCATCTTTGAGCACTATCAGCCGCGTTTTGCCGGAGACGCCGTTCCTTCAACAGAAGCAGGTCTGGTAGTCAGCATTGCCGATAAAATCGACACCATTGTCGGCTGCTTCTCCATTGGCATTATCCCGACAGGCTCACAGGACCCTTACGCGCTTCGCCGCCAGGCGGCAGGCATTGTACAGATGGTGCTTGAGCATAAACTGCCGATCACTTTGCAGGAAATTTTCGACACAGCGGTAGAGGTTCACGAAAATTTACGTTCAGAGAAACATTTTGCCACTGACCTGCGTATAAACCTTTACGAATTCTTCGGTTTGCGTGTAAAACGCCTGTTATCCGACAATGTCCGTTATGATGTTGTGGATGCGGTCATTGCTGCAGGCTTCGATGATATCGTGGACGTGGTAGGCAGAAGCCGTGCGCTTATGGATACCGTGAACGGGCAGGCTGATTTCAAAGTTACCGTCGATTCGCTGACCCGGGTTAGCAATTTGGCTGCCAAAGCAGACAATGGTGCTACTGTGGAGCCGTCTTTGCTGCAGGAAGAAGCCGAACGGAAGCTATATGAAACCTGGCAGGCCATTCACACGCCATATCAGGTAGCGCTGAGTGCCAGAAATGCAGCGGAAGCTCTGAAGATTCTGTCCGGACTTAAGGATGCTGTTACCGGATTCTTCGATTCCGTGATGGTTATGGCTGAAGATGAGAAGATCCGCGCCAACCGTCTGGCGTTGCTGGCGGCCATTGATGCCGACTCCAAAGCCTTCGCCGATTTCGGCAAGCTGGTGTGGTAAATTCCTACTGACACACCTTAAGGGTGCTGTCTGACACGGAAAATGTACAATTTTGTGCAGCTTATGGTATAGAACGATGGTTTAGGGTATAAATATACGGAACGGTGCCAATGAACAGGTTGACATCCGTTCCGTATTTATGCTTTACAAAGAAGGATTTCTGTCCGGCAAAGCGTATATATATTACACGGGAAATTGGTGATGTCATGGAGAGGCCCCAAGGAAGAACGATTGTGGTCGACGGGGATGCTTGTCCGGTCAAACAAGAGATTATTGCTGTTGCCCGAAGCTTTGGCATACCGGTAATTATGGTCTCTTCGTACGATCATGTGCTGAAGGCTGAAGAAGGTGTCTCGGTTGTTCAGGTGGAGCGGGGAGCCGATAGCGCTGATCTGTATATTGCCAACCATATTTCTGCGGGGGATATAGTTATTACGCAGGATTATGGCCTTGCTGCACTGGCGCTCGCCAAACGCTGCAAGGTGCTTTCGAACCGCGGGCAGGAGTATGAGGATTCCAAAATGGATTTTATGCTGGAGGGCAGGCATGCCAGAGCGGTTGAACGCCGGAGAGGCCATTATTCCAAAGGGCCGAAAGCGATCACCGCCGAGGAAAAAAATTATTTTCAACATAAACTGACAAAACTTTTAACACTTTTGCAGGAGAATGTCCAGCTATAGCGAATTATATTTATTTGTTAAGAGATGAAGGTGGCTAAAAGTGGCTAACGGACAAGGTAATATTCCGGAAGAGGTTATCGAAAGCGTGCTGGCGCGGCATGATATTGTCGATACAGTCGGTAAGGTTGTCCATTTGTCCAAGCAGGGGAAATATTTATGGGGCCTCTGCCCGTTCCATTCGGAGAAAACCCCTTCCTTCACGGTAACCCCTGAACGGGGTGTCTTTCATTGCTTTGGCTGCGGTATGGGTGGAAATGCCATCAAATTCAGGATGGAAATCGAAGGATTATCCTTCCCCGAAGCAGTCAAAATAATGGCGGAAGAAAGCGATATCCCTATTCCCGAGGGTAAGGGGGGCTTCCTGTCTCCTCCTGATCCGGAGCGTGACCGTCTCATTCAGGCGTACGAGCTGTCTGCGAAGTTCTATCATTTTCTGCTGAAGAATACGGAATACGGCACTGCCGCAATGGATTATTTAAGAGCCCGTAATTTCAGCGACAAAATGATTGACCAGTTCCAGATCGGCTATGCGCCGGACCGCTGGGACACACTGCTGCAGTTCCTGGAGAAACGGGGATTTGATCTCGCTGAGATGGAGAAAGGCGGGCTTCTGTCTGCCAGGGGCGAGGGCAAAGGGTATCTCGACCGCTTTCGCGGACGTGTTATTTTTCCGATTGCGAACCGTATGGGCAAGGTAATTGCCTTTGCGGGAAGAATTCTCGGAGACGGGCAGCCGAAATATTTGAACTCCCCCGAGAGCAGATTGTTTAACAAGAGCCGGATTCTGTACAATTTGCACCAGTCCAAAGCATCCATCCGCAAAACGCGGCAAATCGTCCTTTTTGAAGGATACGGCGATGTCATTTCGGCTTGGGAAGCAGGTGTGCATAACGGTGTGGCTACCATGGGAACATCACTTACGGATGGACATGTGGCGCTGATGAAGAGCCTGGGCGACGAAATTGTTCTGGCCTATGACGGCGACAAGGCTGGACAAGCCGCAGCGATGAAAGCTATTCCGATGCTGGAGGACAATGGCCTGCGGGTAAAGGTAGCCGTGCTTCCAAGCGGACTGGACCCCGATGAATTCATTTCCCGGCATGGCGGAGAGCGCTTCAGGGATCAGGTAATTGATTCGGCGGTTTCATCCATAAAATTTAAGCTTATATATCTGAAAAAAAACCATATACTCCTAGAGGAAGACGGCAAAATCGCCTACGTCAAGGAGGCGCTGGAGATTATCGCCACGCTGCATTCCTCCACAGAACGAGAGGTGTACCTGCGGGAAATCGCCTCCGAGCTGGATCTGTCATATGATAGCTTAAAGCAGGACTGCAATTTACTTCGGGCATCGATGCAAAAAAACATCCCTGAAGGGGATAATAACGACAAAAGGTGGAATAATGGTAGGCATAAAAAAGGGCAGGTGCAAGCACCAACGTTGCTGCCCGCTTATCATGCTGCGGAACGGCGACTTCTGTCCATAATGATTCAGGACCCTGAAGCCGCTGCTTATGTGGGAGAACGCCTCGGTGAAGAGTTCAACATCGATGATCATGCGGCCATTGCCGCTTATCTATATGCCTATTACGCGCAAGGCAAGCCCCCCGGCATCAGCCGGTTTTTATCATCGCTTCAGGATGACCGTCTGGAAAAAACCGCAACAGCAATTTCCATGATGGACACTCCTCCAGACTGGAACACTCAGGTCTTGGACGATTGTATCCGTGAAGTGCGGAAATACCCCGTAACGCGCGGGATGGAACAGAAACGCGAAGAGATGATTCAGGCTGAGAAGTCCGGTGACTTTTTGCGTGCGGCACAAATAGCAAGTGAGATTATTGCCCTAGAGAGACAATGAGCAGTTGACAGGATGTACCTAGGGAGGAGGGAGTCGAATTATGGCGAACGATCAGCACACTGAACTGGAAGCGGAATTTACTCTGGATCAGGTTAAGGATCAGCTTATTGAGCAAGGCAAGAAAAGATCATCATTGAACTACAAAGATATTATGGAGAAATTGTCGCCGTTTGATCAAGACCCCGAGCAAATGGAGGAATTCTACGAGCAACTGAGCGACCACGGCATCGAGGTTGTGAATGAGAATGATGAAGAGGTCAATACGCTTCGTCCGAACGATGACAATGAAGGCAGCGACAATGATGACTTCAGCTTCGACGATGATTTGTCACTCCCGCCGGGAATCAAGATCAATGACCCTGTACGGATGTATCTGAAGGAGATCGGACGCGTGCCGCTGCTGTCGGCCGACGATGAGGTAGAGCTGGCGATGAGAATCAAGAACGGTGACGAGGAAGCGAAGCGCCGGCTCGCTGAAGCGAATTTGCGGCTCGTGGTCAGTATCGCCAAACGTTATGTCGGACGCGGCATGCTGTTCCTGGATCTGATTCAGGAGGGCAACATGGGTCTGATCAAAGCGGTGGAGAAATTCGACCACAACAAAGGCTTCAAGTTCAGTACCTACGCCACATGGTGGATTCGTCAGGCCATTACCCGGGCGATTGCGGATCAGGCGCGGACGATCCGGATTCCGGTGCATATGGTGGAAACGATCAATAAGCTGATTCGTGTCTCCCGTCAATTGCTGCAGGAGCTGGGCCGCGAGCCATCGCCGGAGGAAATTGCCGCCGAGATGGAACTTACGGTCGAGAAGGTTAGAGAAATTATGAAGATTGCCCAGGAGCCGGTATCGCTGGAAACACCGATCGGTGAAGAGGATGATTCGCATTTGGGTGATTTCATCGAGGATCAGGAGGCGCTTGCTCCTGCGGATGCGGCAGCCTATGAACTGCTGAAGGAACAGTTGGAGGACGTGCTGGACACGCTTACTGAGCGTGAAGAGAATGTGCTTCGTCTGCGTTTCGGTCTGGATGACGGACGGACGAGAACGCTCGAGGAAGTGGGTAAAGTGTTCGGCGTTACCCGTGAGCGGATCCGTCAGATCGAAGCCAAGGCGCTGCGCAAGCTGCGTCATCCAAGCCGCAGCAAGCGGCTGAAGGATTTCCTCGAATAGTATCACATGACCCGGACCTTTTGCTGCACGGTGGCAGGAGGTCCTTTTAGCTTAAATGAAGCCGGAGACTCAAGGTCCGAAAGAGGGATGAGCCGTTGAATCTGGAAAAACGTGAAATTATTTTAAGAGAAATTCAGTACTGGAGAAGAAGCAAGGTGCTGCCGGAGCAGTATTGCGATTTCCTGACCAACCTTTATGATGAAGGGACCGAGGTAAAGGACAGCAATCCGATTTCACTCCAGAATCTTCAACAGGGCAGCATCAAAGTATGGCTGTTTGGTTTTGGAATTATTTCCTTGATTTTCTTGATTAGTCTATATTTTAGCGTTTTTCCCTGGCCATTGCAACTTGGTACGGCGCTCTGTGTCTTAATTGTCTGTTACGGATACTCGGCGATTTACCAGGACCGCAACAAGATGATCAGTCTGGTGCTGGCAGGGGCCGGGAGTGTGCTTACGCTGGGCTTCGGATTATGGCTGATTGATCTGCATAACCTGGACACTGACCTGTGGAGGCCTATACTGATTGCAGGCTGCGGACTTTTGTGGGTGGTTTTAGGATTTTTACTGCGGATTGGGCTGCTTCATTACTGCGGCTTTGCCTTTTGGGCGCTGCTCTATGCCGGTTTTTTTGGCCAAAAAAGTCCGGATGCCTCCATCCTTGAGCTGGAGCTGCTCTGGCTGCCGATCTGTGTGCTGATGATCTGGCTGAGCTGGCTGCTGTACCATCGTGTAAACGGTGTATCGGGCGTATATTTGGGGGTTGGTGTCTCTTTGTGGATTATGCCTGAAATTGATGCGCTGATGCTAAGGCAGGATTATCCGCAATGGGTTTCGCTTTTATTGATACTGAAGATTGCGGCAGGACTTGCTCTGCTGTTTATTTTCCGAAAAAAATGGATAACGTGGGTGGCTTCATGAACAACACAAAATTATCAAACCGGCTTCAGCTTGTGCTGGAGCAGGTTCCGCAGGGCAGCATTGTCGCCGATATCGGTTCAGACCATGCGCTGCTGCCTGTAGCGGCTATAGAAAGCGGGCGGGCGCTGTCCGCCATTGCCGGCGAAGTAACCACGGGGCCGTTCGAAGCGGCCCGCAGAGGGGTAGCTGAGGCTGGGTTAGGCAAGGTTATCTCTGTCCGCCGCGGAGACGGGCTGGAGGTGCTGGAGCCGGGAGAAGCCGACTGTATTACCATTGCCGGAATGGGCGGGTCGCTGATTGCCGCCATCCTGGAACGCGGCCGCAGCCTGGGCAGGCTTGAAGGTGTGAAGACGCTGGCGCTGCAGCCGAACGTGGGCGAGGATGTTTTGCGCCGCTGGCTATTGAATCATGGCTGGGTGCTTACTGCGGAGCATATCCTGGAGGAAGACGGCAAGATTTATGAAATTCTGACAGCCGTTCCTGAAGCTGCTGCCGATGTTACGAATGATCAGCTATACCGTGATTTGAAGCTGGCCTCAGGCATCGAATGTGACCGTGAGCTGCTCCTGGAGATGGGACCTTATCTGCTGCAAGCACCAAATGCAGTGTTTCACAAGAAGTGGCAGGGTGAAATTGCCAAGCTGGAAGGGATTCTGACTTCGTTGTCACGTTCCGGCCAGGCGGCTGCAGAGGACAAACGCAATGAGATCCTGGCGCGGATCAAGCGAATTACGGAGGTGCTGGAATGTTTGCCAAAGGACAAACTGTAATCGGGTATATGGAGCAGCTTGCTCCCAAACATCTGGCGGAGGAATGGGATAATGTCGGCCTCCAGCTTGGTTCTCTGCAGAAGGAGATTACGGGAGTGCTGGTCGCGCTTGATGTCAATGACGCAGTTGTGGATGAAGCCATCGCTCAGGGCTGCAACCTGATCATCGCGCATCATGCGATTATTTTCCGCCCGATCAAGGGAATACAGACTGATAACCCGATGGGTAAGCTGTATGAGAAGCTGATCAAAAATGATATAGCCGTATATATAAGCCATACGAATCTGGATGTGGCCGAAGGCGGAATGAACGACTGGATGGCCGAAGCGCTTGGTATTCAGGACGGTGCGCCAATTAAGGATATCCATACCGAGCAGCTCTCGAAGCTGGTGGTGTTCGTGCCGAAGGATCATCATCAGAAGGTGCTGGATGCCATTCTGAATGCCGGGGCAGGCTGGATCGGCAATTACAGCCATTGCAGCTTCAATATCGAAGGCTACGGGACCTTTATGCCCAGAGAGGGCTCCGAGCCTTATCTCGGTGAGCAAGGCAAGCTTACGCATGCCGAGGAGATCCGTATTGAGACGATTGTTCCTCAGCCTATCCGCAATAAGGTAGTGCAGGCGATGCTGAAAGCCCATCCTTACGAGGAGGTGGCCTATGATCTTTATTCGATGGACCTCAAGGGCCGCAGCTTCGGCCTGGGCAGAGTAGGCAAGCTTAAGGAGCCGACCACCCTGGGCGAATTCGTTGAAACGGTCAAAAGCGGCCTTAAGGTTGACAAGGTGCGCGTGGTTGGGGACCTGGACCGTCCCATCCGCAAAGCGGCGGTGATGGGCGGATCGGGTGCTAAATATTACAACAGCGCCATCTTCAAGGGTGCCGACGTGCTGGTGACCGGGGATATTGACTATCATACGGCTCAGGATGCTTTTTTGGCCGGCATTACGCTGATAGATCCGGGACATAATGCGGAGAAGATTATGAAGGAAAAAGTAGCCGAGTGGATTTCGGGCAAGCTGACTGAGCATAAGTATGCTACAGCGGTGCATGCCTCGCAGGTGGACACAGAGCCTTTTATATTCCTGTAGATTCCTTTAATTTACACTTGTGCCGGCTTACGCAAGTCTGTATAATATACAATGTTGTACGGGAAGTTTGACAGACAATCGCCGGCGGCGTGAAGACGCTGCGGGAGGAAAGTCCGGGCTCCATAAGGCAGGGTGCTGGATAACATCCAGTCGGCGCGAGCCGAAGGATAGTGCCACAGAAATGGACCGCCGATGGCCGCTTTCGGGCGGCACAGGCAAGGATGGAACCGAGGTGTAAGAGACCCCGAGGAACGCTGGTGACTTCGTTCCTGGTAAACCCCATCTGGAGCAAGACCTAATGAGACGCAGCATCCTCCTTAACGGGAAGGGGCAGCCTTCGCCTGAGGCGCGTCTAGGTTGGTCGCTGGAGCTGTGCAGTAATGTACGGCCTAGATAGATGATTGTCGCTTATGGTGGGAGGGTAGTTCCCGTTCGAACCACGACGAGCACAGAACCCGGCTTACGGCAAACTTTCCTAACTGACAACTTCTAAGCATTTGTAGATGTAAGCAGCCTATAAGACAGCGGCCCTCCGAGGAGGGCCGCTTTTTGCAATTCTATAAAAGTATAGCTATCAGTGAAGATGCGACAGCTCGCTTTGCTCATATAGAGCCAGCGCTTTTTCCAGCCGCTGCACGGCAAGCGGAACCAGCTCTGGCGGGGTGTGGGTGAAATTAAGCCGCATCGTATTTGTGAGCGGCTGCGCCGAGAAGAAAACCTCTCCGGGTACAAAGGCAACGCCCTGCTCTACAGCAAAGGGAAGCAGCCTCGTAGTGTTAATCTGCTCGGACAATGTCAGCCACAGAAACATGCCGCCGCGTGGCTCGTGGAACCGGGTGCCCTTCCAACTGCGGGAGGAGAGCTCGGCGGACAAGAGCTTCATCCGCGAACAATATTCACGCGAGATCTTGCGGATATGCCCTTCGAGATCAAAGAACCCCAGCAGCTCAGACAGCGCGCGCTGATCAATGGCGCTGGAGTGCAAATCCGCCGCCTGCTTCGCTTTGATGATCACTTTGATCAGTTCAGCGGGACCGGCGATCCAGCCTGTGCGCAGCGCGGGGGCGACGATTTTGGAGAAGGTTCCTGTATAGACTACACAAGGCTCACTGCTGCTGCTTCTGTCAATCTCCGCCAGGGTAGGGGGATAAGCGCCCGGCGCCTCATCGAAGGTGATCTCTCCATACGGATTGTCTTCAAGGATAAGCACATTATAACGCCGGCATAGCTCCACGGTCTTCTCCCGGCGCTCCTTGCTCCAGGTGGCTCCCGATGGATTGTTAAACGTTGGAACAGCATACAGCAGCTTGGGGCGCTGCTTGCGAAGCTGCTCCTCCAGGTGGTCCGGCAGCATGCCATGTTCGTCACTCTGGACAATATGGATGTCCGCACGGTAGGAGCCAAGCACCTGCAGGGCGGCAAGATAAGTAGGCGCTTCCACCAGTACGGCATCACCTGGATCAAGCAGGATTTTACACAGCAAATCAATGGCCTGCTGGGAACCTGTTGTCAGTATCATTTCAGAGGCGGCCACAGGAATCCCCTGCTTGGTCAGCCTTGCGGCAATTTGCTCCCGCAGCGGGGCGTATCCTTCAGTTAATCCGTATTGCAGCGCTGATGTATCCGCAGATAGAGCACGGCTGTATGCATCACGGACCGCCTCCATCGGGAACAGATCTTCTCCGGGCAGGCCCCCGGCCAAGGAGATAATGTCTTTGCCTTGAGTAAGCTTGAGAATTTCACGGACTGCCGAAGAACCCAAATGGTTAGCAGCCGTTGAGAAATTAATCTTCATAAAAAATGCTCCCCGCTTTTGAATTTTGTTGTATCATAACGGCATAGCGGTATAACAGTAAAGCATTGAATATAACAGTAAGGAGGACGGAAGGATGCATATCGATTTGCTTCGCAGCGGCACGAAATCCTTGCCGCAGCAAATTTGCGATACACTGGCTCAGCGGATTACTTCAGGGCTGCTGCAGCCGGGTACCCGGCTGCCTTCCGTCAGAGGTCTGGCAGTCAGTCTGAGGGTGAGCCAGGTTACTGTGAGCAAGGCCTACGCCGATCTGGAGAAGCGGGGACATATTATTTGCAGCCAAGGCAAAGGCTGCTTTGTCGCGGAGCATGAACGGAATGGCTCCGATACCGGCACAGGCTGGCAGAACGTTTATGACGACTATTTGCCGCGGGCGCAGCTGTGGAGGAATTTTGATTACTCAGAGGTGGAGTACCCGTTCCATATGGCATCAATTCATGGCGAGCTGCTCCCCCTCAGGTCTATCGGTGCGACGATGGCCCTACTAGTGACAGAGCAGCCCGAGCTGATGGCTTCCTACGGCAATTTCCAGGGCAATCTGGAGCTGCGGGAAATCATGCGCAAGCATCTGCAGCAGCGCGGCATTACTCTTAGCTCCGCTGATTTGATGATTACCAGCGGGACGCAGCAGGGGATTGATTTGGTAGCCCGGACCTTTATCGGTCCCGGGGATACGGTTTATCTGGAAGCGCCGAGCTATACCGGGGCGATTGATGTTTTTGCCGGGAGGGGTGCGGAGATGATCTTTGTGCCGATGGATCAGGAGGGAATGCGGATTGATGTGCTGACGAAGCTGTGCGACCAGAGACCGCCCAAGCTGATTTATACGAATCCTACCTTTCAGAATCCTAGCGGCGTCACGATGAGCATGCCAAGAAGACAGCGGCTGCTGGAGCTTGCCCGCAGCTACCGCTGTCTGATTGTGGAGGATGACCCGTTCAGTGATCTGTATTTCCGCGCACCTCCGCCGCCTTCGATCAAATCCATGGATGAGGACGGACATGTGGTCTATATGAAAAGCTTCAGCAAGGTGCTCGCCCCCGGCTGCAGAATCGCTTGTGTTGCCGCAGCGGGGAATATTCTCTCCAGACTCATCGCCGCCAAGTCGGCGAGTGATCTCGGCAGCCCGCTGCTGACACAAGGGGCAGTCCTTCCGTTCATCTCCCATAAATACGAGAGCTATGCCGGCGAGCTGCGGGCTGCTCTGCGCAGACGTATGGAGAAGGCGGCGAAGCTGCTGAAGCAGTACGCCCCTCCGGGTGTTACCTGGAATCTGCCCGATGGCGGATTGAATCTTTGGCTGCAGCTCCCATCCGCAGCAGGCATCGACAGGCTGCATATACTGGCCGAACAGGAGGGCATTTCCTTTCTTCCCGGCGATGTGTGTTATGCCGGTGATACTCCCTCCCGGCATATCCGGCTGTGCTATGCGCAAATGAAGGAAGCCGACATGGAGCGGGGGCTCAAGCTGTTCCTGATCCTGCTGGGCAAGCATCTCAGCTCTTTGTCTTAATAGCTGTTTTGAAGGCTCTGCTTAAGTGATTTGAGCTGCCGGCCGACTTGCTGCGGAAACAACTGCAACGGCACTTCGCCTCCGGTGGCTGCCTGAAGTGTTTTGTAGATATCGACTTGGCCCCAGCCATAATATTTGTCATGACCGGGGGTGCCGAGATCCACCGCATTGGTAGTCATTAGATCCATCACTTCTTTGTTGGTCAGGGCCGGATTCAGCGAGCGGATGAGTCCGGCGAGCGCTGCCACATGAGGGCTTGCCATGGACGTTCCGGATAAAGCCGCATACTGGTTGTCCGGGTAGGTGCTGGCAATGCTCTCTCCCGGGGCAGCGACATCAATATAATCGCCATAATTGGAGAAGGAAGCTCTATCGCCGGAGGCATTTGTTGCAGCAACTGCAATTACCTCCGGGTAAGCTGCCGGATAGCCCGGACGTTCGGTGTTGTCGTTGCCGGAAGCGGACACGAGCACCACGTCACGGTCATAGGCATACTTAATCGCATCATGCAAAAACTGTGAATCGGCGTAATTCCCCAAGCTCAGGTTTATCACCTTCGCTCCTTTGTCCGCAGCCCAGATAATTCCTTCGGCAACGGAGTAGGTAGTGCCTGCTCCCGAGTTGTCGAGTGCTTTTACCGGAAGGATCTTATTGAACCAGCTAATGCCGGCCACGCCCTCCTTGTTGTTCGTCAAAGCTCCGATGATGCCTGTTACATGGGTGCCATGTCCGACATCGTCATCAGGCTTCGAGCCTTTTGTGATCGCATTATACCCGGCCAGCAGCTGGCCCTTGAGGTCAGGATGGCTGGCCTGCACACCGGTATCCACCACAGCCACTACTACATCCTTGCTGCCTTTGGACAAATTCCAGCCCTGCTCGGTTTCGATAGCCGGCAAATTCCACTGATAGGTCGAGAACAGCAGATCATTTGGCGTAAGCACATTCGCTCCGGTCTTTTCGTTCACCGCATCATTGGTTAAATACATATAGTGAGGCTCTGTGTATTCGGGTTTCCATTTTTTGGCGAAATAGGCTTTAAGCTCTGTATAGTTCATTTTCTCCGAGCGGAAAATATAGGCATACCCCAGCTTGCGCGGCTCCTTGGACTGGATATCTGCGGCAATGGTCTGAAGCTGTCCCGCAGTAGGATGGCCGTTCTGGAACCGGACAACGATTTCATTCTCATAATAATGGCTGGCGTTCTCGTTGTCATGGCCCGTTTTGACGGTGATGTCCTTCAAGGTATCGGTGTGAACCGATTCAACGCGGTATTTGCCTTCCTTGGGATAAGGGATGAGGCGCAGGTTCTTGAGCTGATGTTCGGCAACCCGGTCCAGAATCTTCTGATTGATCAGGGCAATAACACCGAAATGTCCGGCCTTATCGCGCTGAGCCATAAAGTAATATTTCTTCTTCCCGATAATAAAGGTAGGGGATTCATAAGCCTGATGCCGTTTGATCGCAGTTTTCGCGGTATTCAGGTATTTCAGCAGTTGTTGATTCTCCTGATCGCTGCCCTCCGGAAGCGAGGACTTGAAGGTGCTCGTCTTCTCTGTGCGGAAATCAATCCACATCAGCATGGTGATATGTCCGTGTCCTTGCTGGAGACGTTTGGCATATGCTGAAATATCTCCGGGCGAAGCGCCATCCGTCTCAGTGAGCATCGTGCTTAAATGCTTGCTGACATCCACCCTGTTCAGACGGTCGGTAGCGCTGACATCCTGGGTAAGCGATGTTTTCTTGATCGCTTTCTCCTGTGCCGGATTAGGCACGGCGGTTTGGTGAAGCCCCCCGGTCCCTTCAGGCCGAAGGGTAAATGTTAGTAGGACTGCCGAGATTGCAGCGGTGACCAGACCGGCTATTAATACATTTTTTCGTGACATATTTTCCGCCCCTTCATGGCATCGTAATACCTGTAGCTTTAGAAGAGAGCACCTGTTTTATGCATCAAATAGAAGAAAGCAGAGGACAGAGAAGCCGTTGCTGCTTGTCAGAAAAGGATACCGCCGTCCAAAGATTTATGTTAATATCAAAAAAGTAAGTGCTTACCGAGCTAGGACTAATAAGGGGGACCAATTGCCATGTCAGCAGCCAACGTGCAGAAATTGTGTGAAACGACGAGAGAAAAGCTAAACGCCGTAATCGGAAAAATGGAATTATTCCTGAACCAGCATGCGCTGCCGCAACTGGTAACTGAAGATGATGAGGAAACCCTGCTGTTTTATCAAGGCTTCTTGTCCGATCTCCGCCATCTGCTGGTGTTCTCGGAAATGTCCTATGAGAAGCTGGGGGTAGCTCTGCGCCGCGCCACTTTTGACGAAGCCTTTGCGCAAAAAGCGCTTTATAACGTATACCATTTCGGTGTGAACAACTTCTTTTATCCTAAGAATGAGAGCTATTCCGAAGATGGGCGTTATGCCTACACAGGCCAGGATGCCATCCGCTTCCGTAAGAAGCCGGTTCGTCCGGTACGTGACATTATTCTGGATATCACCAAGGTTTATGAAGAGCTTCGTGATGATCTGAGCTATTATGAAAATGATTATTTGACCGAAAAGCGTATGCAGAACCAGGTGTAGCAGCTGCTTATCTGTTCAGCTACAGCCAGGACCGTGTCTGTCATGGAAGGATGACGGCACGGTCCTTTTTGTGCTGGGCGGACTGGTAACCCTTTTACAGCATAGAGGCAGCCGGCCAAGGGCATAATGAAGTCGAGGTGATAAACATGACAAACGCAAAAACGCTTGTGAAATGCAGTGTGAGCAACTGTCATTATTGGGGAGAGCAGAACTTGTGCCGGGCTAATGAAATTGTGATCGAAATCGACAAGCATGTCGGCAGCCGCTTCAAGGAAGAATATGCCGAAGAAATGACGGATCGCAACCACCATGACATTGCCGGAACTTCCTCTGCCACTTGTTGCCTGACGTTCAAGCCTAACGCTTAGGAGGATACCATGGACAATCACAATGATGAATCCAAGCTGGACCGCTCAGAGCGGAAAAAGATCGTTCTGCGTCCGCGCCGGATGGACTATCCCCGCCGTGACCGGACGCTGAACGAAGAGTACGCTGCTGAAGTTACCCCGCTGCCCGCACATGTGCAAAGAACGCATATCAAGGATGCGGAAGACACGAAAGATGAGACCCAAAGTGACAGTCGTACCCTCGGTTATACAGGCCTTGGTTTTGGCGTGGTCTCCTTATTTATTTGGTCGGTCATCTTAGGGCCAATTGCTGCAATACTCGGATATTTCGCTTATGCCAGAGGGCAAAAAACCTCCGGAGCGTGGGCGATCGGGCTTGGCATTGTATCTACACTCAGCTATTTTGTTATGATTCCTTTTGCGCGGTAGCAGCATTTGCAGCCGGAAATATGAAGCAGACACAGGCTTACAGACCTAACTATACGGGTCTGAAGTCTGTTTTTGCGTGTCAGTATATAGCATTTCCCGTGAAAAAATTGTAAAATGAAGGCGCATTTCAAATTTGAAATTGAGATTCTTAACATAAAAGACAAACCGGAAAGAAGGAGTGCGCAGCATGGAGATTAATACCGCTGCTGGAAGCGGACTCGGGCAGTTGAAATGGGTTGATTTGAGGACTTCGTCAAACGTCAGGAAGGGTGCTTCGACCGCCAGCAAGGAAGTGTCGGGGACATCCGCTTCAGAATTTGCCGCCATGCTGCAGCAGCTTGCTCTGCAGAATGCCAGTGGAAGCAGCGGCAGCGCGCTTACCTCAATGGACAACTCTTCACTGAGCGGTCTGCTATGGCAGCAGCTTGGGGGAATGCAGAATGACTACAGTTCAATTTCCGGGGAAATAACGGGAACCAAGCCTACCGATTATGAAGATTTGATTCAAACGGCAAGCGCGAAATACGGAGTTCCGGTTGACCTGATCAAAGCTGTAATCGACACCGAGTCCTCCTTTAATCCGAATGTTGTCTCCTCGGCCGGAGCCAAGGGCTTGATGCAGTTAATGGATGGAACGGCGAATGGCTTGGGCGTTTCTAATCCCTTCGATCCGGCGCAGAACATTGATGGCGGTGTTCGTTATCTGTCCTATCAATTGCAGCGGTATGGCGGGCAGGAGAAAATGGCGCTGGCGGCTTATAATGCCGGTCCGGGGCGGGTGAACAAGCTTGGTGTAAGCAATGACATGGAGCTGATGGCCAGTTTGTCGCAGCTTCCGCTTGAAACTCAGTCCTATATCGCCAAAATAGAACGCGCCCGCGCGCAATACGCGGTATAATAAAAGGATCAAACGGGTTAACCTTAAACCACCGGGGTGGCAGAGGGCCGTTTGATCCTTTTTCAAATGATAAGGATGGAATTGTTTCACTTCATCACAAGTGGAAATGTAAAGGAGACCGCCGATATATGCTTTACTGGGATTATGCCGCCGCAGCGCCGCCTTACGATGAGGTGGTGCAGACCGTGGAACAAATCATGAGGCTGCATTATGCCAACCCCTCTTCTCTTCACCGTGCAGGCGTAGAAGCGGAGAGGCTGATCAGACGCGCACGGGAAGTATGCGCCGCTGCACTTGGAGTGCAGCCACAGGAAATTCTGTTTACTTCGGGAGCTACCGAGAGCAACAATCTGGCGATTAAAGGGGCGGCATTGGAGCTTCAGTCGAGGGGAAGACATATCATAACTACCGAATTGGAGCATCCCTCAGTGTATGAGAGCTGTCTACAGCTGCAAAAGCTGGGCTGGGAGATCACCTTTGTCGCACCGGAGAGCAGCGGTGTTGTTGATCCTGCGCGTATTGCCGCTGCCGTCCGCCAGGATACTGTGCTTGTCAGCGTCATGCATGTCAATAATGAAATCGGCACCGTGCAGCCAGTGCAAGAGATTGGGCAGCAGATTAAAGCTGTTAACCGCAGGACGCTGTTTCACGTCGATGGTGTACAGGGCTATGGCAAGCTGGAGACGCGGCTGAAGGAATGGCAGGCCGATCTATACAGCCTGTCGCCGCACAAAATCCGCGGACCGCGCGGTACCGGAATACTATATGTCAGGGAAGGTGTTACGCTGTTTCCGCTGATAACCGGAGGCTCTCATGAAGATGGCCTGCGAGCCGGAACGGAGAATGTGCCGGCGATTGTCGGTTCGGCCAAAGCTGTGCGGATGAGCGGTGAACAGAGGCTCGCGTTAAACGAACGCCTGATTCCACTGCGAAATCGGCTCTTGCGTTTTATAACCGGGATACCTGAGCTGATTCTGAACAGCAGTGAGGACGGAGCGCCGCATATCGTTCATTTCTCCTACCCGGGCATGAAGGGGGAAGTTCTGGCCCGCAAGCTGGAGGAGCTGGGGATGACCGTTTCGACACGTTCAGCCTGTTCCTCGCGCCTTGCTGAACCAAGCCGGATTCTGCTGTCGATGGGCAGAGACGCCTCGGCAGCGCTCGGCGGTATCCGCATCAGCCTGGGGGACCGTCATACGGAGGCTGATGTTGCCCAGCTTGAACAAGCGCTGCTGACTGCTGTACAGTCATTGAAGAAAGCTCAAGGAGGCATGAAGTAACAGATGAGAGAGATAGATACACAAGCAGAAGCTGACGGACGCAGTATTGAATACGCGGACATGCTTTTGCTGCGCTTTGGAGAATTTACTTTAAAAGGGAAAAACCGCTCCCGCTTTGAAAAAACCGTGTTCCGCCATGTGAAGGAGATGGTCAAGCCTTATCCCAAGGCAAATCTGAGCAAGGAATTCGGCCGAATCTATGTAGAACTGAACGGTGAACCGGCGGAAGAACTGATTTCGGCGCTGAAAAATGTGTTCGGCATTGCCTCAATAAGTCCGGTCAAGGTTGCGCGGTCTGAATTCGAAGACATTCTGTCGGTCAGCCGCACCTTTCTGGAGATTATCGCACCGGCTGCAGGGACCAGCTTCAAGGTCAATGCCCGCCGGGTGTGGAAGGGATTTCCGTATGGCTCGCTTGAAATGAACAAGCTGATCGCAACTCCGCTTCTTCAGGGTTATCCCGGTCTGCTCGTGGATGTAAGGTCCCCGCAACTGGAGATGAAGATTGAGATCCGTGAAGGACATACGTATATTTTCTGCGAAAATATTGCCGGTGTCGGCGGTTTCCCGCTGGGCACTAACGGCAAAGCGATGCTGCTGCTGTCCGGCGGGATTGACAGCCCTGTTGCCGGCTGGTCTTCCATGCGCCGGGGGCTGGAAGTAGAATGCGTTCACTTCTACAGCTATCCCTATACGAGCGAGCTGGCAAGGCAAAAGGTCGTGGATTTGACGCGGGTACTGTCGCGTTATGCTGGAGTCATTAAGCTGCATCTTGTCCCGTTTACGGAGGTGCAGACCTCTTTTACCGGCATCGGTCAGGATAATCTGATTATTACGCTGATGCGGCGGGCTATGCTGAGGATTGCTACAAGACTGGCGGAGCAGGAAGGCGCGCTGGCACTCGTTACAGGAGAAAGCCTCGGGCAAGTGGCCAGCCAGACGCTTTCCAGCATGAATGTCATTGGCCGTGCCACAGCACTTCCGCTGCTGCGTCCGCTGATTATGATGGATAAGAGTGAAATCGTGGAGCTGTCCCAAACGATCGGTACTTACGAGCTGTCCATTCTGCCTTATGAGGATTGCTGTACACTGTTTGTCCCAAAATCTCCAACGACGAACCCGAATCTGCGAATCGTGGATAAAATCGAAGCCACACTTCCAGGTTACTCTGCGCTGCTGGATGCGGCGGTCGCCGGGACCGAAACGGTCACCATTACGCCTTACGGAAATGAGAAGCCCAGCGATGTAGTCACGGCCGAAGCCGGACTGCAGGAAGAGTGGTTTTAGTCAAAATAGTGGCTGTGAGCAGCTTTTCTGTCATTGCGTACCCGCTTCAAGTGACCTGCCGCAAGAATTCCAGCAATAATCAGAATGATGAAAAGAATATGCAGCAGCGGATGCTCCCGCACAAAAGGCTCAATTCGCTGTTCTCCCGCAATCATGCTGGAGGCTGTGAATCCAAGCACACCTGCACCGATATAAATAATCCAAGAATATTTGTTAATCAGCTTAATAAAAAGCGTGCTGCCCCAGATTACAATCGGCACGCTGATCAGGAGTCCCAGCACGACAAGGACAATATTGTGATTGGCTGCCCCGGCAATGGCGATAACATTATCAAGGCCCATGGCTGCATCGGCGACAATGATTGTCCGGACTGCGGACCACAGCGTCCCTCCAGCTTTTATATCAGGACCGTTACTTTCTCCCGTCAGCAGCTTGTAGGCGATGAGAATAAGCAGCAATCCGCCAAAGAGCAGCAGCCAGGGAACCTTAAGCAGCCATACGACCAGAATGGTAGCGATAATCCGCAGCACGACGGCTCCGCCCGTACCCAGCAGAATTGCTTTTTTCTGTGTACTCCCCTGTAAATTCCGGGCAGCGAGGCCAATGACAATTGCATTATCGCCGGCCAGGATCAGATCCAGAAAGACGATGTTCAGCAGCGACAATATGAAATCCAGAACGGATGTGCTCAAGTGGGGGTCACTCCTAAAGTTTTGTATGCTAAAGGTGTGGAGACAAGGCGGCTGTGCCTGCATAGTTTTGTATACGCTGGAAAAGCGCCGGACATTCGTCCCCGCGGAAAAAAGCCCGCACAGTTAGCATAGCTTGTCGCCCTTGGACATACATGTAATTACATGTAGTTCGGGGAGGCTAAAAACAATGGATTCCTTATTGCTGCTTGGTGAAATACTGATGATCAATCTTGTGCTGAGCGGAGATAACGCAATGGTGATTGCGATGGCCAGCAAGAATCTGCCGGAGAACCACCGCAGGCTGGCGGTATGGTGGGGAGCTGCGGGAGCCGTTGCGCTGCGCTGCCTGCTGACTTTTGCTGCGGTGCTGCTGCTGAAAATTCCCTATATTGAAGCGGGCGGGGGGATGCTGCTGCTATGGATCGCGTTCAAGCTGCTGCTTGAGAAAGAGGAAGATGTCAGGGTGGAGGAAAGCTTGAGCCTCTGGAGGTCGATCCGCACCATTCTGCTTGCCGACTTCATTATGAGCCTGGACAATGTGCTGGCGATTGCGGGAGTGGCCAAAGGGGATCTTGCGCTGATTGTGATCGGCATCGCCTTAAGCATTCCGATTGTGGTCTGGGGAAGCGGGATTATCGTAGGCTGGCTGCACCGTTTTCCGGTGCTGATCTACATCGGGGCATATATCCTTGCGCATACCGCCGGTGAAATGCTGCTGCAGGATGCCAAGTTCGGACCGGTGATTTCCTTTTTGCTGCCATCGCTTCATTCCACATTGCCGCTCTTACTGGGCATCGCAGTTGTGGTATCCGGTGCAATTAAGCGCAGACCCGTATCGTTAAAGTAGAAATCTGGCAATACTAGAGGCTGAGACAGAGCTGAATAAGCTTTGGCGCGGCCTCTTTGGCGTTTCTGCCAAAAGCATGAAGAATGCTGGTGATGGTGTTTTATTCTTTTTTCAGATAAAATATAAATGGAATCCTGTCATAAAAGATGAGAACTTTGAAGGGATGGGTGAAAAATGTCTTCCAAAAACGACATGAAACTGGGTGTGTTTATCGCCGCCGCCGGCATCGTAATTCTACTCGGAAAGCTGGGGGTGTTCGGATTCCTCGGGCGTGCCCTGTGGCCACTCGTGATTCTGATACCAGGCCTGTTCCTGCATGTGCTTTTCTTCAGCCGTCGTGCTTCGGCATCTGTGCTGCTGCCCGCCGGAATTCTGACTGTATACGGCTTGCTGCTGGGATTATGCAATGCGTGGGGCTGGGGGCTGATGAGACATCTGTGGCCGCTGCTGCTGCTGGGCATTGCTGTCGGACTATATGAGTATTCGCTCTATTCTACGGGCCGAAACGGCGGACTTACGACTACAGCCGTCATTCTTGGACTGTTAAGCATTATACTGCTGGTCTTTAGTCTTCTGGGTACCGGAGCGCTCTACCTAATTGGTGCGGTTCTAATCGCAGCAGGCGCTTGGCTGATGTTCGGCCGGGGCAAACCGGGAGGCCGCAAGAAGTGGAATGGAGGCTGGTAAGCGTTTTTTTCATAAAAAGACTTGCTTTTCATAGTGCTTTCACTATAATATTAAGGATATGTTGAAGCGTCGGCTTTCTGCCTGGCGCTTCTTTTGTGAGACTGCTGCGACACGCTATAAATTTGAACATTTTTAATTTGATAAATGAGAGGATTTGGATACAAATCATGCATTCAAGAAAAGATATCCGCAACATTGCGATCATTGCCCACGTTGACCATGGCAAAACAACACTCGTCGATCAGCTTCTGCAGCAATCAGGTATTTTCAGCGCTCACGAGCATCTTCAAGAACGCGCTATGGACTCGAATGACCTGGAGCGGGAACGCGGAATAACTATCCTAGCCAAAAATACAGCTATTACCTATAAAGAGTTCCTGATCAACATCGTAGATACACCAGGACACGCCGACTTCGGCGGTGAAGTAGAACGTATCATGAAGATGGTTGACGGCGTACTGCTCGTTGTCGATGCCTATGAAGGCTGCATGCCGCAGACAAAATTCGTTCTGCGCAAAGCGCTGGAGCAGCACCTGACACCAATCGTAGTCGTGAACAAGATTGACCGCCCGGCTGCACGTCCGAAGGAAGTTATTGATGAAGTGCTGGACCTGTTCATTGAACTTGAAGCCAGCGACGATCAATTGGAATTCCCGGTTGTCTATGCTTCCGCACTTAACGGTACATCCAGCTTGGACCCTGAGAAGCAGGACGACAACATGCTTGCACTGTATGAGACAATTACCGAACACATTCCGGCTCCAACTGAAAAAGTGGATGAGCCGCTGCAATTCCTTGTAACATTGATGGACTATAATGAATATCTGGGCCGTATTGCTATCGGACGCGTAAACCGTGGCGTAATCAAGCAAGGCCAATCCGTTACAGTTATCATGCGCGACGGCAAGAGCAAAACTGCCCGCATTGAGAAGCTGTTCGGCTTCCAGGGCCTCAAGCGTGTGGAAGCCGAAGAAGCGGGTGCAGGCGACATCGTAGCCATTGCCGGTATCAAGGATATCAACATCGGTGAGACAATTGCCGATCCGGCTAACCCAGAAGCACTGCCTGTACTGAAGATTGACGAACCGACCATGCAAATGACGTTCCTCGTGAACAACAGTCCGTTTGCTGGTAAAGAAGGCAAGTGGGTGACTTCCCGCAAGCTGCGTGAGCGTCTCTTCAAAGAACTGGAAACAGATGTCAGCTTGCGTGTGCTTGAAACCGACAGCCCTGATGCCTTTATCGTGTCCGGACGCGGTGAACTGCATCTCGGGATTCTGATTGAGAATATGCGCCGTGAAGGCTACGAATTGCAGGTATCCAAGCCGGAGGTTATCATCAAGGAAGTTGACGGCGTCAAGATGGAGCCGCTGGAACGCCTGCTGATTGATATTCCGGAAGAAAGCATGGGCGCCGTAATGGAAAGTCTGGGAACTCGCAAAGCGGAAATGGTCAACATGATCAACACCGGAACCGGACAGGTGCGCCTGGAGTTCCTGATTCCGGCACGCGGCCTGATCGGCTACAATACGTACTTCCTGACGCTGACACGCGGCTATGGGGTAATGAACCATGCATTTGACAGCTACGCTCCACTGATCGGCGGCCAGGTTGGCGGACGCCATCAAGGCGTGCTTGTGTCCAGCGAGACCGGCAGCTCCACATTCTACGGCATGATGGGTGTTGAAGACCGTGGTATCCTCTTCCTGGAGCCTGGGACTGAAATCTACGAAGGGATGATCGTAGGTGAGCATACCCGCGACAACGACATCATCGTCAACATTTGCAAGGAAAAAGCTCTGACTAACGTCCGCTCCGCTACAAAGGATGAAACGGTGAAGATGAAGACACCTCGCCTGTTCTCTCTGGAAGGTGCGCTTGAGTACCTGAACGATGATGAATATTGCGAAATTACTCCTAAATCTGTCCGCCTGCGTAAAAAGATCCTGAATAAGGGCGAACGCGAACGTGCAGAAAAGCAGCGCAAAGCGGCGCAAGCCAGCCAAGCCTAAGCTGTTTATCCTTCTTCTTGAAGCCGCCGGCCAGTCCGGCGGCTTTTGTGCGCTTTTCAAGAGGTCCTTAAAATTCTAAGGATTATTAGCGGAAAAACCTGCGGCGGATGATATAATGTAAGCGAACTTATTCCCGGGAGGAGTGACGAGCTGTGCAGAGCTGGTTCGCTGAGCATCCTATTGTCGCTTACATTGTTATTTTTATCTTGCTGACCTATGTGTACAACCGTGTTTTCCGCGTCAATCAGAAGCTTACCATCGGCAAGGAAATCGTACTGTATATCATGATGGCGCTGGGTTCAGGCATGCTGCTCATTTTTCAGCACGACAAGCTGCCGATCATCCAGTGTCTCCTTGTGGCTGTAGGGCTGATGCTGCTTGTGCGGGTCCGTTATATGGTGGAAGCGCGGCAGAAGCGAAAGGCAACAGCAGCAGCTAAAAGACAGTAAACGCAACTTTTACCACGAACTTCCGTCTAATTTAATACGTAGCAATATAATTCCAATTGATATGAAAAGGACTTTATTTGATATGAGTACAAGTAAGGGAAGTTTGCCTCCAAGATCCAGCGGGAACCAAAGAAACGGCAGACCGCAGCCAAGCAGCGCGGCCAGACCCGCGCAGAACAAGAAGATAGTTAAGAAACGTGGAACTTTTGCCAGAGCAGGAAGGACGCTGCTTGTGATCCTCCTGATTGTAATACTTGCAGTGCTTGGTTATGCAGGTTATTTGTATTGGAAGTTTGATCAAGGCAGCTTTGGTATCGACCGGCCGGTTCCGGCAGGACATTCGGCTGCAGAGAGACCGATCACGATGCTGCTGCTGGGAACAGACAACCGCCCGAAGCATCCTTCGAATCTGACGGATGTCATTATGGTCGCAGCGCTTAACCCGAGTACCCAGTCCGCTACAGTGGTCTCGCTTCCCCGGGATACCTATGTGGAGCTTAGCGGTTATAAGAAGACTAAGATTAACGAGTTCTACGCCCGGTTCAAGGGCAAGGAGAAGAAGTCGGGTATACTTGCCGAGGATGAAATGAAGACAATGATGGGCAAATATCTCGGAGTCGACATTGATTATGCTACCGTGCTTGATTTCCAAGGCTTCCGTGATGTAGTCGATGAGCTAGGTGGAGTGGACGTCAATATTAGTGAGAATATGTGTTATACGGATAGTGTGGATGGCACGGATATCAACCTGAAAAAGGGTCCGGCACAACTGAACGGCGACGATGCACTTGATTATGTTCGTTACCGCAAGTCCAACTGCAGCCCGAAGACGAAGGCTTCGGATGACTTTGACCGCAATAAACGCCAGAACGAGGTGCTCAATTCATTAGTCGGACAAATGCAGTCATTGGGCGGGGTACTCAAGATTGGCAAAGTGCTTGATGCGGTGGATGACAACATGAAGACCGATATCGAGAATGAGCAGATTAAGAGTATGATATCCACCTATTGGAAAATATCCAAGGCGAATATTGAATTTAAACCGGTGACCGGAACTTGGCGCAGTCCATATGTATATATTAACAATGAAGAGCTTGACGCGGCAAAGAAAAGCCTGCAGAACCGGATTGCCGGGGCTGTATCTCAAAATTGAATGCAAGTTCGGCCATGTGCTATAATATAATTAATTGAACGCACACAAGCATCATAGGGGGCCTGAATCTATGTCCGAAGCCGTTGCTCAGCTCAATGAAAGCCTGCTATCCATGCTGCAGACAGAAACTTTTGTTCTTCTAAGCACTGTGGATGCGGAAACTGGTGGACCTACATCCACCGCTATTTCCTGGATCTATGCAGTGAGCCCATCCATTGTGCGTCTGGCGGTGGACCATCGCTCCAGGCTTGTGAACAACATGAAGGTTAATCCGCTGGTGACGATTACGGTTTTTGACGAGGGTACCGTACATGCCATTAACGGCCGCGCTGTCGTGAGGCAGGACCCGCTGTCCGATGTCCCGTTTAAGATGTGCTGTTTTGATATTGAAATTGAAGCGGTCCGCAATGCGCTGTTCTATGGCGCACAGTTGGAATCTGCCCCAAAATATGCGAAGGTATACGATGCACGTGCGGCTGACAAGCTGGACGGACAAGTGTTTGCCGCCATGCAAAAAGCCCAGTGATATTCTCACTAGGCTTTTTTTTGAAATTTACTTCCCTTGCGGTCTGACGTCCTTAGGGAGCTGTGGTATGATCCGGCCGATAATATCGGCCATCTCGGCGGCGAATCCGGAAACCGGGCGTCCCTTGCTGATATGACGGCCCATCTCGGCAAGTCTGCTGTTAAGGTCCATGTCAGCAGTGACGAGCGCCCTTACACCTCTCGGGTCCTTCCGGATAGCTTGAGCTACGGAATATTTAATGGTTCCGACGCGCGAGCGGGTCAGTGATCCATCAACATCTATGCCGACTACAGCCATGTTGTTCATTACGACACAGTGGGCGCCGTTTACGCCCGGTACTCTTTTGGCCAGCTGTTCAAAATGATTCTTCAGTGCAATATCGCTCTCACCTGAAGTGTTGTAAGCTTGACCAGGCATCGCTGTGGGGTTCAGTGTAGCTGCCCCTGCAGTCGTTAGTGGCCGTACCCCGCGGTTCCCCTGGTTACTTAGAGCTTTCGCCGATTGTTTATCCTGAGGAGAGGGTGATGTTCCTTTATTAGCGATACCGCAGCTTGTCAGCAGCAGCAGTACCAGCAACAGACACATTGATTTTCTCATATGTGCTTACTCCTTTCAGCCAAAGATCAGTTTTTTACTATATCTTGCCCCCGCTGAAAAGAGTTATGTATGACCAATCAAACCAGGCGCTGTGGAGGGGATAACATGAAAAAGATATTTGTACTAGACACCAACGTGCTTCTGCACGATCCCAATTCGATCTTTGCTTTCAAGGAGCATGAGGTTGTCATTCCCGCTGTAGTGCTGGAAGAAATCGACTCCAAGAAGCGTAATGCCGATGAAATCGGCCGCAACGCCCGCACCGTGTCGCGCTTATTAGACGGACTCCGTGAACTGGGCCACCTGCATAGCGGTGTGGAGCTGGAGCATGGAGGTACGCTGAAGGTGGAGCTTAATCACCGCAGCTTCGTCAAGGTACAGGAAATGTTCGGGGAAGTGTCCAACGACAACCGGATATTGGCTGTGGCGCTCAATTATCTCCATGAGGAGAATGAAAAGGCTGAACCCAGACCTGTGGTACTCGTAAGTAAAGATGTGCTTGTCCGCATCAAGGCGGATGTGCTTGGCATTACACCAGAGGATTATTTGTCCGACCGTACTGGTGACCTGAACGAGCTGTACTCCGGCTGCCAGTCACTGATGGTCCATCCTTCGCTGATCGACGAATATTATAGCCACCGTTCCTTGTCAGTCAAACAATTAGGCTTATCGTACTCACTGTATCCGAATGAATTCATTATTCTGAAGGATGAGATCGGCACCGGCAAGTCGGCCCTGCTCAGAGTGAACAGCGATGCCTCCCGTCTGGAGCCGCTCTATCTTGGGAATGATGCAGTGTGGGGAATCAGTGCCCGCAATGCCCAGCAGCGGATGGCGCTCGAATTGCTGCTGAATGATGACATTCCGCTGGTGACCATCACCGGCAAGGCGGGAACAGGGAAAACGCTGCTGGCCCTGGCTGCGGGACTGTTCAAGGTAGAAGATGAGCATAAATATAAAAAGCTGCTGATCGCCCGCCCGGTGGTGCCGATGGGCAAGGATATCGGGTATTTGCCTGGTGAGAAGGACGAGAAGCTTCGCCCGTGGATGCAGCCGATTTATGATAATCTGGAATTCCTGTTCGATACCAAGAAGGCTGGAGACATTGATAAAATACTCATGGGCCTGGGAAGCATTCAGGTCGAGGCGCTTACCTATATTCGCGGGCGTTCCATTCCATCGCAATTCATCATTATTGATGAGGCGCAGAATCTTTCCCGCCATGAGGTGAAGACTATCGTCTCCAGAGCCGGTGAAGGCAGCAAAGTCATTCTGATGGGCGATCCGGAGCAAATTGATCATCCTTATCTCGATGCTGCGAGCAACGGGCTTAGCTATATCGTTGAGAAGTTCAAGCAGCAGGGCATCAGCGGACACATTACTCTGGAAAAAGGCGAGCGTTCGCACCTGGCCCAACTGGCCGCTGACCTGCTGTAGCTGCAGGCTTTGCCTTATATACCAGTTCCGCCCACTGTTTGCTAGAGTAAAGGCTGGTGTGGTTGCACTATGTGCAATAGAATAAGGGGAAATGGCTTCCAAAACACATTCTGCTGTATTTCATGCAACTGATTTTAAGGAAATCCACCGTTATGGGCAGAATTCGATAAAACTATTGTACAGAGTACAATAGAACGTAAAATGGGACAGAATATTGTAAATGTGAATGTACGAAGTACAATAGATTGTTAACGACCATATACCAGCTAATAAGGTATATATGGTTTGCAGGCAATCTGATTTAGAGTAAACAGCCGGGAGATCATTCCCGGCTGTTTGCTTTTGCCGCCCCCAAGGAACGGCGAGGGGCAAATCCTTTTGCGACAACAGAATGGAAAGAAAGTTTGGAACTGGAGAAGCGTCAGCGTTCGCCTTTATCCTCAGATTTCTACCGCAGAAGCGGTAATTCAAATCAGGAAATCTGAGGATAACAGCGATCGGAAGTCCAAAGCTTTCTTGGAATGGTCAAATGTCGCAATCGTATTACCCATCGCCGTTCACACCCATATAATAGAAAGAGAACGTTTTCACTACCGGCAGACAACCGGAGATGCATCTGGTAAAATAGGGGAGACGAGTCAAGGCGGGAGGAGAAGGAACGTGCTGAGAAGGAGAAACTACTGGCTGCTGTTTGCTATTTTATTGCTGTCGCTGACAAGCCTGTCCCCCAGCATGGAGCTGGATACCCGTGACGATTCCCATCCGCTAAGGCAGCCGCTGAATCAATCGGAGCGGCCTGCTTCCGGCGATAAGGACAGTGTCAAAAAGCTGAGTATCCGGGTGTCTCTGAGCAATGAGGAATTTAAGGAGCTGGAACGGATCAGCAATAACTACAGCTTGTCCACGGGAGTTCAGGTCATTCTGAGCAATGTGGACAGCGGGGATGCCGATGAGAAACTGAAGCAGGATATGACGATTGGGGATAGCCCGGATATTGTGATGATCGACGGCCGCAGCATCACTGATCTGGCAACCCGGGGATATTTGCTGCCGGTAGATATTTATCAGAGTCTTCCCGGAAGTGCGCCGCTAACTACGTTAATTCCTCAGATGCAATGGAACGGATATGACTGGGGAGTCCCGCTTGATATTGATCCATATGTACTGGTGTACTCTCCTCAGCGGCTCAGCGAGCTGGGCTTGACAGAGGTTCCGAGAAGTATGGAGCAGTGGAATGAGTTATTGAAGCGCATCCTTGAGCAGCAGGGCAAGGAACGATATCTGCTGGCAATGGATAGCAGCAATCCTTATGGCTATTCTGCAGTGCTGGAGAGTATGGGGGGCAACCTGCTGAACATTAATTCGGCCCTGCTGGAATGGACACAAAATGCAAGCAGCTATTTTTATCTGACAAGCCGCTATAATACAAGCATCTGGGATATGCTTCAGGATGGAAAGGTTGCGGTTGCGGCACTACCGCTTTCGGAGTGGCAGCAGCACGGGAATTCTTCACTGGCTGCTGAAGCGCCGGTGGCCGCCGGCAGTAAAATAGGGTACCAAGCGCTGTACAGCCGCTTTTTCGCTCTTCCGGCGCAGTCCGCCGATCCTGAGGCTGCCGTGAAATGGCTTGCTTATGTCACCTCAAGCACGGCGCAGCTCGATTGGCTGGAGAATACAGGGCGGTTGCCCGCCCTCGATGAGCTTTACCGCTCCGGTCTGCCCGAGCGAACGAAGCTTCCTTTTGACGTCAAATTGCTGCTTACTGAGGAAACCGCCATAAGCAAGGAGACAGCGGGAGGCTGGTCGGAGCTTACGGCGGCAGTCACCCTGCTGCTTACAGGGAAAGTCAATGCTGCAGGATATGCCGCAGCTTTAGTACAGGCCTCAAAATGAGAGCCCAAGCTTCACATGCAGCACACCCGCTGCACTGCTCACATCAGTAGCACGCAGGAAAGAGATGATTTTCTCCGGATAAAAGCCTAGGTCGAAATCTTCCTCAAGCGCCTTACGGGTAGTATCCGGCAGCTTCAGTCCATTAAATACAACCTCATCGACATGGAACATCAGCGCGTTGACCGGATCATTTTGAATCGTATAATGGCCGGTCAGCGTGAGTGACAACCCCCCGCTTTTTCCTGTTGCAGTAATCTCATTATCATTAAAATGGAAAGCAAAGTCCTTGAATAATGAATTCTGCGCCACCAGGAACTCATTCAGATCCTCTTCCTTTAGCGCCAGATTGTAAGTCATTCCTTTGCGCGTCAGCATCCCGTCATGACTCTGAACGAACTGCGGCAAATTCTTCATGGCCGACGACAAAGCTTTGAAATACGTTCTAACCTCATGAATGCCGATATTTTCCCAATACTTCGTAAATTCCTCTAGTAAAGCACTCATGCGTTCGGGATCACTGCTGCCCTGAATGCCGCCTTTGATCTCTGCGTTGAGCGCCGTGACCCGGGCCTTCTGTTCCTCCAGAGCCGTTTTCAGCTCCGCCAGCTCCTGTGAACTGCGCTGCGCCGCAGCTAATGTTGCTTTCAGCTTCTTATATTCCTGCTCATATTGAGACAGAATGTCACGGTCCCGCCCGATTACAATTTCATAATAGTCATATAAGGCGAGCAGTCTGCCAATACTTTTAGCGGAGAGAACAGCCGTCAGCAATCCGTCCCTGTCACCCATATAATAAGAACGCACAATGGCGCCGGCACGCTCCCGTTGATCGGCAATTGCTGTTTTTTGGGAATCTGCCTGTTTCTCAAGCAAGGACACCTTTGCTTCAAGCGTCTGCTGCTCAGCGTTTATGCGGGTGATCTCATGTTCAATTTCAGCCGAGGATAACGTCTGCTCCATCAGCTTGCGTGTCTCCTCATTATCAGGCATAGCCGGGGGAGCGGCGTTAAGCTCCGTGACGGGATCAGCAGAGAGAAAGGCAGGGGGCGTCAGAGGCAGTATTGTGAAGCATACAAGGAAGATCAGAACGGCAGAAAATCGGCATCTATTATTGCGGAAAAGCACCACACCACCACCTTAGAAGGAATAGACAGGTATGTACTAATAATATGTTTACCTTTGTTAAAATATCATACCTGCATTCCTTGTGGAAGACCTGCAAAAACGCAAAACAAAAAAACGGAGGCCCTCCTTAATGTAAGGAATAGCATCCGTCTCAAATATAAATGGCTTTAAAGCGGCAGCCCCATCTCAAAAATCGTCCAGTAGCTGAAGCCGGTAAAGGTCAGAAGCATATATCCCCAGAAAAGCAGGACGTAAGTCTTTTCGGTAAATTTCATATACCCCAGAATGACGAAAAAAGCGGTTTGCAAAAAGAAGAGCAGGGCCATCTCCGTCAGATCCCCGGCAAAAGCCATCAGTCCGATCACAAGCGTAAAAAAACCCAGCACACGAAACATGCGGTCCAAGAGAACATCCCCCTTCCAGTATGGTTCCGGCAATACCTTCTTTGAAATTAATTATACCTTCCAGAGCTAACCTTGTAAACGAATTCATCGAAAAAAAGCTGAAATTATTGGAAAAATATGATTTTTATTATTGACATGCAAGCTTGAAATACAAAAAGAGAAATTATAGCACTCAGCAAGTATGAGGTTACGTCAAAATGGAAATACAATTTAGTATCAAATAGATTCTATGAACTCTAATAGAGGCATAGAAATGGAGTAAGCAGCTTTTATCCTATTCACTATCCGGCGGAGCTGCCGGTTATGAAGATGGTTATTTCATGATGTTGTTAGGAGGGTTTGGCTTTATGACAGCCGTTAGACAGGATGCTTGGAGCGCGGAAGATGATTTGATACTAGCAGAAATAACACTGCGTCATATCCGGGAGGGCAGTACACAGCTCGCAGCTTTTGAAGAGGTGGGTGAAAAAATCGGCAGGACTTCGGCAGCATGCGGATTTCGCTGGAACAGCTGTGTTCGCAAAAGCTACGAAGATGCAATCGGTATCGCCAAAGGCCAGCGCCAGAAGCGGAGCTATCTGAAAAAGCAGCCTGCCAGCAGAGGTGCGCAGGTAGCCGGCTTGATTCTCGGAGACATTGAAGAGGAATACGGGCGCAGCGAGGGGCTGGGCGAAAATTCATTGTCAATCGATGCGGTGATCCGCTTCTTAAGACAATGGAAAGGAAGTTTTCAGGAAGCTGGCCGCCAGCTCAAGATGCTCGAAAGGGATTTGCGCGAGAAAGAGGATGAGCTAACCGAGCTTCGGGCGGAGAATGAAAGATTATCCAAAGAGGTTAACCTTGCCCAGAGTGACTACCGTGTTGTGAACGACGATTACAAGGCTTTAATTCAGATTATGGACCGTGCCCGGAGGCTCGCTTTTCTTAATGAAGAGGATGAAGAAATGAAGACGAGGTTCAAAATGGACGCGAACGGCAATCTGGAACGAATCGAATAAATTCACATGTTTTGTGAAACCCGCATGCAGTGGCTCCTGCCCCGTTTGCGGGTTTTTTGCATACATACTCAATGCTCCGCTTTGCGATGCTATTTTGCTTTTGCCGGAAGGAGGATATAATTAGGAAAAATTGCTGTGAAACGGCAGGTGCAGGAATGAGGATAGATATAATCGGTGCGGGCTCACTGGGTCTGCTGCTGGCAGGAAAACTGATTGATGCTGGAACGGAAGTCAGGCTATGGTGCCGGAGTGAAGAACAGAGCAGAGAACTTACCGAAGAAGGCTTAACCATAAGCTATGAAGACGGGAGTAAAGCCATTCGGCTTAAGGGCACCCGCTTTCAGGCAGCACCCATAAGCAAATTCGCTGAAACCGTACTTCGTGAGCCTGGCGACTGGGTGGCGATAACGGTCAAACAGAACGTTTTTCATCGGATTTTGCCGGAGATTCTCGTTCCTCTAAGGAACAGCAAGCTTAATGCGGTTTGCTTTCAAAATGGCAACGGCCATTTGGAGCTGCTTCAGGAGCTGCTGCCTGAGGCTTCAATCTGGGCGGCGGTAACCACCGAGGCTGCAAAAAGGAAAACATTAACAGAGGTTATCCATGCTGGCAAAGGGGAAATATGTATAGGGAAAAGAACAGTCCCCAGACAGGATTCGCATAAAAATGCTCAAAATGAGGAGAATACCGCTGCAATTAGTTTGATTGAGGCCCTTACAGCAGCAGGATTCTACGCGTTGATGTCGAAAGAAGTGGATACCATGATTTACCGGAAGCTGCTGATCAATGCTGTGATCAATCCGCTGACGGCGATTTGGCGTATTCGGAACGGTGAGCTGCCGGCTTCTGAAGAGCGTATTCAGTTAATGAAAGAGCTGTATACAGAAGCTATTCGCGTATATGATGCCTGCGGCATTGCTTATGATGCTGATGCATGGGAGGGCATTCTTGAAGTTTGCCGGGCAACCTCGGGCAATATCTCGTCAATGCTTGCGGATGTGCTTGCTAAAAGAGCAACGGAAATTCGCTGGATTAACGGCAGCATTGTAGCGATGGCAGAGAGCGCTGGAATCACGGTCCCTTTACACCGCTGGATTTGCCGGTTGGTAGAAGGCATGAATGTGAAGGAGAGGTGAGGCTGTTTGGGATTTCTGTGGAATTCTTTCACGCTGTTAAGCGTTATTCCGGTTATTCCTTTTTTGATCGTATATTTCATAGGGATAGGCCTCAAACAAGAGAAGAAGAAGACATTTTTATTGGCTATGGACGTGACAACCTTGTTTTTATTTCTATCCGTATCGGCCTTATTCAATAACATTTTCAAATCGGGGTTTGGGTTTTATCTTATACTACTTATTGTATTAATATGCGCTGGACTGATTGGAGGCGCCCAAAATCGCTTAAAGGGAAAAGTGGACGGCAAGCGTCTGCTTCGGGCAGTCTGGAGACTTTCCTTCTTGTTCATGGGCATTGGATATGTTCTGTTCATGGCCGTTGGCCTTATTAAGTACATATCACAAGCGATGTAATGTTCCATTGCTCCGGTAAAGCGTCAATGTCACAAAATTTTTAAGTTTTAAAAAAAAAGGGTTTTCAGAAAATATTGCTGTAGATTTTTTTGACCACTGGTTGTATAATCATAAACCATATACCACATTCTATTTAGGGGGAACTGCTAGATGAAGAAGAGTAAAAGTCTATTGCTCATGATTGCATTGGTTCTCGTTATCGGCACAGTGCTTGCTGGCTGCGGCGGAAACAACAATGCAAACAAAGGCAACGAAGCCGCAGCAACTAATGCGGGCAATGCAGGCACGAACACTGGCAATGCTGCAACTGGCGACGAGAAATTGGCCGCTGACCAAACGCTTAAAGTTAACCTGAGTGCAGAACCACCTACATTCGACCCTGCACAAGCTCAAGACAGCCAAGCAAACACTGTCCTGAAAACTATGTATGAAGGCTTGACTCGTACGAATGATGAAACTGGCCAAGCTGAACCGGGTATTGCTGAGAAGTGGGATATTTCCGCTGACGGTCTGGTATATACGTTCCACCTGCGTGATGCCAAGTGGAGCAACGGCGATCCAGTAGAAGCTGCTGACTTCGTTCGTGCATGGCAACGCGTGCTTGATCCTGCAACAGATCCTGCAGCACCTTATGCTTATCAATTGTACTACCTCAAGAATGGTGAAGAATACAACACTAAGAAAGTTACAGATTTCAGTCAAGTAGGCGTAAAAGCTGTTGATGCGAAAACTCTCGAAGTTACGCTGAAATCGCCAACACCTTACTTCCTGGGACTGCTTTCCTTCTATACCTACTACCCTGTACACAAATCCGTTGAGGGTAATGCTAAATGGGCAACAAGCAAAGACACTATGATTACAGACGGACCATACACATTGACTGAATGGACTACAGGTCAAGCTATCCAAGTAACTAAAAACGACAAGTACTGGGATGCAGCTTCCATTAAATTGAGCAAAATCGACTTCTCCCTTGTTAACAGCGGTGCAACTGAATTGCTGAGCTACAAGAACGGTGAATTGGATCGCGCAGGCGCTCCGAATGGTGAAATTCCTTCCGAGCAGCTTCCTATTGTTAAAAAAGAGCTTCCTGATGAGTTCGTTTCTAAAGGTATTGCTGCAACTTATTTCTATGAATTCAACACAACTGAAAAACCTTTCAGCAATGTTAAGATCCGTAAAGCACTTGCAATGGCAATTAACCGCCAAGCCCTGATCGATAACGTTACCTTGGGCGGACAGCTTCCTGCCTTTGGCTTCGTGCCACCAGGTATTGCTGGTGCTGACGGTGAATATCGTAATTCTGTTAAAGACAGCGGCTACTTCACAGAAGATGTTGCACAAGCAAAAACATTGCTTGCCGAAGGTCTGAAAGAAGAAGGTCTGACTGCTCTTCCTCCAGTAGAACTGTCTTACAACACAAGTGAAAACCACAAGAAAGTCGCTCTTGCGATTGCTGATATGTGGAAAAACAACCTTGGTATTACTGTAAACACTGTGAACCAAGAGTGGGCTGTATTTATCGACAACCGTCAAAACCAGAACTTCCAAGTTGCACGTGCCGGCTGGACAGCGGACTACAATGATCCAATGACCTTCCTGGATATGTTTGTAACAGGTGGAGGTAACAATGATGCTGGTTACGCCAACCCTGCTTATGACAAGCTGATCACTGATGCGAAAGCAAGCTCTGATCTGGCTAAACGCCAAGAAGACTTTGCAGCAGCAGAAAAAATGCTGGTTCAAGACGATATGGTTATTATGCCGATCTACTACTACACTAACAACTCCCTGACTAAAAGTTACCTCAAAGGTGTAACTCTTGACTTCAGTGGTGCAGTTGACTTCACCCGCGCTTATCTGCTTGAGCACTAAGATTTGTCTCCAGCAGCTAAATTGAATAGTTAGCCGTCTGAAGTTAGCATTACACTTCGGGATATATATGTGGAATTCCATATATATCCCTTTTTTTTGCATTTCCGGCTTTTTGTTAAAGATTGTTCTGGTTTACAAAATTAGAAAATGGACAAAAGCCCGATTTTTTCATAAAATCAAATTATGTGTCTAAAAAAATGTCGAGGGAGGTGTTGATGGGGATGGTTCGTTATGTTGCAAATAAGTTTTTTTACATGCTCGTATCGCTGTTTGTGCTAATATCAGCGACTTTTTTTCTGATGAAAGCTATTCCGGGGGACCCGTTTACTTCTGAAAAGAAAGTTCCACCGGAAATTAAAGCGCGTTTATATGAGCAATATGGTTTGGACAAGCCGCTCTATCATCAGTATTTTAAGTATTTGGGTGAAGTTGCCCAGGGTGATTTGGGTGTGTCGATGAAACGTCTGAATCAGGATGTAACACATTTGATTGGACAGACCTTTTCAGCGTCCTTGAAGCTGGGAGTTGTCGCAATTATTGTGTCGGTTATTGTCGGGGTCATTCTCGGCATGCTGGCGGCACTATATCACCGCAAATTTATTGATAGCGCTGCAATGGTGCTGGCGGTGCTGGGGATTGCGGTTCCGAGCTTTGTTGTCGCGTCTTTGCTCCAATATGTATTTGCCTACAAATTCAGCATATTTCCGGTCTCGGGCTTCAAGGGGCCAATGTATTATTTCCTTCCGGTAGCGGCGCTCTCGGCCCAGCCGATAGCCTTTATAGCCCGTTTGACCCGTTCCAGCATGCTGGAGGTTTTGCATGCCGATTACATTAAGACGGCTAAGGCTAAAGGCCTAAGCTGGTTCGCAATTTTGAGCCGCCATGTTCTCCGTAACGGGATTCTGCCAGTTGTAACTTACATGGGACCAATGACCGCTAACATTGTAACCGGTTCTGTAGTTATTGAGCAGATTTTTGGTATCGGCGGTATCGGTAAGCAGTTTGTGGAAGCCATCGGTGTCCGTGATTATACCGTGATTATGGGGATTACTATTTTCTACGGTATTCTGCTCATGGTGGCCCGCTTTATTACTGACATTGCATACGTATTTGTAGATCCGCGGATCAAACTAACTGGAGGAAAGGAGGGCTAAAGATTGGCAACTGACAAAAACATGGTATCGCTGGATGCGGACCTGAAACCGGAAGATTTCCAGAAAATCGGTATTGATGAGAAGCAGGCGGAGGTTATTCAGCGTGAAAGTCTTTCAGCCTGGAAGGATTCCTGGCAGCGGCTGCGTCAAAATAAAATGGCCATGACGGCATTGATTATTCTTGGCTTGATCGTTCTGGCTTCGCTGATTGGTCCGTTGTTTTCGAAATACAATTATTACTCTAACGATTTGCTCAGCACCAATAAGCCTCCTTCATCTGAACATTGGTTTGGTACCGATGATCTGGGCCGTGATATCTTTGTCCGTACATGGTATGGAGCACGTATCTCACTGATCGTTGGTTTGGCGGCAGCGGCAATCGACTTGTTCATTGGCGTTATCTATGGCGGTATTATGGGCTTCTTTGGCGGCCGTGTAGATAATATCATGAATAAAATTTCTGAAATTTTGTATTCCATTCCTTATCTGCTGGTTGTTATTTTGCTGCTGGTAGTAATGGAACCAAGTTTAGGAACGATCATATTGGCGCTGACCATTACAGGCTGGATTACCATGTCCTGGATTGTGCGCGGTGAAATTATGCAGCTTAAGAACCGTGAGTTCGTTCTGGCCTCGCGTTCAATGGGCGCTGGCTCAGGCAGACTGCTGTTCCGTCACTTGCTGCCAAATGCGGTGGGTCCGATTATCGTAACGATTACCCTATCTGTACCAAATGCCATTTTTGCCGAAGCGTTCTTAAGCTTCTTGGGTCTTGGGGTACAAGCTCCTATCGCTTCCCTGGGCTCGATGATTAATGATTCACTGACTGGCTGGCTTTATTATCCGTGGCGCTTCCTGTTCCCGGCTATTTTGATAAGCTTGACCATGCTTTCCTTTAACATTTTTGGTGACGGTCTTCGCGATGCACTGGATCCTAAACTGAAAAAATAGCATAGGAGGTGAATATTGATGGAACCCATTCTGCAAGTCAAGGATCTGCATGTTTCTTTTTTTGTAAAAGGCGGAGAAGTACAGGCTGTTCGCGGTATGAATTTCGAAGTAGGCAAAGGTGAGACGGTTGCAATCGTCGGTGAATCCGGCAGCGGCAAAAGTGTTACGGCACAATCCATTATGCGGCTCATTCCTACGCCTCCTTCCAAAGTGAAACAGGGCGAGATTATTTTTCAAGGACAGAATCTGCTGAACAAAAGCATGAAGCAAATGGAAACTATTCGCGGCAAAGATATTGGCATGATATTTCAAGACCCGATGACTTCTTTGAACCCAACGATCAAGGTGGGCAAACAGATAACCGAAGTTTTGATCAAACATCAGAATATGTCAGCGGCTGAAGCGAAAAAGCAAGGTATCGAGATGTTGAATTTGGTCGGTATCAAAAATGCTGAAGCTCGCTTTAACCAATATCCCCACGAATTCTCCGGCGGGATGCGCCAACGTGTAATGATCGCTATTGCACTTGCCTGCCGCCCGGCTCTGCTCATTGCAGATGAGCCGACAACAGCGCTTGACGTAACGATTCAGGCGCAAATCATGGAAGTAATGAAAGAGATGCAGCACAAGCTGGGGACCTCCATCATTCTGATCACACATGATCTCGGAGTCGTTGCCGGGATGTGTGACCGGGTCATCGTCATGTATGCTGGTGAAGTGGTGGAAACAGGTACAAGATGGGAAATCTTCAGAAATCCGCAGCATCCGTACACTAAGGGCTTGCTGCGGTCGATGCCGCGTCTGGACCAAAAGAAGGGTGAGCCGCTGATTCCGATCATCGGAACTCCCCCGGATCTGATCAAACCGCCGGTCGGCTGTCCGTTCACAGCGCGTTGCAGCGAAGCGATGCATGTCTGCGAACAAATCGATCCCGGTGCAACAGAATTCAGTGAGACGCATATGGCGCGCTGCTGGAATCTGCATTCGATGGCCAAGGAGGTGCAGTACGTTTGAGTAAGAACCTGATTGAAGTAGAAGGTCTTAAGAAGTATTTTAATGTAGGCAAGGGGAAAGTTCTTAAGGCTGTTGATAATATTAATTTCACAATTCGCGAAGGCGAAACCCTGGGGATGGTAGGGGAATCCGGTTGTGGTAAGACTACTGCCGGCCGGACAGTCCTTCGTCTTTACGAACCGACTGCCGGAAGCGTGAAATACAATGGTACGGACATCTACAAATTGTCTTCGGGCAAAATGAAGGCTATGCGCCGTGATATGCAAATGATATTCCAGGACCCTTATGCATCGCTTAATCCGCGGTTCACGGTTTCGGATATTATCGGCGAAGCGCTGGACATTCATGGAATGGCCGGAAGCCGTGCAGAACGTAAAAAACGGATTGAAGAGCTGTTGGATATGGTTGGACTTAACCATGACCATGCAACCCGTTATCCGCATGAATTCTCCGGCGGACAACGCCAGCGTATCGGGATCGCCCGCGCGCTTGCGGTCAATCCAAAGTTCATCGTCTGTGACGAACCGATTTCCGCACTGGACGTATCTATCCAGGCACAGGTGGTCAACCTGCTCAAGGAGCTGCAGGATCGTCTCGGTCTTACTTATCTCTTTATCGCGCATGACTTGTCCATGGTTAAGCATATCAGTGACCGTGTAGCGGTTATGTACCTGGGCAAAATGGTTGAGCTGGCGGAAAGTGAAGAGCTGTATGCCAACCCGATCCACCCTTACACCAAATCGCTGCTGTCGGCTATTCCAATTCCCGATCCGGAAGTTGAAGTCAACAAGAAGCGTATTCATCTGCATGATGAGTTGGGTTCTCCAATCTTTGCTGCAGGCGAAAAAACCAATGACAGTGATTTTGAATTGGTTGAAGTGTCCAAGGGACATTTTGTTTCAAGAAATTATGCCTAAAGCGAGCCTTTCGGTATAATAGCATAATACAATTTAGCGCAGTAATTACTATCGTAGGCGGGAGCATTCAGCTCTCGCCTATTATGCGTCAGCAGATGAATGTGCAATGAATTTTATTGGGGACTGTTTGCGGAAGGTACAACATCTTTGACGCCGCCCCTAACTTTGGATACAATCATAAAGAGTTTATTGGCTCAAGTGATTACATACAGCAGTTATTGTAGAACAGGAGGCAGTTGTTCATGAATGTAGTACCGGAACCTCTCCCGGGCGGATCAGCACTTGCCCGCGACTATATACATCATTATGAAAAGGTAGGACATTTGTACGGTGGAGATTTCCGTAGCGAAGAGAGCAGGGCGACACGCGCGGAATGGCTGGACAGCAGTGAAAATTTGCGGGCCGACCGTGCCAAGCTTGCAGCATGCCTTCGGAAATACAATCTGCGGCACAATCCTGATGCTGCGGTGATGGATTCCCTGGCGCTGCTGGAGCAGCAAGGGACTTTGGTTGTGACCGGCGGGCAGCAGAGCGGCCTGTTCACGGGTCCGCTTTTTGTCATATACAAAGCAGTTACAACGATTCAGGCGGCGAAAGAGGCAGCGGCGGAGCTGGGGCGGCCGGTGGTTCCGCTGTTTTGGATTGCCGGTGAGGATCATGACTGGGATGAGGTCAATCACACATACGTATTGAACCGAGCCGGAGAAATTACGAGGCTGAAGCTGGATAAAATAGATGGCCCCCGCTCCTCCGTCAGCGCCATCAAGGTGGATGAAGCCAGTTGGGTTCAAGTCACCGGGCAACTGGACGGACTGCTGCAGGAGAGTGAATTCAAACCGCAGATTATGGAGTTTATCCGTGAATCCTCGGGTACCGGTGGCAGCATGAGTGATGCTTTTGCCAAGCTGATGGGCTCGCTGTTCGGCAGATTTGGACTCATTCTGCTGGATTCTGCAGATCCTGAGCTGCGCAGGCTGGAGGCTCCGCTGTTTGCTTCACTGATTGCAAACAATGATGAGCTGGAGGCCGCTTATCAAACGGCAGCCGCAAATATCACTGGCGGCGGATATGAGCTGCAGGCTGCTGTGGTCCCTGGCGGCGCCAATCTTTTCTATATTCATGAAGGTACACGCCTGTTGCTTCATAAGGAAGCCGGTCGCTTTACCGACCGCAAGGGCACGATTTCCTTTTCCCCGGAAGAATTGCTGGGGCTGCTGGAGAGCCATCCCGAGCGGTTCAGCAATAATGTGCTGACACGTCCGCTCATGCAGGATTATCTGCTTCCGGTTCTCGCGACTGTGCTGGGACAGGGGGAGATGGCCTATTGGGCAATTCCGCGTTTGGCGTTTGAGGTGGTCGGTGAACGGATGCCGCTGATTATACCGCGCATGTCGTTTACGGTCGTGGAAGGCACATTGCACAAGCATATGGACAAGTACGGGCTCTCTTTTGGCGATGTCCGTGAAGGATTAGATCAAAGAAGACAAGAATGGCTTGCCGCCCAGGATGAGCTGGAGCTGGGACGCCGATTCGAAGAGACCAAGGCAGCTTTCTCCGCAATGTACGAGCCGCTGATTGAACAGCTTGGAACGATTCAAGCGGGACTGCTTAAGCTGGGCAGCAATAATAAAGATAAAATCCTGGATCAGATAACCTTTCTTCAAGCCAAAGCCCAGGATGCGATGGAGAAGCAGAATGAAGCTGCGCTCCGCCAGTGGGAGCGGATTGAGCTGTCGCTGATGCCGCTGGGTAAACTGCAGGAAAGAGTGTACAATATCATGTATTATCTAAATCGTTACGGTCCCGCCTGGCTGGATGAGCTGATGAATATACCCGCAGATTACAGCGGAACACACCGTATCATTTATATGTAACTAAACTTTCAGGAGGTATCATTATGAGTTCATTATCGAAGGAAAACAGTATTGTTGCAGATATGTCGCTGGCTCCGCAGGGTCATCTCAAAATCGACTGGGTTCGCCAGCATATGCCGGTGCTGAACCGCATCCGTGAGCAGTTTGAGGCAGAGCAGCCTTTCAAAGGCTTGAAGGTATCCATTACGCTTCATCTGGAAGCAAAGACAGCTTATCTGGCGAAGGTTGTGCAGGCGGGCGGCGCAGAAGTCACGATTACAGGCTCCAATCCGCTGTCTACGCAGGATGATGTTTGTGCGGCGCTGGTGGAGGACGGCATTACAGTGTTTGCCAAATACAACCCTACTCCTGAAGAATTCAAAGCGCTCAATATCAAGGCACTGGAAAGCAAACCGGACCTGATTATTGATGACGGCGGCGATTTCGCCACGCTGCTGCATTCCGAACGGCCTGATCTGATGGAGAATATCCGCGGTGGTGCAGAAGAAACGACTACAGGCATTATCCGGCTAAAAGCACTGCAGAAACAGGGCATTCTCAAGTTCCCGATGGTAGCCGTTAATGATGCCTACTGCAAATATCTGTTTGACAACCGCTATGGTACAGGCCAATCGGCGTGGGACGGCATCGTCCGCACAACTAACCTTATTGTGGCTGGCAAGACAGTGGTTGTAGTCGGTTACGGCTGGTGCGGCAAAGGAGTGGCTATGCGGGCAAAAGGGCTTGGAGCCAATGTCATTGTCACTGAGGTGGATGCGATCAAGGCAGTGGAAGCCCATATGGACGGGTTCCATGTGATGCCGATGCTGGAAGCAGCGAAGCTGGGTGATTTCTTCGTTACAGTGACAGGCAACCGTTACGTGATCCGCGGTGAGCATTACGATGTGATGAAGGATGGAGCGATTCTGTGCAACGCCGGCCATTTCGACGTTGAAGTGAATAAGCCTGAATTGTCCGAACGGGCGGTATCCCAGCGCACTGTGCGCAAGAACATCGAGGAGTACAAGCTGAAGGACGGACGCAAGCTGTATCTGCTGGCAGAAGGACGGCTGGTAAACTTGGGTGCGGCTGACGGCCATCCGGCAGAGATCATGGACACAACCTTTGCGCTGCAGGCGCTCTCCCTGAAATATGTGAATGATAATTACAAAAACATCGGAGTAAAGGTTGAAAATGTTCCTTATGAGCTGGACGAGCAGGTAGCGCGCTATAAGCTGGAGAGTCTCGGGATTGCTATTGACAGCCTGACTCCAGAGCAGGTTAAATATTTGGACAGTTGGAATCTGAACGCATAATCTATAGAACTGAAGCAAGGTGTCCGGCCATGTGAATGGTTCGGGCACCTTGTTTTTTTGCGGCTTGACATTTATGAAAAATTACTTTGCTCTAAAAAAAGGTTTTTGATTTTTAATGGCGAATCTATTATGCTTAGGTGGTGTAAAGTGGGGTAAAGTGGGGAATTGGGAGCTAGAGGTGGGGAAAAATCATGTTTATGGGTGAGTACCAGCATAGCATTGATGACAAGGGACGTATCATTATCCCTGCCAAGTTCCGGGAAATGCTCGGAGCCTCCTTCGTAGCGACCCGCGGCCTCGACACCTGCTTATTTGTTTATCCCATGGAAGAATGGGGAATCATGGAACAAAAGCTTAAAAGCCTTTCACTGATGAAATCGGATGCCCGTGCCTTCAGCCGCTTTTTTTTCTCGGGAGCGACCGAATGTGTATGGGACAAGCAAGGCAGGGTGAATCTGCCGGGGAATTTGCGGCAATATGCCAAGCTGGACAAGGACTGTGTAATTCTGGGCGTTTCGAACCGGGTGGAGATCTGGAACAAGGAGCTATGGGAGCAGTACTTCGAACAGTCAGAGGAAACGTTCAATGAGATTGCCGAGAAACTGGTGGATTTCAATTTCGATCTATAACAACACAACAACAATTCGAATACTGCCCTGGAGGGATGCAGCTTGTTTCACCACATCACGGTGCTTAAGGAAGAAGCGACAGAAGGGCTGCACATCAAGAAGGATGGCATATATGTCGACTGCACGCTTGGAGGAGCCGGACACAGTTCGCTGATTGCCTCGAAGCTTAGCGGCCAAGGCCGGTTGATCTGTCTGGATCAGGATGACTGGGCCCTGGACAATGCAAAAGAGAGACTTGCTGAATACGGCGACAAGGTGGTTTTGGTTAAGACCAACTTCCGGGAGCTTGAGCAGGTGCTGAAGGAAATCCCTTTTGTTCCGCAAAAGGATGGTGTTCCCCAAGTGGATGGAATCCTGTACGATCTGGGCGTATCCTCGCCTCAGTTCGATGAGGGCGAGCGGGGATTCAGCTATAACCACGATGCTCCGCTCGATATGCGGATGGACCAGTCCGCGAAGCTGACCGCAGCAGAAATTGTGAATTCCTGGCCGGAGCAGGAGATTGCACGTGTGCTTTTCCAATATGGAGAAGAGAAATTCTCCCGGCGGATTGCCCGTAAAATTGTTGAGCGCAGAGAAGTAAGCCCCGTGGAGAGCACGGGGGAACTGGCTGAGCTGATCAAGGAAGGCATTCCGGCTGCAGCGCGCAGAACGGGAGGACATCCGGCCAAACGGAGCTTTCAAGGGCTGCGCATTGCGGTTAACGACGAGCTTGGCGCTTTTGAGGAAGGGCTGCATGCGGCGGTACGCTGCCTGGCACCCGGAGGAAGAGTGTCGGTGATTACTTTTCACTCGCTGGAGGACCGGATTTGCAAACAGATTTTCAGCAGCTATTTAAGCAAATGCACCTGCCCGCCTGACTTTCCGTTTTGCGTTTGCGGTGCAGAAGGCACCTTGAAGCTGATTAACCGCAAGCCGCTAGTGCCTTCCGAGGAAGAGCTGGAGCTTAACCCGCGCGCCCGTTCAGCGAAGCTGCGCATCGCAGAAAAATTGTAAATAACGATAAAGGAGAGTCAGAGATGGCCTATACCCGCGGCAATTTAGCAGTTCAACCCAAAAGAAAAGAAGAGGCGGACAGGCTTTACCGCGAGAAGACGAAAGTAGTTACCAGACGCATGGTGCTTCCGCTGAAGGAGAAGCTGCTCTATATGCTGACACTTGGTGTATTTGTGCTGGTGGCTGCCACCCTGATTTGGCGTTACGTGCATATTTACGATTTGAACTTGCAGGCGCAGAAGCTGGACAGCAATATTGCCAAGACGAAGAAGCAGATCGCTACCTATCAGATGGAGAAGCAGGGTCTCGAACAGACAGTAGCCGAACGTGCTAGTGGAATGGGATTTAAAACACCTGATGAAGGTTCGACCATTCATGTTCCACTGAGCAATACAGCCACAGACGGAGGCAACTAGTTGGCGATTGGCAGCAATCGTAATAATAAAGTTTGTGAGGTCTGCGTATGGTGAAAAGAATAAAACTTCGCACGCTGTTTATAGGAGGGTGTATTACCCTCTTTTTTCTTGTTTTAATTGCCCGGGTATTCTGGATTCAGATTCTGCATGGTGAATACTATCAGGGAGAAGCAGCCAAGCAGTGGGCGCATACATCAATCATTAAGGCTGTACGCGGTGAAATCGAGGACCGTAACGGAAATGTTCTGGCCAGTGATGTTCCTGCGTATACCGTTGTCGTTGACCCTGAAGTTATTGCTGAGCGGGGGATCAGTGAAGAGGTCATCGAGGGACTGAATAAGCTGCTGGGTAAGCCGGTGGACGAATTGAAGAAGCTGGTAGAGGCTAAGGATGATAAAGGTAAATACCTCAAGAACCGTGAGATCCGCAACGAGGGCTGGAAGATAAGCAAAGAACTCGCGGACAAAGTAGACGCCTTCAACAAGGGGCTCGCGAAAGAGCACAAGATTCAGGAGACGGGTGTAGGACTTGTCACAGAACAGAAGCGTTATTATCCTAAGAATACACTTGCTGCGCATATTTTGGGCTATACCGACAGAGACGGCAATGCGATTATGGGGCTGGAGAAGTATTTTGATAAGCAGCTCAAAGGGACGGACGGCGAGCTTCTCTATCAGAGCGATGGCAAGGGGATCAAGCTTCCGGATTCCAATGATTCATACCAGCCAGTAGTCAATGGAAACAATTTCAAGCTGACGATTGACAGTACAATTCAATATTATATTGAAGAGGCTATGAAAAAGGCATATGACAAATACCAGCCCAAAAGCATGAGTGTCATTGCCGCCGACCCGAATACGATGGAAATTCTCGGCATGGCGAATATGCCTACCTTCAACCCGAATGAATACTGGGATACTAATCAGAATGCCGCCGGCTTCTACAATCACGCGATCAAGTCCAGGTATGAACCGGGTTCAACCTTTAAGATTGTGACTCTGGCTGGAGCCGTGCAGGAGAAGCTCTTTAATCCTGATGCTACCTTCCAGTCCGGCCAAATTTACATTAAGGGGTACAAAAAGCCGCTTCACGATATCAACAGAGTCGGCTGGGGAAAGATTTCGTTCCTTGAAGGCGTGAAGCGATCCAGTAACGTAGCCTTCGTTAAGCTTGGCTATGAGATGCTTGGTCAGGATAGACTGAAACAGTACATCAACGATTTTGGCTTTAATGAGAAAACGGGAATTGACCTGCCGGGTGAAACCATCGGTATCGTTAACCCTGATCCGAACATTGCTTCGGAAAACGCCACGCTCGCCTATGGTCATGGTAAGGTGCTGGTTACTCCGATTCAACAGCTTACGGCAGTATCAGCCATTGCCAACGGCGGCAAGCTGATGGTTCCGCATGTGGTCAAGGAAATTACCGACCCGAACACCGGCAAGACAACGGTTACCCAGCCCGAGGTGGTACGCCAGGTAATCTCGAAGGAGAGTGCCCGGGAAACGGGTGGCTATCTGGAGCAGGTTGTTGCCGATCAGGTCAAGGGGACCGGACGCCATGCTTACATTGAAGGCTACCGTGTAGCAGGTAAGACTGGTACGGCAATCAAGGTTCAAGGCAAGGATTATGACCGGAACAAGGTGCTTGCTTCTTTTATCGGTTATGCTCCGGTCAATGATCCAAAGATTGCAGTCATTGTAATCATTGACGAGCCGCAAGACGGAGAAGGCGGCGGTGCTGCCGCTGCACCAATTTTTAAAGAGATTGTGTCGCAGGCTCTGCCTTATATGGGAGTACCCAAAGTGGTTGCGGATTCTAAAGACAGAAGTGAAAAAACAGTCAAAAGCACGGTGTCCGAGCAGCGCTCTGCACCTGATCTGACCGGTAAAACGATGCAGGCGGCCAGACAACTGCTGATTGATCAAGGCTATGATTTCGAGGCGGTCGGCGAGGGAGCAACGGTTGTCAGCCAATACCCTGAGAAGGGGACCCTGCTGGCATCAGGACAGCGTATCTATCTGCTGGGCCAGCAGGGCGATAAACCTGTTATTCCTGATTTGCGCGGGCAGTCCCTGCGTGACGGGCTGGAGATTCTCAGTCTGCTTAAGGTAGGCATTGCCGTTGAGGGCGAAGGTTATGTGTCTCAGCAAACGCAGGGCATCAAGAATGGGAAAACCTTGGTTACCCTGACGCTTAAACCGCTCAATGAATATGGCGAGAATATTCCTGTCCCTCCTGCTGCGGAAGACACAAAGAAAGACACGAAGGCAGAATAGCGTATAAGCCCAGGCTTGTTCTAACCCCTGTTTGTCCCGAATAGTCATGAAGATAAGAGCTCATGTCTATGAAGCGAAAGCGGGGGAGAACGGAATGAAGGTTTCGAAGGTCGTAACTCGGCGGAGAATGCTGTGGACGCTGCTGGGACTTGCCGTATTGTTCGGCTCTCTGGCCGTGCGTCTTGCCTATGTGCAGTTATCCCAAGGCGAGAAGCTGAGCGCCAAGGCGGAAAATCTGTGGCGCCGCAATATTCCTTATACCGCCAAACGCGGTGAAATCTTGGACCGGGAAGGGACTGCACTGGCTTACAATATCAGTTCCCCTACCGTTTACGCGGTCCCCGTGCAGGTGAAGGAGAAGCAAAAGACAGCACAGACGCTGGCTCCGCTGCTGGGTATGAGCGAGACGAAGCTGGTGACTTTGCTGTCTAAAAGTGAGTCATCGGTGAAGCTGCAGCCCGGCGGCCGCAAAATTACGATGGAGCTGGCCGCGAGCATCCGTGATTTGCAGCTGCCGGGCATCGTTGTGGCTGAGGATAACAAGCGGTTTTATCCCTACGGCGATTTGGCGGCACATATCCTTGGCTTCACAGGCATAGATAATCAGGGGATTACCGGGGTAGAAAATATTTATGACAAGCTGCTGCAAGGCAGCGCGGGTAATATCTCCTATTTGTCCGATGCCGGGGGCAGGCTGATGCCCGGGTCATCCGAGAAATATTCGGCCCCCCAGGACGGTCTCAATCTGCAACTGACGATAGATAAGCAGATTCAGTCGATTATGGAACGCGAGCTGGATCAGGCGATGGTGAAATATCAGGCCCAGGGCAGCTGGGCGATTGCGATGAATCCGAAGAACGGCGAAATCCTGGCCATGGCAAGCAGACCGGGGTATGAGCCTGGAGCCTACAAGGAATATGACGCTCAGGTCTATAACCGTAACCTGCCGATCTGGATGACCTATGAACCGGGTTCCACGTTCAAAATCATAACCTTGGCTGCTGCGCTGCAGGAGGGCAAGGTAGACTTGCAGAATGACCACTTTTATGATCCCGGTTATATTGAGGTTGCCGGGGCTAAGCTGCGCTGCTGGAAAAAAGGCGGCCACGGCAGCCAGACCTTTCTTCAGGTGGTGGAGAACTCCTGCAATCCCGGCTTTGTCGCGCTTGGACAGCGCTTGGGCAAGGATACCCTGTTTAAATATATCCGTGATTTCGGTTTCGGCGCCAAAACCGGCATAGATCTGAACGGCGAAGCAAGCGGGATTCTGTTCAAGCCTGCACAGGTGGGGCCGGTGGAGCTGGCGACCACAGCCTTCGGTCAAGGGGTGTCGGTCACACCGATTCAGCAGATTGCCGCTGTATCGGCAGCCATTAACGGCGGCAAGCTCTATACGCCGCATGTCGCCAAGGCATGGATTAATCCCGATACCGGTAAGATCGTATCGGAGCCACAGCCGGAGATGGTGCGGCAGGTCATCTCGGAAGAAACCTCGAAGAAGGTACGCGCTGCCCTTGAGAGCGTAGTTGCCAAAGGAACCGGCCGGCCGGCATTTATTGACGGCTACCGTGTGGGAGGCAAGACAGGGACGGCACAAAAAGTAGTTAACGGCCGCTATTCAGCTACCGAGCATATCGTATCTTTTATAGGGTTTGCGCCTGCCGATGATCCGCAAATTGTCGTATACACGGCAGTTGATAATCCTATGGGGATTCAGTTCGGGGGGGTAGTGGCAGCTCCAATCGTACAAAATATTCTGGAAGACTCCCTGCATTATTTGAAGATCCCTGAGCGTAAGGATCAGCTTCCCAAAACCTATAAGTATGGTGAAACTCCAATTGTGACGGTTCCCGACCTTACGGGGGCAACAGTCCAGGATATTTACGAGGATCTGAACATGAATTTTACGCTCGCCCGTTCAGGAACCGGCAATACAGTAATCAATCAGGCGCCAAAAGCGGGTGCCAGAGTCGAGCAGGGCTCGACGATCAGGATCTATATGGGTGCTGACAGCGAAAAATAAGGTATAAGGCTGTGTGTCTTATCCGAAAATGCAGAGTGAGGGATTACTATGAAAGTTAATGAATTATCATCTTGTCTTGCAGCTTCGCGTCTCTATGGGGATGGAGAGACGGAAATCACCAATATTCAGGTGGATTCGCGCCGCATTGAGCCGGGTGACCTGTTCATCTGTCTGCCGGGTTTTACCGTGGATGGGCATGATTTTGCGCCGCAGGCCGCCGCGAATGGCGCCTCTGCCATTGTCTGTGAGCGTAAGCTTGAGATTGATCTGCCACAGATTGTGGTGGATGACAGCCGGTTTGCGATGTCCGTGTTGTCGGGCGCATTTTTCGGCTCGCCAAGCAGCAGATTGCGAATGATTGGGATTACCGGAACGAATGGCAAAACGACGACCACTTATCTCATTGAGCGGATTATGCAGGATCATAATGTGAAGACAGGGCTGATCGGGACGATTCAGATGCGCTATGACGGTCAGAGCTATCCGATGTCCGGCACGACGCAGGAATCGCTTGAGCTGCAGCGCACGCTTAGTGACATGGTCTCGAAGGGAGTGCAATGCTGTGTGATGGAGGTCTCTTCCCATGCGCTCCAGCAGGGACGGGTAAAGGGAACGGACTACCGTACAGCGATATTTACGAATTTGACCCAGGACCATTTGGATTATCATCATACAATGGAGGAGTACCGTGCGGCTAAAGGGCTGTTCTTTTCCCGGCTTGGCAATGTGATTTCGCCATGGAAGGAAGAACGCAAATATGCCGTATTGAATGCGGATGACGAGGCAAGCGCCTATTTTGCTGCACAGACTGCGGCGGAGGTCATTACATACGGCATCGACAGCGGCGCCAATGTCCGGGCCTCGCAAATTTCCATCACCTCCAAAGGAACTTTTTTCCATGTGGATACGTTTAAGGGAGAGGCTGACATTTCTCTGCGTATGGTCGGAAAGTTCAATGTGTACAATGCGCTTGCCGCGATCACGGCTGCTCTGCTGGAGGATGTGCCGCTTGCGGATATCAAGGCCAGTCTGGAGTCGGTTGCCGGCGTACCCGGACGTGTGGAATCTGTGGATGAAGGCCAGGATTTCGCGGTTATCGTAGACTATGCCCACACACCGGACGGATTGGAGAATGTGCTGAAGGCGGTTTGTGAATTTGCGGCTGGCAAGGTGCTTACAGTCTTTGGCTGCGGCGGAGACAGAGACACTACCAAACGTCCTCTAATGGGAAAAATTGCTGCGAAGTACAGCGATCATGTATTTGTAACCTCCGACAATCCCCGGACCGAAGATCCGCTGCTAATTCTGCAGGATATCGAAGCTGGACTGCAGGCGGATGGGGTAGCGCTGGACCGCTATGAAATGATTGTGGACCGGCGGGAAGCTATCACAAAAGCTATTGAAATGGCAAGCCCCAGCGATGTAGTATTGATTGCGGGGAAAGGTCATGAGACCTATCAGCTGATCGGCGGAGTGGTTCATGATTTCGATGACCGCGTCATCGCCAAAGAAGTTATAAGGGGCCGAAGCTATTGATTAAAAGAACGCTGCAAAACATCGCTGAAATGTGCGGAGGAGAGCTGATCTCCGCTGCGGATATGGATACGGAGATTGCGGGGGTCGTTACCGACTCCCGTAAAATCACGCCTGCCTGCCTGTTCGTTCCGCTGATCGGGGAACATTTCGACGGGCACGATTATGGTGCCGCGTCTTTGGCGGCAGGAGCCGCCGCCACCTTGTGGCAGCGGGATAAAGAGGGGGCGCCTGAAGGCGGCGGAGTCATCCTGGTGGATGACACACTGGCCGCGCTGCAGAGGCTGGCTTCAGCCTATTTAAGCCAAATTGCTCCACAGGTTGTTGCCGTCACAGGCAGCAACGGCAAGACAACAACCAAGGACATAATTACAGCCCTGCTGGAGGGACAGTATAGAGTCCACAAAACACAGGGCAATTTCAATAATCACATCGGCTTGCCGCTTACGATTCTCTCAATGAGCGAGGAAACCCAGATTGCCGTTCTGGAGATGGGGATGAGTTCGCGTGGAGAGATAGCTCTTCTTGCTTCTTTGGCACCGCCTGATGTGGCTGTGATTACCAATGTAGGTGAATCACATCTGCTGCAGCTCGGCTCCCGCAAGGAGATTGCCAGAGCGAAGCTGGAAATCGCCGAAGGGCTGAAACCCGGGGGCCTGTTGATTTATAACGGCGACGAGCCGCTGCTTGCCGAAGTCATTGCAGAGCCTGCGTTCCGCGCCCCAGCGGAAATGAAGTCATTCCGCTTCGGGTTGTCTCCTGACAACGATGATTACCCGACGGGAATGATGTCGCATACGGGAGGAATGACTTTTACGTCCAGCCTTCATCCGGAGCAAGCCTTCTCTCTGCCGCTTCCGGGACAGCATAATGTCGTCAACGCTTTGGCTGCGCTCGCGGTTGCACGCCACTACAGCGTAACAGAGGACAATATCAAGGACGGATTAAGCAAGCTTAAACTGACCGGTATGCGGATTGAAATGATTCAGGCGGCATCCGGCCTTATTTTGCTGAATGATGCTTATAATGCCAGTCCCACCTCCATGAGAGCAGCAATTGATGTGCTTCAGTCTATGAAATGCGCCGGAAGCCGAATCGCTGTGCTGGGGGACATGCTGGAACTTGGGCCGGACGAAGTGCGTTTCCATACGGAAATCGGCGGCTATTTGAACCCTGCAGAAACGGATCTGGTGTTTACCTACGGGCCGTTGTCTGCACATATCGCCGATGCAGCTTTAGCGCGATTCGGACCGGAGCGGGTGTTTGCTTTTTCAGATAAAGGGGAGCTTACTTCTGCCTTAATTGGCAAATGCAGTCCCAAGGATGTTGTATTGTTCAAAGCTTCCAGGGGAATGCGCCTGGAGGAAGTGCTGCACAGCTTAAATGAGCATTCTCGGGCAGATCTAAACTAATGGAGGGGGTGTACCCATGGATTATCAACTACTTTTGCTGACTATTGCCGTATCCTTTATCCTTGCGGTCATTGCCGCTCCGCTCTTCATTCCGCTGCTGCGGAGGATGAAATTCGGACAGCAGGTTCGCGATGACGGACCTCAATCTCACTTGAAAAAAGCCGGAACCCCTACGATGGGCGGAATTATCATCATGGTGGCGTTCACCTTGTCTTTTCTGAAATTTTCTGTAGTGGACTCAGACTTTTATGTTCTATTGGTAGCTACGCTTGGTTACGGGCTGATCGGCTTCCTGGATGACTATATCAAAATCGTATTCAAACGCTCACTGGGACTGACGCCGCGGCAGAAGCTGCTGGGCCAGTTGCTGGTCGGGGCAGTAATGTGCGGCCTGCTGATCTCCGCCGGTCACAACACCGGCATAAGCATACCGGGAACTGACCTGAGCTTTGACTGGGGCGGCTGGTTCTACTATCCGTTTATTATCGTCATGATGATGGCTGTAACAAATGCGGTTAATTTTACCGATGGTGTAGATGGGCTGTTGTCGGGTGTCAGCGCGATTGCACTGGCTGCTTTTGCTGTGGTGGCTATGCAGGCTACCTCTATTGCGGCTGGAGTCTGCGCGGCTGCGATGATCGGGGCGGTGCTTGGCTTTCTGGTCTTTAATGCACATCCGGCCAAGGTGTTCATGGGTGATTTTGGCTCCTTCGGCATCGGCGGCGCGATCGGCGCTATCGCCATCGTGACCAAAAGCGAGCTGCTGTTTATCGTGATCGGCGGGGTATTTGTCATTGAAATGCTGTCTGTTGTTTTGCAGGTGACCTCTTTCAAGACGCGCGGCAAACGTATATTCAGAATGAGCCCGATCCATCATCACTTTGAGCTTGGCGGCTGGTCGGAATGGCGGGTTGTCGTTTCCTTCTGGGCGGTGAGCCTGGTCCTGGCGGCTGTTGGACTATATATCAGCAAGGGGTTGTAAAGAATGAAACATCCAGATGAGTACCGTGGTGAAGAGGTGGTGGTCCTGGGGCTTGCCAAAAGCGGCGTCCAGGTGGCCAAGGTGCTGCATGAGCGCGGCGCAATCGTAACGGTCAATGATAAAAAGGAAAGAGATCAAAGTCCCGAAGCTTCCGAACTGGAGTCTTTGGGAATTTCTGTTATATGCGGCGGGCATCCCGAGGGGCTGATTCACGAGGGAGTCAGCCTTGTGGTCAAAAATCCCGGCATTCCCTATTCGGCAGCACCTGTAGTGCGGGCGCTGGAACTGGGCATCGAAGTTGTGACCGAGGTAGAAGTGGCGTACCGTCTCTGCGCGGCACCAATGATCGGAATTACCGGCTCGAACGGGAAGACGACAACAACAACCTGGGTGGGCCGTATGCTGGAGGCTGCCGGGATGAACCCTATCGTTGCTGGCAACATAGGCACACCGCTCTGCCAGGCCGCTCAAGAGGCCCACGAGGACAATTGGATGGTCGTTGAGCTCAGCAGCTTCCAGCTTAAGGGGACAGAGACGTTTCGCCCCAAAGTGGGCTGTCTGCTGAACGTGGCCGAAACCCATTTGGATTATCATGGCGGTATGGAGGATTATGTAGCCTCCAAAGCCAAGCTGTTCGCCAATCAGGAGCCAAGCGATACGGCGGTGCTGAACTGGGATGATCCGGTCTGCCGGGAACTGGTGCCTTATATGAAGGCCGGGATTCTGCCTTTCTCGATGACCGAGGAGCTGGTTCAGGGGATATTTGTCCGCCCGGCCTTTGTGCCGGGTACCAATGATGACCTGAAGCGGGTTATCATTTACCGTGATTACACAGAGAGTGAGACGGAAATAGCCAATGTCGCTTCCATCGGCCTGCCGGGGCGGTTCAATGTGGAGAATGCGCTGGCTGCCTGCGGAATTGCCATCGCCGCCGGGGCTGACCCGGCAGTGCTGGGCGGAGTGCTGGCTTCCTTCCGGGGGGTGGAGCACCGGCTTGAATATGTGGCCGATCATTCAGGAGCCGTCTATTATAACAATTCCAAGGCTACCAACTCCAAAGCAACAGCCATGGCGCTGTCCTCCTTCCGGTCACCGGTTGTGCTGATTGCCGGGGGCTTAGACCGCGGCTCCGACTATATGGAGCTTGTGCCTGTCCTTGGCGGCGTCAAAGCGCTGGTGGCTCTGGGTCAAACGAAGGACAAGCTTGTTAAAGTCGCGCAGTTAGCAGGAGTAAAGCGGATTATCTCCGTCGATACTGGGGAGAGCGCCGCCGCCGTGCTGCAGGAGGCTGTGCGGGAGGCTTCCGCCTTGGCGGAAGCGGGAGATATTGTTCTTCTCTCTCCTGCATGTGCCAGCTGGGATATGTTTACATCCTATGAGGAGCGCGGGCGTATTTTTAAAGAGGCGGTGCATAACCTTTAAGTAGGGGGGTGGATAAGCCCCTACTACGGATGCAAGAGGTGTGCTCCTGATGAATAAATCCCGTCATGCGCCCGATATCTGGATACTGGTGGCTATACTCTCCCTGCTGGCCATCGGTATGGTGATGGTATACAGCGCCGGGTCCGTTTTGGGCTTCCGCAATTATGGAGATTCGTTTTATTTTGTCAAAAGGCAACTATTGTTCGCAGGGCTCGGGCTGGGAGCCATGTTCGTCACCGCGAACACCGACTATCTGGTGCTAAAGAAATTCGCCAGACCGGCCCTGATCGTCTGCTTCATACTGCTCGTTCTGGTGCTGATTCCCGGAATCGGCGTTGTACGCGGCGGAGCGCGCAGCTGGCTGGGGATCAGTTCCTTCGGGATTCAGCCCTCCGAGTTCATGAAGATGGGGATGATTCTTTTTCTGGCTAACTGGCTTGGAAAAGACGATTATGACATCTCCACCTTCACACGCGGATTGCTCCCGCCGCTGGCGCTGATCGGCTCCGCATTTGCGCTGATTATGCTCCAGCCGGATCTCGGCACTGGTACCGTCATGTTCGGCGCTGCCTTGATGATGGTTTTTACAGCAGGGGCACGGATGAAGCATTTGTTCTCTCTGGGCGCGCTGGGAGTCGTTGGCTTCGCCGGCTTGGTCGCTGCAGCGCCTTACCGGCTTAAGCGGATTACGGCATTCCTCGATCCCTGGTCTGATCCGCTGGGGGCGGGCTATCAGATTATCCAGTCGCTATATGCGATTGGTCCCGGCGGGCTTGGCGGGCTGGGGCTTGGCATGAGCCGGCAAAAGTACAGCTACGTGCCTGAGCCGCAGACCGATTTTATTTTTTCCATCTTGGCGGAGGAGCTGGGGTTCATCGGCGGGCTGATTGTGCTGGTCCTGTTTCTGATTCTGATCTGGCGCGGCATGAAGGTGGCGATGAGCCTGCCTGACCGTTTTGGCAGCTACTTGGCGGTTGGGATTGTCTGTATGGTGGCTGTTCAGGTTATCATCAACATCGGCGTTGTCATCGGCCTCATGCCGGTCACCGGCATTACGCTTCCGCTGATCAGCTACGGGGGCTCATCGCTGACACTGATGCTCACCGCACTTGGAATATTGCTTAATTTATCCCGTTATGCGAGGTGAAAGACGACATGCGTATCGTATTAAGCGGCGGCGGTACAGGCGGACATATCTATCCCGCCGTAGCCGTCGCCAGGCAGCTTGAGGCTGAAGAGGAAGACTCGTCCTTTTTGTATATTGGAGGGAAGCGGGGACTGGAGAGCAAGCTGGTACCCCAAGAGAATCTCCCGTTCAAATCAATAGATATTACCGGCTTCCGCCGCAAGATTTCAATGGACAATGTGAAGACCGTGATGCGTTTTCTGAAAGGGGTTAAAGCCTCCAAGGAGATGCTCCGGGAGTTTAAGCCGGATGTCGTGATTGGCACCGGAGGATACGTATGCGGCCCTGTGGTGTATGCGGCCTCCAAGCTGGGCATTCCCACGCTCATTCATGAGCAGAATGCAATTCCGGGGCTGACGAACCGTTTTCTCAGCCGTTATGCCGACACGGTTGCCGTGAGCTTCGAAGGAACGGAATCGGCTTTTCCCGGAGGGAAAAATGTGATCTATACTGGGAATCCCCGGGCGACCACTGTAACAACCGCCAATCCGCAGCGCGGCTTCGCTTCCCTGGGCATTCCTGAGGGCAGTACGGTTGTGCTTATGGTTGGCGGCAGCGGCGGAGCAAGAGCGATTAACCAGGCAATGATCGAAATGGCCCCGCTTGTAGGTAAGGGGAATGGTGTCCACTATGTATATGTGACCGGTGAGTCCTATTTCGAAGAAACCCGCAAGGCTCTGCGCCAGAAGCTGGGCGGCGTGCCGAACTGGCTGCACCTTCTCCCGTATGTTCACAATATGCCCGAGGTGCTGGCTTGTACCTCCCTTATCGTGAACCGGGCGGGCGCTTCTTTTCTGGCTGAGATTACAGCGCTGGGAATTCCCTCTGTCCTCATTCCGTCCCCTAATGTGACGAACAATCACCAGGAGGCGAATGCTAGACAACTGGAGCGCGAAGGCGCGGCCGCAGTGCTGCTTGAGAAGGACTTGACCGGCCAGTCTCTTATGGAGGCGGTTCAGAAGATTATCAGTGCGGAGTCTGTACGCTCTCAAATGTCGGAAGCCTCCCGGCGTCTTGGCAAAAGAGACGCCGCTGCGCTGGTAGTCAGCGAGCTGCGCAGACTGGCGGCCCAGAAGAAGCGGTCTTAACCACTTCTTCTGGCGCCGCTGTGGCCAGATATGAATATTTTTGCACATGGCTGCTGAAGGCTGTAGCTGGTTGTTGGCCTTCATTGTCACACACCTGAGGCTACGAACATAGGATAATCCTATAATCGTGACAATCACCCAGAGCACTTTCGGACTGTGAAATGCGGGGCGGGAAAGCTCTCACAGACATTTCGCTAATCCCCGTATGGAAAGTGCCCGGTGGTGGGTGAGCGGTAATCTCGGAGGTGATACATTGGACAAATTGGTGATTGAGGGTGGAAATCCCCTGTCAGGCACCATACGTATCCATGGAGCAAAAAATGCGGCACTGCCGATTCTGGCGGCTAGCCTGCTGGCCGAAGGAGTTCACTCACTGCATAATGTGCCGGAGCTGCTGGACATCGAAACCATGCTGAATATTCTGGAACGGCTGGGGTGCAGGGGAGTGCATGCTGAAGGGACAGTAACGTTAGATACTTCGGCTGCCTTTACCTCCCATGTTCCTGAGGATTTGATGCGGCAGATGAGATCCTCCATTTTTCTGATGGGACCGTTGTTGTCCAGGTTTGGAGAGGTGACGATTTACCAGCCTGGGGGCTGTGCAATCGGAGAACGCAAAATTGACCTGCATTTGCAGGGGCTGAGGCTGCTTGGCGCGGAAATCGAGGAATCGGGCGGGCAGATTTCCTGCCGGGCCGCAAGGCTGATCGGCAACGATATTCATCTCGATTATCCCAGCGTAGGAGCGACGGAGAATATCATGATGGCCGCTGCCATGGCGGAAGGCACGACTACGATATCCGGAGCGGCCAGAGAACCGGAAATCCAGGATTTGCAAAACTATCTGAACCAAATGGGGGCTCAGATCATCGGTGCGGGTACCGATACCATTACGATTCAAGGTGTCAGGAAGCTCTCCCCCTGTACGTACGAGGTCATACCCGACCGGATTGTAGCCGGAACAGTTATGATCGCCGCTGCAGCTACACGGGGAAGTGTGACATTGACCCATACCAATGCCGGGCATTTATCCTCACTCATTCATGTGCTCAGGCGGGCTGGTGTTCAAATCACAGTTTGCAATGATATAATTAATATTAGCTGCATGGGGCGTCCCCGTGCGGTGGAGAGGATTGTAACCTCTCCCTACCCGTCTTTTCCCACTGATCTGCAATCTCAGATTATGGTTCTGCTGTCGCTGGCCGACGGATTCAGCGTTATCAAAGAAACGGTATTTGAGGGCCGCTTCAAGCATGTGGAGGAGATGGCACGGATGGGTGCCGATATCTCCATAGACCTTAACCGTGCGTTTATCCGCGGGGTGCAAAGGCTGTACGGTGCCACTGTGGAAGCTACCGACCTGCGGGCGGGGGCTGCCCTGGTGATCGCCGGTCTCGCGGCTCAAGGCACTACGGTTGTTGAGCAGGCACACCATATTGACCGCGGATATGACGGCATTGAGAAGCTGTTCCAGAAGCTTGGCGCACACATCACTCGCAAAATACCTGTGCCGGGTCCGTTAGATTTGGCCAACTAAAGCTCCCTGTCTCCTTCGGCTTGTTGTGAGGGAAGGAGACAGGGCCTTATTACGGAGATATGAGAATGCCTAAAACCCGTTTACCTCTACTTAAAGAGGACAAGCCACCTAAGAAAGTGAGCCGCAAAATTACAATCATCCTGCTGCTGCTGTTCATTGCGCTGCTGGCCGTGATATTTTTTCGCTCGTCCGTCAGCCGCATTACTGAGATCCATTTCCAAGGGGGCAAATATACCACCCGGGAGGAGCTGCTGTCTCAGAGCGGCCTTACGATTGGAGGACAGTTTTTTGCCGTCTCCAAGGCGTCTGTTAAGGACTCTCTGAAAAAGCTTAAGACGATACAGGATGTAAGTGTGCAGAAGAAATTTCCCGGAGTTGTAACCATAAGCATTGATGAGTATCCTGCGGTCGCTTACGAATTGGACCAGGGAGGTACGCTTAAGGCGATTTTATCCAGTGGAGCTGCTGTATCCGTAAATGAGACCGGAATTGCCGTGGAGAAGCCTATCTTGACCAATTGGAAAGATTCCGACCCGTACAAGGCTAAGCTGTGCCAGGCGCTCGCCGACATTCCCAATGAGCTTACGAGTGACATCTCGGAAATTGTGCCGTCGCCGACGCTCTCTTTTCCAGACCGGATTAAGCTGTACACACGTTCTCATTTTGAAGTCATAACGGCAATATCCCTGCTTAAGGATAAGGTGGAATATTTGAATAAGGTCATAGAGACGGAAGAGCCCGGGCTGATCAAGATGCTTGAAGCGGATTCGTATGTTCCTTTTCAAGCTGCACCGGCTGCTAATGAAGAGAATGCGGACACACTAGAGTAAATAGTCCCTACTATTAGGACCGAAAAAATGCTACAATCGGATTTACGGGCAATAAGCACTATCCCTCTTTTTTCTCCGGATTTTTTGAAGTGAAGGCATAAATTTGGATATCATTTCTTTATTATATATATATTTCTTGCTAAAAACGCTTATTTTACAGATTCTAGTAAGCATCTATGTATATGCGGAATGCTTGTCATATTATTCCACTCAAAAAATTTGTAGAAAAAAGAGGGAAAGGATTAGGTATGTTGAATATGTACAGAGATGTTTCCCGGGACCGGGAACGAGAAATTTTATTACATTTTTATTTTGATTATAACAGGAGGTGCCATAGAGCTTGAGCAACAATGACATCATTGTTAGTTTGGACATCGGTACATCCAAAGTTCGGGCAATTATTGGGGAAGTTACCAATGGAACCTTTAATATTATTGGCGTTGGATCTGCCGATTCGGAAGGAATCCGCAAAGGTGCGATCGTAGATATCGACCAGACCGTTCAATCTATCAAAAGTGCTGTGGATCATGCGGAGCAAATGGTCGGCATTCAAATATCCGAGGTCTACGTCGGCATATCCGGTAATCATATCGGTCTGCAGTCCAGTCATGGTGTTGTAGCCGTCCAGAATGAGGACCGTGAGATCGGCGAGGATGATATCGACCGCGTAATTAAGGCTGCGGAAGTCATTGCACTGCCTCCTGAACGTGAAGTGATCGATGTTGTCGCCAAACAATATATCGTTGACGGTCTTCAAGGCATCCAGGATCCTCGCGGAATGATAGGTGTTCGTCTGGAGGTTGAAGCGACGATCATTACCGGAGCCAAAACGCCAATACATAATCTGCTTCGCTGTGTAGAGAAATCAGGGCTGAAAGTTAAAGATCTTGTGCTGATGTCTCTTGGAGCCGGCGGATTGGCGCTTTCCAAAGATGAGAAATCCATGGGCGCTGTACTGGTAGATATCGGTGCAGGTTCAACGACGATAGCCGTATATGAAGAGGGTTCCCTTAGTGCAACCTCCACGATCCCGATCGGAGGAGAATTTGTTACCAATGATATTGCATACGGACTCCGTACACTTACCGATCAGGCGGAGAAGGTAAAGCTGAAATATGGCTGCGCCTGGATAGACGATGCCGCTTCTGACGTAGTGTTCAAGGTTCTGCGTATCGGCAGCAATGTGGAAAAGGAATTCAATCAGGAAGATTTGGCGGCGATTATTGAGCCGCGGGTACAGGAGATTTTTCACCTGATCCGTCAGGAAGTGAAGCGGCTTGGCTACACTGAGCTTCCGGGAGGTTATATCCTTACGGGCGGCACGGTATCCATGCCGGGCGTCCTGAAGGCGGCTCAGACCGAGCTGGCTGCGTCTGTGCGCATTGCTGTGCCGGATTATATCGGTGTCCGGGATCCCGGATTTACCGGTGGTGTAGGCATTCTGCACACTGTCGTCCGCAGATTTCGCGGGCGGAGCAGCGGCGGCGGAAGCGGCAACAAGAAGACGGTTAGCCGAAACAAGCAGAACGCCGTACCAAGCCAGGATACTGCGAAGAAGCCCGGCTTGGTAGAACGTCTAAAGAATATGTTCAGCGAGTTCATATAAGTGTAAGTCCAGATATACTTGGACCGGCCATCCAAGCACTATTCTAGGGGGAGATGGAACAATATGTTGGAATTTGATTTTGAAATGGAGAGCTTGGCTCAAATAAAAGTCATCGGCGTGGGCGGCGGCGGAAGCAATGCTGTCAACCGGATGATTGAAAACGGCGTTCAGGGTGTTGAATTCATCACAGTTAATACAGATGCCCAAGCGCTGCATATGGCCAAATCGGAGCATAAGCTGCAAATCGGGGACAAGCTGACCAGGGGACTAGGTGCTGGTGCCAATCCTGAGGTGGGCAAGAAAGCGGCCGAAGAATCCCGCGATCTGATTTCCAATACGCTCAAGGGCGCAGATATGGTATTTGTGACCGCTGGCATGGGTGGCGGTACAGGTACAGGCGCAGCGCCTGTTATTGCTGAAATCGCCAGAGAATGCGGAGCGCTGACCGTTGGAGTTGTAACCCGCCCGTTTACTTTTGAAGGAAGAAAACGCTCTAACCAGGCAGAGCTTGGCATTGAAGCATTGAAAGAAAAGGTAGATACCTTAATTGTCATCCCGAATGACCGCCTGCTTGAAATTGTTGATAAGAAAACACCGATGCTGGAGGCCTTCCGCGAAGCGGACAACGTGCTCCGGCAAGCTGTGCAAGGGATCTCCGATCTTATTGCCGTTCCGGGTCTGATCAACCTTGACTTTGCCGATGTGAAGACGATTATGACAGAACGCGGCTCGGCACTGATGGGCATCGGAATTGCCACCGGCGAGAACCGTGCCTCGGAGGCGGCCCGCAAAGCTATCATGAGCCCGCTGCTGGAAACCTCTATCGAGGGTGCGCGCGGTGTTATCATGAACATAACTGGCGGCTCGAACCTCTCCTTGTATGAAGTCAACGAAGCTGCCGAGATTGTGACCTCTGCTTCTGATCCTGAAGTCAACATGATCTTCGGGGCCATTATTGAGGAGAGCATGAAGGATGAAATTAAAGTTACGGTGATTGCCACCGGCTTTGAGCATAAGACATCCCCTGTTGCCCCAAATAGACGTCCGGCGGCGGGCAGTGAGCCTGCAGCAGCAGACAAGAATGCTAATTTGCGCCCTTTCGGCAATCAGACCACGTCTGATCAGCTCGATATTCCGACGTTCCTGCGCAACCGGACACGCGGCAACAACGACTAGCCCTAATTTTATACCAACTTACGGAAGCACCGTATCTGCCATAGCGAACAGCTATGCCGGATACGGTGTTTTTTTGATTTACAGGCTGTTATAATACGGATAACGGGAGTGAATATGATGGAATTGCTGGACCCCCGGGTGGATTTTGTGTTTAAAAGAATATTTGCAAGCGAGAATAATAAGGATGTACTGCTCGCCTTTTTGAACCGTGTATTTATGGATGCCGGAGACTCACCGCTGGAAGAAGTGGTGCTGCTCAATCCGTATACGGATAAGGATGATCCTCTGGATAAACAATCTATTTTTGACATATGGGCTAAGACAGTAGATGGAAAGCTGATTAATATTGAGATGCAGCTCTTCAACAAATATGATATGGAAAAGCGGACCTTATATTACTGGAGCAAGCGGTACTCAGGCCAACTGCAGACCGGGGGCAGATACTCGGAACTCAAAAAATGTGTGACGATAAATATTTTGAATTATAAGGTGCTGCCGAATGAACACACCCACAGCGTTTTTCATCTGCGGGAAGATAGCAGTGGAGCCCCGCTTAACGACGACATAGAGATTCATTTTCTGGAACTGCCCAAGCTGACTCAGCCTGCTGTCCCCGGTGAAGGCGGTCTGATCAACTGGCTGCTTTTTTTGAAAGGGAACGATAATTCGAATTGGGAGGTACTCAGGATGAACGAACCGGCTTTGAGAAAGGCGATGGAAACGCTGGAGTTTTTGAGTCAGGATTCGGAAGCCCGGCGTAAATATGAAGACCGTCAGAAGTTCCTGCATGACGAAGCCTCGCAACGGGACGGTGCACAAAGAGAAGGTTTTGCTAAAGGATTGCAAGAAGGGATTAAGGAAGGGATTAAGGAAGGAAGAATGGAAGGGATTAAAGAAGGTAAGAAGGAAGGCTTAGAGTTAGGTAAAGTGGAAGGCTTGAAATTAGGGAAAGAAGAAGGCTTAGAATTAGGAAAAGTAGAAGGCTTAAGAGAAGGAAAACTGGAAGTTGCAAGGAATCTGCTGGCTATGGGGCTAGACCGCTCAGCTATACAGACAGCGACAGGGCTGACGGATGAGGAAATGAAGTCTATCTGATACAAATAAACAGCACTCCCAGCAGAGATCACCGAAGATCCAGTAAGTAGTGAATGCACGTAAAATTCAGTGAGGGTGGCTGTCCATTAGACCAGTAAACAGGTGCTTGGGACAGCCTCTTCGATGTTAGTGAGTCTTGGCGAGAACGGCGTGTAGATCTATCTATTGGCGGGGCCGGGACATTGCAGCCCGGGCATAACCCGGAGTATGAAGCTGATAAGGACCGGAGTATTTTAAGAAGGCTGACGAATATATACGTTTGATTGCTCTAGTTGAAAGCGCTGTTAATATGATGCTTTTGGAAGATGGAAGCCTGAGAGGCGTATCCGTTGCGGAGGCTGTATGAAGAAGGGGAAGCTGATGGGTAACAGAATAAATTCAACAACCGGCAAGGCGTTACTCGTTGCGGTAATGCTTGCACTCACGTCGGCTTGCAGCTACTTTCCCTTTCATGGAGACAAACAAGCGGCGAAGGCGGAGAAGACTGTCATCCGTTTCTGGGATGAGAATGCCGGTCCGAGCCGCACTCCATATTACCTGGAGCTGTTCCGCCGCTTCGAGAAGCTGCATCCAAATCTCAAGGTAGAGTATGCGGGGATTCCGGTCAGCTTCAATAAGCTGAAGTTCGATATGGCCATCCTGTCCGGCGATACGCCGGATGTGGCCTCAATGAACGCGGAGTGGTTGGCCGGATTTGCTGAGAAGGGCGTTCTTCTTCCACTGGACGGCTATTATGCGCAGTGGCCTGAACGTGAGCAAATCGCGGACCGGTTCATTGCGTTCAACCGGGGGCTGGCCCCGGACGGCAAGCTGTATCAAATTCCCGGCACGTTCTTCTTCGATGTATTGTGGTACAGAAGCGACCTGCTGCGGGAGGAGGGGCTTGCGGTTCCGCAATCCTGGGATGGCTTCTTCCAGGCAGTGGACCGTTTGGATAAGCCGGATCAGGGCCGGCACGGCTATAGCCTCCGCGGTGGGGCGGGCAGTATTACACAGCTCACGTCTCTGCTCTATGCATATTCCGGCATTACGGAATATTTCACGAAGGATGGCCGCTGCACGATCAACGATCCGCGCCATCTGGAGTTTCTGCGCCGGTATACGGCTCTTTACGGCAGCCGCACGAAAACTAGCGATATTCTGAACGGCTACAAGGAGATGGTGGCGGCATTTGATTCGGGAGCCTCGGCTATGTTCACCCATAATTTTGGCTCCTATCGGGACCATCTGTCCGCTCTTGGAGCAGCCAACGTAGGAGCAGCGCTATTACCCCGGTCGGTAAACGGGAATCGCGTGATGACGTTGACCGCCAACGGCTATGGGATATTCCGCTCCTCTGCCAATCCGGACGCTGCCTGGGAGCTTGTGAAATTTCTGCTGTCGGAAGAGAGCCAAACCTATTGGAACCGCAATGTGGGACAGCTCCCTACGAATCAGCAGGCGCTGCTGCAGAACTTTATTCAGGACACCCCTTTCTTGAAAGAGGCTTTATTGGCAATGGAGGACAGCCGTACAGTGATGCTGCGGGTTCCTTATAATTTGCCCAATTATACCGACATTATCCAACAGCGGCTGGAGCCTAATTTTCAGAAGGTTCTGTCCGGCTCCATGACGGCAGAGGATTTTCTCAACGATTGGGCGCAGGTAATGGAGCAGGCCTATTCCCATTATCATCAATGATCCTGCTGTATGCATGACCGGAAAGAGGAGGACCTGGAATCACATGTTCAAACGAACGCTGAAATCGACCTTTCTGCTGTTTTTCATTCCGCTTATTCTGGTGTTTGTTACTGTGACTGGCATGGTATCCTACTTTCTTGCGTCATCACAACTGCGGGCTAATGCGGAATCCAGCATTCAGGATACGCTGACCCAGACCAAGAATTACCTGAATGAGAAATTATCCGTTGTACTGGCCGAGTTAACGGCTATCGACAACAGCAGCGAGCTTCGCGCTCTGATGCAGCGGGCGGATAAGCCCGATTTTCAAATGACACCGGAGGATTATCTGGTGCTGAGCCGCCATTTGGATACGGCATACGCCAATCTGTACAGCATCATTGATTCGGTCTATTTTTACTACAAAGACGGGCAGCTTGCTTTCTACCGCAAGGATTATCTGCAGACAGAGAATGTCAGGCCTCCTGCTGAATTCGAGTCCCTGCCTTACACCACCTCCTCCTGGGTGTATTGGCTGAATCTTCATCCGAGTCAAAGGGATGCAGCGGGGGAGCAGGTGATCAGCCTGTACAAATGGGAGGAGGGCAAGGAGGGGCCCCGGGAAGGCATTCTGGTGATCCAATTGAAGGAACGGCTCCTTCAAAGCCTGCTGTCCGCGCCTGAGATCAGTCCTAACGGCTACCTGCTGGCTGCCAGCCAGGACGGGCTTGTCCGCTTCAAGACAGTGAAAAACCTCTATGCGATGGATGAAACGGCACTTCAGAAGAAGCTGCTGGCAGCTCCCGCCGGGAAAGGGCGTTTTGAAACGGAGAGTCTGACCGGCCGCAAGCTGACGGTGATATACGATACCATAGGGATGAACAAGTGGAAGCTTGCAGCCGTCTATCCCCAGCAGGATCTGTACACCAAGTTCCGTTCGATCAGGGTGGCGATCCTCTCTGTTATGGGAGCTGTACTTTTTCTCGCCGTGATCCTGTCGGGATGGATTGCCGGCAAAATCACAAAACCGCTATCCCAGCTCACCCGGGCGGTGAACGCCATCGACCAGGGCCATCTGGAGGTGAAGCTGTTCGAGCATCCCAATCAGGAAATTTCCATTCTGAACAAAAGCATCCGGGATATGCTCCGACGTATCCAGGAGCTGCTCGGCCAGGTTGAGCAGGAGCAGGAGCAGAAACGGCTGACCGAGCTGTCAGTGCTGCAGGCGCAGATTCAGCCCCATTTTTTGTACAATACGCTGTATTCAATTAAAAGCCTGTGCGAAATGAATGAAATAGAAGACGCTTCACGCATGCTGACGGCGCTGTCCCATTATTACCGGATCAGCATTAGCAAGGGCAGCCGAATTATACCCGTTACAAGTGAAAGGGAGCATATCATTCAGTACTTGTACATTCAGCAGATGCGGTATGGCGACACCTTTCGTTATGAGCTGGAATTGGAGGAGAGGATGCTCTCTTGTCCCGTGGTGAAGCTGACACTGCAGCCGTTGGTGGAGAATGCCATCTATCATGGGGTGAAAAAGATCCGGCATCCGGGACTGATTGAGGTGCGGGGCTGGTTGTCGGGGGCCGACGGTTACTTCGAGGTGCGGGACAATGGATATGGCATGGAACCGGAGCGTCTCCAGGCGCTCCGCGAAGGGCTGGAGCAGGATGCTGCTGCAGCAGACGTCCATGCCGAGGAGTCCTCACAGGTAGGCTACGGGGTCCGCAATGTGCACCGTCGGCTCCGGCTTCACTATGGGCCGGGCTACGGCCTCACTTATGAGAGCAAGCTGGGACAAGGAACGACGGTGACGGTGAAATTCGCTGTTCAGCCGCCGCTTGCAGAGGCGTCATCCAAGGAGTGCTGAATGCTGATAAAGCTTGGAAGAGCCGTCTGAGATTAGGTCGGAGAGGGGAAGAAGCCATGAGGAAGCTGGTGATACTGGACGATGACCAGATCATATTAAGAAGACTTTCCAAGGGAATAGCCTGGGAGCAGCATGGGTTTGAGCTTGTGGCTGCCCATACCAACGGGGAGGACGGACTGGCTGCCATTGAACGGGAGCGCCCCCAGATTGTGCTGACGGACATACGAATGCCGTTTATGGATGGGCTGGAGCTGACGGAGCTGCTTAAAGAGCGGTATGCGGACATCAAGATCATCATGATGACCAGCTATGATGAATTTGAATTTGCGCAGAAGGCGCTGAAGCTTAAGGTATTTGATTTTATCTTGAAGCCTCTTGACGAAGACCGGCTGATCGAAACCGTCAACCGGGCGGCTGAAGAGTGGGAGCGGGAGCATGTTCTCGCCAAAAAGGTCATGGAAGGAGTGCCGCTGTTAAAACAGCGTTTCCTTGAGAATTTGCTGTACAGGCGCTACAAGCAGGAGGAAATCGAGCGGGAGCTGGCTTTTCTTGACCTGCATTTGCACTGCTCCCGTTATTCGGTAATTTTGCTGCTGGCCGATGAGTATTATGAGACAGGGGAACAGAGCCGCTACAGCCAGGAGCTGTTGAAATATTGCATTCATAATGTGGCTGAAGAGGTTCTCCAAGGCGAAGGAGGAGTGCCGTGTACCGGTGGGAATGGCAGTCTGGTCTTTGAATCCATCAAGGAGGCCATCATCATATTGTATGGTCATGAGCACGGTGCTGATGATTCGGTGTCAGAACGCGAGGCACTGCTCCTGGCCGAGCTGATTCGGTGCCATGTTGAGACTTATCTGAAAACAACGGTAACGGTCGGCATCGGCTCTGTAGTCAACCGGCTGGAAGAACTGGCCTTATCTTACCGGGGTGCTCTGGCTGCTACCGAATACCGGCATTTAACCGGAACCAACCAGGTGTTCCTGTACCGGGACAGCCTGATCCGCCCGCCTGTTGAGATTGCGCCGGGAGAGTTGGCGGGGTGGGAAGCGCAGTTGACCATGAAAATCAAGGCCGGCCTCGAGCAGGAGGCGCTAACCGTCATAGACCGGCTGGAGGAAGAAATACGGGTCAGAGCAAACGTGACTTTGGAGCGCCTGCATCTCTTTGGCATGGAAATGGCATTTATACTGATTAATGCTTTCTCGGATTGGAAGGAGCCGCCTTATCCGCATAATGCAGCGGAGATCCTATTTGATGAAATCCGCCGTCTCCGCACCGCGAAGGAGATATTTGACCGTATCCGCCTCTTTGTCATCAAGCTGTCGGCGGCTGTGCGGGAGCGCCGCTGCAGCCAGCAGAATCATCTGGCCGACCAGGCGGTAGCCTACATCCGGGAGTGGTATGGCAAGGAGGGCCTGTCTCTTCAGGAGGTGGCGGATCACGTGCATGTGAGCACTACCTATTTAAGCACCATTTTCAAAAAGATAACCGGGGTGAACTTCAGCGATTTCCTGACGGAGACCCGCCTGCAGGCGGCTATGGAATGGCTGGGCAAAGAGAATTTAAAGACCTACGAGGTAGCAGAGCGGGTAGGGTACGGGAACCCGCAGTATTTCAGTGTCAGCTTCAAGAAGCATACCGGCATGACTCCGTCGGAATTTCGGCAGTCCCGGTAACAGTGCTGCAAAAAATTATACAAGGGCGGCAAAACAAAGAGGATGTACCGACAGCCATGCTTGGCTTTAGGTACATCCTCTTTGCGTTGTGGAGCTGCTTAGCCGCGGGTCTGAAGCTCGGAGACAATCTCTGCATGCTTTTGGTCCGTGAGCTTATACATGAGGCCGATAACCAGCATGGCAATGGTCAGAGCAAATGCCGGATACAGGAGCAGCAGTCCTTTGATTCCAAGCAGGGTGCCGGCAGATTGCGCCACATTCGGAATATATCCGATCAAGCCCAGGCCAATCCCCGAGAGAAAACCGGACAGCGATTGGGCCAGCTTCCGGGAGAAGTTGAACAGGGAGTAAGTGGTGCCTTCCTTGCGCTCTCCCGACTTCCATTCGCCATAGTCGATAATATCGGACACAAGCGCCCAGGTGATGCCGTTCGGGATGCTGATGCCGATGAAGGCAATGCTTGCGAGAATAGTGAAGATATAGATGTTGGACGGCATAAAGAAGTTGAGGCTGTCCGCCGCGACGCTGATCAGCATTCCGAGAATGGCGGTCTGCTTTTTACCGAACCGCTTAACCAGTCTGGGCAAAAGAAATACGCCGAGGAAGGAGGAACCGATGATGATAAAGTTCATGTAAGACATAAGCTTCACATTGCCCAGATTATATTGCGCGAAATAAATTAGCATAGCCGATTTCAGATTATAGGCCGAGATGGTGAAGACGGTCATCAGCACCAGGACAAGCAGCGGTTTGTTGGCAGCAAAGGTCTTGATAATGGCTTTGGCGCTGAGCTTCTCCTTGGGCGGGCTTTGCGGAACAATCCGCTCCTTGCAGTTGCGGTAGCAGATATAGAAGGACGCGATGCCGATTAACGACATGGCTCCCATTACTACCGGATATCCCAGATGTGCGTTGGAAAACAGCAGGATAAGCGGCATGACGATGACGCTGGTGAAGAACAGGGCGCCCAGGGAGCCCGCCTGCCGGAAGGAGGCTAAGGAGGTCCGTTCTGCTGAATTCTGTGTCATAGATGCACTCAGGGAGCCATAGGGAATGTTCGCGAAGGAATAGCCAAGGCCCCAAAGCATATAAGAAGCATAGGCGTAGACCAGCTTGCCGGTGGGCGAGACATTCGGCGAAATAAACGTCAGCACAGTCAATATAGCAAGAATAATGCTGCCAATTAAAAGATAGGGACGGAACTTGCCGCGGGGGCCGATGTTTTTGCGATAGTCGATGGAAGAGCCTACGATTGGGTCGCAGACGGCGGCGAACAGCTTGCTGGCCAGAAAGATTCCTCCTGCCGCCGTTGCCGGAATTCCTGCTACATCCGTGAAAAATTTCAGCAGGTACAATTGCCCCAGGTCAAACATAAAGCCATTGCCGAAGTCTCCGAATCCATAGGATATCTTCTCTTTCATACTAAGTCTCTGGTTCTTCCCGGTCACCGACTGCTCCAGCTCATCATATCCCTCTTTCAGAGCCATACTCATGGTTTAACACTCCTCGTTGTTATTTAAGCCCCAGTCGCTTGGTTTGCACTTTATTTCACATGAAGAGATCTGAAGCCGTTTTGCTGCGGGGCGTGACCTCATTATACGGACTGCTGATTTATTCAAGAATGGAATATCTTGTGGGAAGTGTTTGAGATTTTCACCGGTTGGCGGGGGTTGTGAGCGTATTGTGACAAAGCGGTAAGGACAGAAAGGACCGCTATGAATATATAGGTGAGAATGGGGGATGCCTCTATAAATCGACAAAAAAACCTCAGGAATGCCCCCCAAGTTTAGACAGACTTTGGATGCGGGTCTTTCTATACTAATCATATCGTCCAAAAAGAGAGCCTGATCTTCAGTCTTTCGCATACTATCCGTTTGCAGGCAGGTGAGTACACTGGTTGTTTATATTGACTTGATTTTCGCTGCCAATCTGCTGATCGACGGAATTCTTTTATGGCTGACGGGCTGGCTGGTCAAGCTTAAAGTCTCTTGGTGGCGGCTCTCCCTCTCCGCGCTGGTTGGCGCACTTTATGTGGTGATGATGTTTGTGCCGGAGCTTTCTTTCCTGTACACCTTCCTCATCAAGTTTGGATTGTCGGTGGTGATGCTGTGGATTGCTTTTGGATTCAGGAGTCTGCAAAGCTACCTTCGGGTGCTGGGGGCTTTTTATATTATTAATTTTGCAGCAGCGGGCGGGATTGTCGGGATTCACTATTTGCTGCAGAGCTCCGGCGAAATCTGGAACGGTATTCTGTTCACCTCTTCGGGAGGCCAAGCTTACCGCCTAAAAATCGGCTTCTGGTTCGTGCTTGCGGTCCTGCCTCTGGTGCTGCTCATCTTCAAGTTCATCCAGTCCTCAAAAAACAGGAGAGAGCGGCTTGAAACGTACATCGGCGAAGTGTGCGTTGAGATTGATGGGGTGAGTGTGACCTGCCCCGGCCTGCTGGACACCGGCAATCGTCTGAACGATCCTCTGACTAGGATACCGGTGATGGTGATGGAGGCGTCACTTTGGGAGGGGCATTTGCCGGCCTCATGGAAAGGGAAAATGACTCAAATGAGCGCCGATAAGCTTCTGCTGGAAACGGACGGGCAGTCTTTTGCCTGGCAGGACAGAATGCGGCTTGTACCCTATAGGGGGGTTAACCGCGGGGCATCATTTATGCTGGCGCTGAAGCCTGATCTGGTGACGATAAAGCTGGGTGAAGAGAGTTTTTATATTCAGAGGGTTCTTATCGGGCTGGATGGCGGGACACTGTCGGGAGAAGGAGCGTACCGGGCGATCATCCATCCTGACCTGACTCAAAAAGAGTCTGCTGCAGAGGCGGCGGTGCCTTCCTGAGCATCGCTTATGCCGCAAGCTGCTTCCGAAATGGGAATATGGGATCGAGCAACTAACTCAGGGTAACTGTGCACTTCTTGGAGGAGGAACAATAATGGTCAAATGGAAGATTGCGTTGCAACTGCAATATTACCGCATGCTGTTTCTGCTGGGGCTGAAGAGCCAGGAAATCTATTATATCGGCGGCAGTGAGGCGTTGCCACCCCCGCTGACGCGGGAAGAAGAAGAGTACCTGCTGCAGCGGCTGTCAAGCGGCGATGCGGCAGTCCGGGCCATGCTGATTGAACGCAACCTGCGGCTGGTGGTCTATATCGCCCGTAAATTCGAGAATACCGGCATCAATATCGAAGATCTGGTTTCGATCGGGGCGATTGGTCTAATTAAGGCGGTTAATACCTTTGACCCGGAGAAAAAAATCAAGCTGGCGACCTATGCCTCGCGCTGCATCGAAAATGAGATTTTGATGTACCTGCGGCGCAACAGCAAAACCCGGAGCGAGGTCTCCTTTGATGAGCCGCTGAACATTGATTGGGACGGCAACGAGCTGCTGCTCTCGGATGTGCTGGGGACGGAGAATGACACCATCTACCGGAACATCGAAGAGCAGGTAGACCGCAAGCTGCTGCAAAAGGCGCTGGAGAAGCTCAGCGAGCGGGAACGGCTGATTATGGAGCTGCGTTTTGGGCTGCGCGGTGGCGAAGAAAAGACACAAAAGGACGTAGCCGATCTGCTCGGCATCTCCCAATCCTACATCTCGCGCCTGGAGAAAAGAATTATCAAGCGGCTCCGCAAGGAGTTCAACAAGATGGTGTAAGCTTATGAAAGCAAGGAATAAAATGCCCGGCCGGGGAGATAATGTACAGTAATGTTTCTCCTTGGGAGGTAAATCATCATGACCCGAAACAAAGTCGAGATTTGCGGTGTGGACACCGCCAAGCTGCCCGTTCTGACCAACGTGGAAATGCGGGAACTGTTCACTTCGCTGCAGCAGCAGGGCGAGCGATCCGCCAGAGAGAAATTGGTAAACGGTAACCTTAGACTCGTTCTTAGCGTTATTCAAAGGTTCAATAATCGGGGAGAGTTCGTTGACGATCTGTTCCAGGTAGGCTGCATTGGTCTGATGAAAGCCATTGATAACTTTGATCTATCGCAAAATGTGAAATTCTCTACCTACGCAGTGCCGATGATCATCGGTGAAATCCGCAGATACCTGCGTGACAACAACCCGATCCGGGTGTCGCGTTCACTGCGCGATATTGCCTACAAAGCGCTTCAGGTACGTGACAGCCTGACGAATCAGAATTCACGGGAGCCGACGATATTTGAAATTTCCGAAGCGCTTGGTGTTCCCAAAGAAGATGTAGTGTTTGCGCTTGATGCTATCCAGGACCCGGTTTCCCTGTTCGAGCCGATTTACCACGACGGTGGCGATCCGATTTATGTGATGGACCAGATCAGCGATGACAAAAACAAGGATGTATCGTGGATCGAGGAAATTGCACTGCGTGAAGCTATGCAGAGGCTGGGCCAGCGGGAGAAACGGATTTTGTCGATGAGGTTTTTTGAAGGGAAAACCCAAATGGAGGTAGCGGATGAAATCGGCATTTCCCAGGCTCAGGTGTCGCGGCTTGAGAAATCGGCTATCCAGCAAATGCAGAAGCATGTTAAGTCTTAAACAAACCTAGCGGAAAGTGACAGGGGTATTCCGGGAGCGGCGTTGCTGCACGGGATGCCCCTTTGTGCGGGGGAATCCAATCCAGATTGGCATGTTGCCAAGCCCGGGGAACATATATTGGACTATACGTCTGAATGTACAGGGGTGGCGAGGTGAACGAGGATTCCTTGGGAAGCGGCAAAAAAATGAAAATCTCCGATTTTCAGACGAAGGATGTGATCAATATAGTCGACGGGAAGCGGCTCGGGCAAGTCAGTGATCTGGAGCTGGATCTTCGCCGCGGCGTCATTGATGCAATCATTGTCCCGGGTTTCACGCGCTTCATGGGGCTGTTCGGAGGCGGAACCGATCTGATTATTCCGTGGCGGAATATTGTGAAGATCGGCGCTGATGTCGTTCTTGTGAGGATCGAAGAGCCGAGGATGTCTCAAGGGCAGGAGGAACGGGAAACGATGTATCTGGAGCGGGGAGACCGCAGTGAACGGCGCACTTATTGAGGGGTGCGTCTTTTTTCTGGATTTTGGGGATGTATTAAATCATGGAGTCGTGGCGGAAAGGGAAGGAATCTTGTGGTACACTTAGGCGGAGGTGAGGATATGGAACCGTTTATGCAAAAGGGCGGAACGCCCGCACTGCTTCATCTGGAGCCTTGGCGTACGAAGCATTCAGCAATCACAGCAGGGTTCACAGGCAGGCAGGGCGGTATAGGCAAGGCGCCTTATGACAGCTTTAATTGTGCCTTTCATGTTGGGGATCAGCCGGAGGCTGTGCTCGGGAACCGTTCATTGCTTGCCGAGAGCCTTGGCTTTACATTACAGGACTGGACCTGCGGAGAGCAAACACATGGAAAAGATATAGCAGTGGTTAAAGCGGAAGACTGCGGCCGCGGCAGCCAGGATAGAGCATCTGCTTTTCAAGCTACGGATGGTCTGCTTACCAATGTGCCTGGAGTGCTGCTGACCTCCTTTTATGCCGATTGTGTCCCTCTGTATTTCTACGATCCGCATCAGCAGGTGATTGGTTTGGCTCATGCAGGCTGGAAAGGAACGGTGGCGGAGATTGCTGCTGCGATGGTGGCCAGAATGGAATCGGTGTACGGCAGCCGCCCTCAGGATATTCTTGCGGGTATCGGTCCCTCTATCGGCGACTGCTGCTATGAGGTGGATGATTATGTGATGAATCACGTCCGTCGCCTTGAGGTGGAACTGGCAGGGATTGCTAACGGGGCTGGACAGAGCTTATACAGAAAGTCGGAAGCAGACGCAGGCAAAAGCATGCTGAACTTGAAAGAAATGAATCGACGCATTATGATTAAAGCAGGAATATTGCCGACTCATATCGAATGTACATCATGGTGTACAAGCTGTAATCACGATTTGTTCTTTTCTTACCGGAAGGAAAATGGTGTTACAGGGAGAATGACGAGCTGGATCGGAATAAAGGAGAGTTGAAACTTGGCGACACTACAGGAAAGAATAGCCGGGGTAGAGGAACGTGTAGCACGGGCCTGTGCGGCAAGCGGCAGGGATGTGGCGGACGTCAAGGTTATCGCAGTGACAAAATATGTGTCTCTGGAAACAGTATCCGCTGTGCTGGACGCCGGTCTTGAGGATATTGCGGAAAGCCGCTGGCAGGATGCCGAACACAAATGGAACGCCCTGGGGCATAAGGGAACCTGGCATTTCATCGGACATTTGCAGACCAATAAGGTTAAGGATGTTATCGGTAAATTTCAATATATACACTCGCTTGACCGCTTGTCTCTGGCCCGGGAATTGCATAAAAAGGCTGAGGCTTTGGGACTTACCGTAAACGTTTTTCTCCAGGTGAATATTTCAGGAGAAGATACAAAGTTTGGATTGCCGCCTGAAGCGGTACCGGGGTTTCTGCGTGAAATCTCAGGCCTAGACCGCATTAAGGTGGTTGGACTTATGACGATGGCGCCTTATGAAGCTGAACCAGAGGAGACCCGCCCGGTATTCCGGGGGCTCCGTGAGCTGCGCGATGAGCTCAATCTGCTAGCTTTGACACCTGAGCCTATACAAGAGCTGTCGATGGGAATGTCGAATGATTTTGAAGTGGCTATTCAGGAAGGAGCCACCCAGGTGCGCCTGGGTACGGTATTAGTAGGTCATGAGGAGGGAGCCTGATGGGCGTGATGAACCGGTTTATGAGTTTTTTGGGCTTGCAGGAGGAAGAGGAAATTGTAGAGCGGGAGCAAATTTCCCGCGATGAGGAAGAATACGAGCCCGCCCCTGTAGAAACCCGCAAAAATCAGCGGGCCAACGTCGTCAGTATCCATTCGCAGAAAAATGTGAAGGTCGTGCTGTATGAGCCACGTTCATACGAGGAAGCACAGGAAATTGCCGATCATCTGAGATCCCACCGTACGGTGGTCATCAACCTGCAGCGGGTGCGCAATGATCAGGCGATGCGTATTATTGATTTTCTCAGCGGAACTGTTTATGCCCTGGGTGGAGGAATCTCCAAAATTGGGGGCAATATATTTATGTGCACACCGGATACGGTTGAAATCCAAGGCTCCATTACGGAAATTCTGAGTGACGATCAAGACTATAACAGAATGAGGTGAATGGGCTTTGTCCCAAATAAATCTAATTATTGATATTCTCTACAACATCTACTTTGCAATGATCTTTCTCTACGTTCTTATGTCTTGGCTGCCGAATGTTCGTGACAGCTTTATCGGAGAATTGCTGGGCAAGCTGGTAGAGCCCTACCTGACTCCGTTTCGGCGGTTCATTCCGGCACTTTTCGGAACGATTGATGTCTCTCCAATCATTGCGCTGTTCGTGCTTGAGTTCGCTAAGAACGGATTGAAGTATCTAATTTGGTATATATTTTAGGCAGCTAAGATGAAGAATGAAATTTACGGACATTTTCACCCCGATGAGCGGCAATTTGTAGATAAGGCCTGGGAATGGGTTACCCATGCAGGTGAGTATCATGAGACGAAGCTGACTGAATTTCTGGACCCCCGGCAGTGCTATATACTGCAGACGCTTGTGAACCGGCATCCCGACGTATCGGTAAGATGGGAAGGCGGTTCTGAAGAGGCTGAGCGAAAGCGGGCGCTGGTGGCCCCTGATTACCGCGAGCTCGCAGGTGAGGATATGGAGCTGAAGGTTCTGGCCATTTCCTCGGGAGAACAGAAATTTCTGGATCTGGAGCATGGCGATTATATGGGCGCTATCCTTGGACTTGGTATTAAAAGAGGAAAAATCGGCGACATCCATGTGCTGGAGGACGGTTGTCATGTTGTTGTGGCAGCGGACATTGCGGATTATTTGGCTATGAATTTAACCGGTGTGCACCGGATTAACGTCAGTACGGAAATCTTGCCGCTGTCTGCTCTGCGCAGAAGCAGTGTCAAATTGGAGATGATGGAGCTGACAGTCGCTTCCCTGCGGCTGGATGGCATCGCTGCGGATGTTACCCGGCTAAGCCGGAGTAAAATTCTTGCACCTATCAAAGCCGGAAGAGTCCGTGTCAACTGGAAAGTGGAAGAGGACCCTTCCTGCGGGCTTAAAGACGGTGATATGATCTCTATCCAAGGCTTTGGACGGTTTAAGGTTTTGGAGATCGGCAGTTTGACGAAAAAAGGCCGCTACCGTGTCCGGATCGGCAAATTTGTCTGAAAGGCATGCAGGAATCCGGCTTTGCTTGTCGAAATTGATTATCTCTAGGGAAGCAAACATTTTGAATGCTGTACGCCGATATTTGTAGAAGAGGCGGACCCTGAAGCGGCAGCCGAATGAAATCTTGCCATTCGCCGTATACTTGAACTATATGGATGTGCGGACGGCGCAGCCGTTTTTACTTGATACAGTCTTTCTTCTATGTCTGCGGGACAGATTAGAGTTCAGGGGCATAAGAGGTCCGAAATTTCTAGGAGGTGCACAGCATGCCATTAACACCGCTCGATATACATAACAAGGAGTTCTCCCGGAGAATCCGCGGTTATGATGAAGACGAGGTCAACGAATTTCTGGATCAGGTCATCAAGGATTACGAGAGCGTCATCCGTGAGAACAAAGAGCTGCATAACCAGCTATTGTCCATGCAGGAGCGTCTCGATCATTTTGTGAATATCGAAGAGAGCCTGTCCAAGACGATCCTCGTTGCTCAGGAAGCTGCAGATGATGTGAAGAATAACTCCAAAAAAGAATCACAATTGATCATCAAGGAAGCTGAGAAAAACGCAGACCGGATCATTAACGAAGCCTTGTCCAAATCCCGCAAGGTAGCGATTGAGACGGAGGAGCTGCGTAAGCAGGCTTCGATCTACCGTACCCGGTTCCGGACCCTGCTGGAAGCACAACTGGAGCTGCTGTCCACAGATGACTGGAATGCTTTGGAGAGCCGTGAAGTGAGTGAGAACGCGCTGTAAAGGTTGTAATGGGTACATCCTGTATTGCCGGAGAGCTCATGCTGCACACCTCCTCCAATATTGACTTTTCACCCGAAAACGTCTATAACTAGATCATATCTGTATCGTTATATCTATTCGATGACGGGACAAGTAAGGGCAAGGTAACGTTCTCCAGAGAGTCGGTGGTTGCTGCGAGCCGATGGTTCAAGCCTTGTTCAGAAGATCTTCCCCTAGAAGCCAAGCTGAAGCGTAGAATACGTGTGTAAGCCTGGCCGTCTGCCGGACGTTATCCCGGACCCGCGCGGTAATCTGTGCGCGGAACTGAGATTGTGCTGAATACACTTCCCCTGAGGACGTGCATGAGGCGCAGAATTAGGGTGGTATCGCGAGCGTCGTCTCGCCCCTTTGGGGGTGGGGGGACGCCTTTTTGTGTGTGGGCATCCCCCTAAATCCCCCTTCTAAGGGGGACCCCAAGGGCTGGCCGCCCTCTGGACACCCGCAACAAGGGATCATCGCGGAAAGATGGGCGTCTGCGGAAGGGAAAGGATTTGTTCGGCGGGCGAGCGGCCCTTCTTAGGCTCCCCTGGCGGGGACGCCTGCGGGGCCTTACATGCGTAAGTGCAACCCCAGCGGCGGGCTTCGTCCCACGCCGCAAAGGTCCCCGGCCCATCGCTGCCCTTCGGGTTCGCGGGCCGGGTCTCCAAGGCAAAGCAAAAAGCAGCGGCGGGCTTCGCCAACGCCGCAAGAGGCCCCCGGCCCAGTGCTGCCCTGCGGGTTCGCGGGCCGGGTGCCCAAGGCAAAGCAAAGAGCAGCGGCGGGCTTCGCCCCACGCCGCAAGAGGCCCCCGGCCCAGTGCTGCCCTGACGGGTTCGCGGGCCGGGGGGCCTGAGGTGGAGCGTGCCGCTTGCGGCGATAAGCGGGCATTACAACAACAGTAACTCAAAATCCCTCTCTCCCCGGAACTTAGACAACATTCCAGGTGTCCAGAGGGCGGAGCCCTTGGGGCCCTCCCTTGGCTAAGGGAGGGTTTGGGAGGGATCGAAATCACTAAGGAAGGATTGACCATCACTATGCAAAAAGTAGATGTCAGAGAAAAAGCGCGGGCGAGAGACGTCCGCATTCTGAAGAAATGGAGCGACGAAAATACGTTCCGCAAATCTATGGAGAACCGCGCAGGCCGTCCGAACTACGTGTTCTATGAAGGGCCGCCTACCGCAAATGGCGTACCGCATATCGGGCACGTGCTGGGCCGCGTAATCAAGGACTTTGTCGGCCGCTACCAGACGATGAAGGGCTACCGCGTTATACGCAAAGCGGGCTGGGATACACACGGCCTGCCGGTAGAGCTGGGCGTACAGAAGAAGCTGGGGATCTCCGGGAAGCAGGAGATTGAGGAATATGGTGTAGAGAAGTTCATCAAGGAGTGCAAGGACAGCGTATTTGGGTATGAGAAGCAGTGGCGCGAGTTCACGGAAGCCATCGGCTACTGGACTGATTTGGATAATCCGTATGTTACCCTGGACAACACCTACATTGAGAGTGTATGGAACATCCTGGCTACGGTGCATGAGAAAGGGCTTCTGTACCGCGGACACCGCGTAAGCCCGTATTGCCCGAGCTGTCAGACTACCCTAAGCTCGCATGAAGTGGCGCAGGGCTACAAGACGGTCAAGGATCTTAGTGCAACCGCCAAGTTCAAGCTGGCTGGCAGCGGCGACTATGTGCTGGCCTGGACCACCACGCCTTGGACGCTTCCGGCGCACATGGCGCTGGCGATGAACCCGGACATGGAATATGTCCGCGCTCAGCAGGAAGACGGCGTGTATGTACTCGCGAAGAACCTTGTGGATGATGTGCTGAAGGGTGATTTTACAATCCTGTCCACACACAAGGGTACGGATTTTATCGGCCAAAGCTACACTCCGCCGTTTGGCTACATCAAGGCGGAGAAACACAATGTAATCGTCGGTGCATCTTTTGTTACGGATTCCAGTGGTACCGGGATCGTGCATATGGCTCCGGCGCATGGCGAAGATGACTATAAGAGCTGCCGTGAGAACGGCATCAGCTTCGTGAATGTGGTGGATGCTTCCGGTAAATATACCGATGTGGTTTCGGATTTTGCCGGACGGTTCGTGAAGGAATGCGATCTGGATATCGTGAAGGTGCTCTCCGAGAAAGGGCTGCTGTACAGCAAGGAGAAATACGAGCACAGCTATCCGTTCTGCTGGCGCTGCGATACTCCGCTGCTCTACTATGCAACAGACAGCTGGTTCATCAAAACAACAGCCATCAAGGATGAGCTGATTGCGAACAACAACAGTGTGGACTGGTATCCTGAACATGTGCGTGAAGGCCGCTTCGGCAAGTTCCTGGAGGAGCTGGTGGACTGGAATATCAGCCGCAACCGCTACTGGGGGACTCCGCTGAATATCTGGGTTTGCCAGGACACGGGCAAGGAATTTGCGCCGCACAGCATCGCGGAACTTCGTTCAATGGCGATTGGCGAAGTCGCCGAGGATATCGAGCTGCATAAGCCGTATGTAGACAACATCAAGCTGCGCAGCCCGTTCAGTGAAGGCGGAGTGATGGTACGGACCTCCGAGGTCATCGACGTCTGGTTCGATAGCGGCTCGATGCCGTTCGCGCAGAGCCATTATCCGTTCGAGAATGAAGATACGTTCGAGGATCAGTATCCGGCGGATATGATCTGCGAAGGGATCGACCAGACCCGCGGCTGGTTCTACAGCCTGCTTGCCGTATCTACGCTGTTCAAGGGCAAAGCGCCTTACAAAGCGGTTATCGCGCACGGCCATATCTTCGATGAGAATGGCCAAAAAATGTCCAAATCCAAAGGCAATGTCATCGACCCTTGGGAAATCATGAACGAATACGGCACTGACGCCTTCCGCTGGGCGATCCTGTCCGACAGCGCGCCTTGGAACAACAAACGCTTTTCGCGCGGCCTGGTCGGTGAGACCAAATCCAAGGTTGTGGATACGCTCGTCAACACGCATGCGTTCCTGACGCTGTATGCCGGCATCGACGGCTATGATCCTGCGGATCATCCGTTCAAGGTATCCAAGCACAAGCTGGACCGCTGGATTCTGTCCCGCCTGAACAGTCTGATCCTTGTGGTCGATAAGGGCCTGTCCGTCAATGATTTTGTCAATACGTCCAAAGCGGTTGAGAATTTCGTGGATGAGCTGAGCAACTGGTATATCCGCCGTTCGCGCGACCGGTTCTGGGGCAGCGGCCTTGGAGAAGAGAAGCTTGACGCTTACCGTACATTGACGCATGTGCTTTTGACTACAGCTACACTGCTGGCTCCATTTATGCCGATGCTGTCCGAGGATATCTTTACGAACCTGGGCGGCGGAGAAAGCGTGCATCTGGCTGATTATCCGGCTGCCGATGAGAGCCTGATCGATCTTGAGCTGGAACGTGACATGGAGAGCGCGAGACAAATCGTTGAGCTGGCCCGCAACGTCCGCAACGAATCGGGCATCAAGACGCGCCAGCCGTTGTCTGAGCTGATTGTGTCGATTGACCGCAGCTTCCATGTGGCGGATTATGAAGAGATCATCAAGGATGAGATCAATGTCAAAGAGATTGTGGTGGAGAACAGCGACAGCGGGTTTGTTGATTTTACACTCAAGCTGAACCTCAAGGTAGCCGGAAAAAAATACGGCAAAAACGTTGGCTTCCTGCAAGGCTTCCTGAAAGGGCTGGACAGCGGCGCTACCCGTAAAACGGTACAGGATGGCGCTATTTCCATTGTTTCGCCTGAAGGGGAAGAGCTGCAAATCACCGCCGAGGAGCTGCTTGTGGAGAAACAGGCCAAATCGGGCTTTGCTGCGGCATCCGGCTACGGGCTTACTGTGGCGCTGAATACCGAAATCACGCCTGAGCTGGTGCAGGAAGGCTGGGTCCGCGAGGTCGTGCGGGCGGTCCAGGATTACCGCAAACGTCTGGATCTGCCAATCGAGAAGCGGGTTGCGCTGACTCTGAAGGTAGACGATGAGCTGAAGGCTGCGGTAACGGCGTTTGAACATGTGCTTCGCGAGAATGTGCTGGTGACCACGGTTGATTTTGACGGGGAGCAAACCTTTGAGTCGGTGGATGCCGGCGGCAAAACCATCGGAATTCATATCGGAGTCTAATCCTCTGCATTACCTGTCCCTAAATGGCATATACTAAGTATGCGTTCAGCGCAAATAGTATATAAACTTCCGTTTTGCTGATAAAAATGCCGCTGTTGATCATTCAACTACAGTTCGCAGGCATACTAGCGGCAAAGGAAAAGGTTCTATGGGTTAGAAGCAAAACGGCGAGCCCGGTGCTTAAAGAGAGTCTTCTCTCTTTTGACCGGGCTCGTTTACTTTGTGGAACTAAAGAAGTGACGCTAGGGAGGAATCAAACGCCATGGAGGGACGGAAAGAGGACAAGCAGGGCACTTGGAAAACCGGGAGAATTTCGGTTCGGACAGCAGGGGCAGGCAGCGGCACGGATAGGCTTGGGGAGATCCGGCGGGAGGTTCATTCCTCAGAGCCGGTTCAGCATAAGCAGCAACGCTCAGAGAGCCGGAATGCAGCCCGCAATGTTCATTCTCCGGCGGATTCCGGTGGGGGAAACCGTGATCTGCAAGACATGCCGCAGGAAGAGAAGCTGAACGCCGTCTACCGGCTGACCAGGGGACTGGTCCAGCAAATGGAGAAGGCCAGGATTGCCGAGTATACAGAGCTGCTCAATTCTCCCTTGAGGCTGATTTGGCTGAATATTTTGTCAGGCGTCGCGCGTGGACTGGGGATTGCGCTGGGCTTTACTTTTTTTGCGGCGACGATTATTTATGTGCTTCAGGTCCTTGGTGCGCTAAATCTGCCGATCATCGGCGATTATATTGCTGACATCGTGCGGATTGTACAGCATCAGCTTGAGCTGAAGACCTTTTGACGGGAGATCAACAACAAAAAGGAGCAGCACCGGCTACTCCCTTTCTCTTTTACTCAGCGGGTCCAGCAGATGGCTGCCTTCCTCACTGTCCATATAGTGGCGGTAGCTTGATCCCTTGATGACAGTCACATGGTTTCCGGCGATATCTGTGGCAATAAAGTTCTCCCAAGGCTCCACGAAGCCTTCATTTTCGTCAGCTTCAATCTCCATATCATTGTATGAAGAAATGTCACTGTCCTCGGCCATAGCAGGGGAATTCGAGCTGCCCCAGCTTTCAACAATTTGCCAGGCGTCCTCGCCGTCAAAGCCATTTTGATCCTCGCGCTCGTCCAGGCTGGTGCGTCCAAAGGGCGGAGACAGCAGCTCTTCTTCAACCGGGCGCGTGAAATGCGCGTTTTGGCGGGGGTTATGCTCTTTGCAAAAACGGGTAGCCGGGACTGCCGACAGACGTTCGAAGGAAATCGCTTCACCGCAAACGGCACAGCTCCCGTAGGTTCCTTTTTTCATGGCGGACAGTGCGGCTTCAATATTATCCAGCTCATGTTCATCCCGCTCCAGCAGGGAGATATCTATTGAGCGGTTGTACAGCTCCGTGGCGGCATCGCCGGGATGGTTGTCGATTTCGGACAGCTCTCCGGTTGAATCGCGCATGGCATCCTGCAATCCGTAGTGCTCATTGTTCCGCAGTCTGTGGCTGATTTCCTGCTGCTGCCGCAGTAGTTCTACATGCAGCCCGGAGAGCTGCTGTGATGTCAGATGGCTCATAGGAGGTCGCTCCTTTCTATTGCTTAAGGCAGGCTTTTCACCGGCGTACACCGGCTTCCTTCTCTGATAGCTTGACCGGGGAAGCCCATTTTTAGCGCTGGAAAATAGTCCTATGACCGGATGCATTGTATGCGCGCGCAATAGACGGCTTCTTGAGGCCTGTGCTACAATATACAAGTCTTTATACAGAATTCGCACCGCCCTCAGCGGGAAAAATAAGAACGGAGTGACAACTTCTGTGGTGTACTATCTGATAGCGCTAATCGTATTTTTGATCGACCAGGGTACTAAGTATTTGATTGCTACCCGGCTGGAGATCGCTGAACAGATTCCGGTTATCAAGGATTTCTTCATTATCACCTCCCACCGCAACCAAGGAGCCGCTTTTGGGATTCTTCAGGGACAGCAGTGGTTCTTTTTCCTGATCACCGTTATAGTTGTTGCTGGTATCGTCTGGTACCTCAATAAGGCCAAAGCCACCCGGAAGCTGCTGCCTACCGCATTAGCACTGGTTCTGGGCGGAGCTGTGGGCAATTTTCTGGACCGGATGCTTAACGGCGAAGTGGTTGACTTTCTGATGTTCAATTTCGGCAGCTACACCTTTCCGATCTTTAATGTGGCCGATTCCTGCATTGTCATTGGGGTGGCGCTGATTATTCTCGATACACTGCGCGATATGAAGGGCGGAGAAGAAATTACCGAAGTCAAGGAATCCAAGGATGTTAAGGAAGGGAATGAATAGCTTGAACAAGGACGTCAATGAGCAGGCGGCATCCGCTGCCCTCGAAGAAGAAAGGGACGTCACCGAATGGACGGTTGCCGGGGAGAATGCCCGGGAGCGGATTGATAAATACATTACGGAGTCCTGGGAAGAGGAGATTTCGCGCTCCCAGGTGCAGCAGTGGATCAGCGGCGGACATGTTACAGTCAACGGAGGCCCGGTAAAAGCCAACTATAAGCTGGCGGAAGGCGATGTGGTCGTTGTTACGGTTCCAGAAGCCGAGGTAACAGATTTGATTGCGGAGGATATTCCGCTTGAAGTGGCATATGAAGACAGCGATGTTATTGTGGTGAACAAACCCCGCGGCATGGTCGTGCATCCGGCGGCTGGTCACCCTTCCGGCACATTGGTCAACGCGCTGATGTATCACTGCAAGGATCTGTCCGGCATTAACGGCGAGATCCGTCCGGGCATTGTGCACCGAATCGACAAGGACACCTCAGGGCTGATTATGGCGGCCAAAAATGATCTGAGCCACGCTTCACTCGCCGCCCAGCTTAAGGAGCATAGTGTAACACGCCGATACATAGCGATTGTGCACGGCAATCTGTCCCATGATCAGGGAACGGTGGATGCACCTATCGGCCGTGATTCGCATGACCGCAAGCTGTATACGGTAACGGAGAAGAACAGTAAACGTTCCGTGACCCATTTTACCGTATTGGAGCGATTTGGGGATTGCACCTTGCTGGAGCTGCAGCTCGAAACCGGACGTACCCATCAGATCCGTGTGCATATGAAGTTTATCGGTCATCCGCTCGTTGGCGATCCGGTCTATGGACGCAGCAAGGGGATCACGATGAACGGACAAGCTTTGCACGCCGCTGTACTGGGATTTGTGCATCCTTCCACCGGTGAATATATGGAGTACAGTGCGCCAATCCCGGCGGATATGGAAGAAGTGCTGTTCATGCTGCGCAGCAGATAAATACAAATTAAGTGATTATAAATCTATGGTTTTGAAGGCAGCTTTGCTTCATATTTAGATTATGAGAATAATACAAACCAGGAGATGAAATGAAGATTATGAGTATTGAACAATATCAGGATACTTTTATTCAGACTAATTTTGCGGACCGCATCGGCGGTGCGAACTATGGCAAAGACACAGCCATCTACAAATTTGAGAAAATCAAACGCGCCAAAGCATCGGCGAAGCAGGATTTTCCGAATATTGAGCTTATCGATATGGGTGTTGGTGAACCGGATGAAATGGCGGATGGAGGCATTGTTGCGAAGCTTGCTGCCGAAGCTGCCAAAGAAGAAAACCGCGGATATTCCGACAACGGGATTCCAGAGTTTAAAGTTGCTGCCGCAGCTTATTTGAAGGAAGTATTCCGTGTGGAAGGCATCGACCCTGTTACTGAGGTTGTGCACTCTATCGGTTCGAAGCCGGCACTGGCGATGCTGCCATCCTGCTTCATCAATCCGGGCGATATTACCATCATGACAGTTCCGGGTTATCCGGTGCTGGGCACCCACACCAAATATCTGGGTGGACAAGTGTACTCAGTGGAGCTCAAGAAGGAAAACAATTTCCTGCCTGACCTGAACTCTATTCCTGAGGACGTTGCCCATAAGGCAAAGCTGCTCTACCTGAACTATCCGAACAATCCGACAGGCGCAAGCGCAACTCCAGAATTTTTCAGCGAGGTTGTAGCCTGGGCGAAGAAATATAATGTAGTAGTTATTCACGATGCTCCATATTCTGCCTTGACATATGACGGCTTGAAGCCTCTTAGCTTCCTGTCTGTGCCTGGTGCGAAGGATGTCGGCGTAGAGCTGCACTCCCTGTCCAAATCCTACAACATGACAGGCTGGAGAATCGGGTTCGTAGCCGGTAATCCGCTCGTTGTCAAAGCGTTCAGCGATGTGAAGGATAACAATGACTCCGGTCAATTCATCGCTATTCAAAAGGCAGCAGCCTACGGCCTCGCCCATCCAGAGATCACCGAAGCGATTGCCGACAAGTATTCCCGCCGCCACAACATGCTGGTAGACGCGCTGAACAGCCTGGGCTTCCATGCTGAGAAGCCTAAGGGCTCTTTCTTCCTCTACGTAGCTGCACCGAAAGGTGTTAAGGGCGGACGCCGCTTTGAATCCGGTGAGGATTTCTCACAATACCTCATCCGCGAGAAGCTGATCTCCACCGTGCCTTGGGATGATGCCGGTGCATTCGTCCGTTTCTCCGTCACCTTCATCGCCAAGGGCGAAGAGGAAGAGAAGCGTGTCATTTCCGAAATCAAGCGCCGCCTGAGCGACGTTGAATTTGAATTTTAATTAACTTGCTTTCCTCAAAAGCTGCCGCGGAGAAATCTGCGGCAGCTTTTTTTTGCTTCTATCCTTTGAACTAAAAACCAAATTGTATGGTGTAAGCAGTGGAGGGGAAGTTTGGAACTGTAGGAGCGTAGCGTCCGCCTTTAGGTTTGGATTTCTACCGCAGACAGCGGAATAAAATCAAGAAATCCAAACCTAACAGCGGCCGGAAGTCCAAACATTCCCCGCAGCTGCGGCCGTCACCATAACAAACTATGTTTTTTGTTCCTTCACCCATTTGACACCCGCCACAACATCTGTCATAATTCTTTTAGTTGAATATGCGCCTTTAATTCAGTCCCGTGAGGCTGGCAAGGTAACGTGAATCGAGGTTCGCGACTTTAGAGAGGAATCCGTATGTGTACGGAGGGTCTTTCTCTGCGCGCGGACACGCCATCTTTTTGAATCTGCGGATTTCACTCCTTGCCTGCTTTGGGCAAGGAGTTTTTTGTTATCCGGGGAACTTGAACAGGCGATCAAGCAGGAGGATGGCAGGGATTATGGTTACTGAGAAAAATGTCATTATGGACGAAACGGCAATCCGCCGGGCGTTGTCACGCATTGCCCATGAGATTTTGGAGAAGAACAAAGGTATTGAGAACTGTCTGCTGGTGGGCATCCGCACACGCGGGATATATCTGGCGCAGCGGATTGCGGAACGCATCAGGGAGATTGAAGGAGTCGAAATTCCTTACGGCGAGCTGGACATCACGCATTACCGCGATGACCGTGAGGGTGGCGACAACCGCGAAGCTATGGACCTTGCGGTGGTGAACAGCAATCTGACGCTGCCAGCTAACTGCGGAGGCATCCACGACAAAAAAGTGATTTTGTTCGATGATGTGCTATACACCGGACGCACAATCCGCGCCGCGATGGATGCGCTGATGGATTGCGGACGGCCGCGGATGATTCAGCTGGCTGTACTGGCGGACCGTGGACACCGGGAGCTTCCGATCCGGCCCGACTATATCGGCAAGAACGTACCTACCTCCAGGCATGAGCAGATTGAAGTGGCGCTGACTGAGTTCGATGGCAAGGACGAGGTATACATTATTTCCAACCGGGAGGAACGATAACATGATGACAGCAACCAAGGTGAAGGAACGCAGTCTGTTGGGAATAAAGGATCTGGACCGGACGGAGATTCTGCAGCTTTTGAACAGAACGGCCTACTGGGACAATCAGGCCGAGAAGCTGACACCGGTGCTGAGATCGCATTTTGTGGCGAATATGTTTTTTGAGAACAGCACGCGTACCCGGTTTTCCTTTGAAATGGCTGAGAAACGGCTTGGCGTTCAAGTGCTTAACTTCACGGCTGCTGCTTCTAGTGTTGAAAAAGGCGAGTCGATCTACGACACCGTACGCACGCTGGAGTCGATGGGAATCGACGCCGGAGTGGTGCGGTTGAAGCCTGCGGGTGTGCTGCAGCAGCTTGCAGAGAAGGTATCCATTCCGTTGATCAATGCGGGAGACGGCAACAACGAGCATCCGACGCAGGCGCTGCTGGATCTGTATACGATGAGCAAAAATTTTGGAGAGTTTAAGGGCCTAAAGGTTTCAATCATCGGAGATATTATGCATAGCCGGGTAGCCCGTTCCAACCTGTGGGGACTAACGAAAATGGGTGCTCACGTGCAGTTCTGTGCCCCGGACAGCATGAAGGCTCCTGAGCTTGCCGAATTCGCACCTTACGTCAGCATGGAGGAAGCGCTGAAAGCGGATGTGGTCATGATGCTGCGCGTACAGCTTGAACGTCATGCTACAGGGATTCTGCAGTCGGCGGAAGAATACCGCAAGCAGTATGGACTTACCGAAGAGCGCGCCGCGAAGCTGGACAAGAATACGATCATCATGCACCCTGCCCCGGTGAACCGGAACGTCGAAATTGACGATGCAGTGGTGGAAAGCGACAAATCGCGGATTTTTCCTCAGATGGCTAATGGAGTGCCGGTACGCATGGCTGTAATGGAAAGAGCGATCCACTAAAAAACCTGACAACTTCTATTTTAATAAATATACACAAAGATGAATTTTTATTATATAATAACTACAGAGCCCGCGGCTGTGGCCTGCGGGTAGAAGGAGAATCAGAACCGTGATCATCAAGAATGCCAGTGTACTGAATGAGAAAGGCGTGCTGGAGCGCAAACATATCGTAGTGCAGGATGGGATTATCTCCGCAATCGAGAGCGAAATCGAGGCTGTAGACGAAGCAGGAGAGATCATTGACGCTAATGGCAAGCTGCTGATTCCGGGACTGATTGATATGCATGTGCATCTGCGCGAGCCTGGCTTTGAGCATAAGGAAACGGTGGAGACCGGGGCCCGTTCGGCTGCCAAGGGCGGCTTTACGACAATTGCTTGTATGCCGAACACGCGGCCGGTAACGGATAGCCCGGAGATTGTGCAGTTCGTGAAGGATAAAGCGCGTGAAGCAGGACTTGTGAAGGTGCTGCCGTATGCAGCGATTACCAAGAATGAGCTTGGACGTGAGCTGACTGATTTTGCCGCCTTGAAGGAGGCTGGTGCAATCGGGTTCACGGATGATGGGGTAGGCGTGCAAAGCGCCCAGATGATGAAGGATGCGATGAAGATCGCCGCGGGGATGGATATGCCGGTAATTGCCCACTGCGAGGACAACTCGCTGGTTGAGGGCTGCGCGGTAGCCGAAGGCACTTTTGCCGACAAGCACGGGCTGAAGGGAATTCCTAATGAGTCGGAAGCGATTCATGTCGGCCGCGATATTCTGCTTGCTGAAGCAACAGGTGTTCACTACCATGTCTGCCATGTCAGCACAGAGCAATCTGTCCGGCTGATCCGCCAGGCGAAGGAGATCGGCATTAAGGTAACCGCTGAGGTATGCCCGCATCATCTGCTGCTCTCAGAGGAAGACATTCCCGGCATGGACGCCAATTGGAAAATGAACCCGCCGCTGCGCTCGCGCCGCGATGTAGAGGCCTGCATCGCCGGTCTGCTGGACGGCACGATTGATATCATCGTCACTGACCATGCGCCGCACAGTGAAGAAGAGAAGGCCAAGGGCATGCAGCTTGCGCCGTTCGGCATCGTCGGCTTTGAGACGGCATTCCCGCTGCTGTACACAGCTTTTGTGGCAACAGGCAAATGGGACCTGTCGCTGCTGGTACAGCGCATGACGGCTGATCCGGCCCGGGTTTTCCGGCTGAACACAGGCAGCCTTACGGTTGGCGCACCAGCGGACTTGACACTGATTGATCTGACGACAGAGAAGGAAGTAGATCCTGCTTCGTTTGCGAGCAAAGGGCGCAACACTCCTTTTGGCGGATGGAAGCTTAAAGGCTGGCCGGTTAAGACATGGGTAGACGGCCGAGCCGTATGGACTGAAGAATAACTGACGGACTGGTGGAGCGGAGCTGCCGGCTGTATGGGGCAGGTGAACATACAGCGGCATTTTCGCGCGCACACTCCGGCAGACATGGAAGACATAAGCATCAGACTACAGAACCAAGAAGGAGTGGAAGGGAATGCAGGCAAGATTGCTGCTACAGGACGGTACGCTGTTTACAGGCACCGCATTTGGTGCGGAAGGCGAAAAGACGGGCGAGGTTGTTTTTAACACAGGGATTACAGGTTATCAGGAGGTGCTGTCAGACCCTTCCTACTGCGGACAGATCGTCACAATGACTTATCCGCTGATCGGAAACTACGGCATTACCCGGGATGACTTTGAATCGGTTCGTCCCTTTGTGCACGGCTTTGTCGTACGACGCCATGAGGCTGTTCCAAGCAACTGGCGCGCTGAATACAGTGTGGACGACTTGCTGAAGGAATACGGCATTCCCGGAATCAGCGAGATTGATACACGGATGCTGACCCGCATTATCCGCCACTACGGCACTATGAAAGCAATTCTGACCACTTCTAACAAACGTGTGGAAGAGCTGATGGAGATGATGGGCGACACTTCAATTGAAGAGCTGCGCAACCAGGTTGCCCGCACTTCTACCACTACAACCTACAGCAGCCCGGGCACCAAGGAACGGATCGTGCTTGTCGATTACGGCGCAAAGACGGGTATCCTGCGCGAGCTGAACAACCGCGGCTGTGATGTCGTTGTCGTGCCGCATGATGTAACAGCTGATGAGATCCGCCGCCTGAACCCGGATGGCATTCAGCTCTCCAACGGCCCTGGGGACCCGAAAGATGTCCCTCATGCTGTGAAGACAATTTCCGAGCTGCTCGGTGAATATCCAATCTTCGGGATCTGCCTGGGCCATCAATTGTTCGCACTCGCTTGTGGCGCGGATACAGAAAAGCTTAAATTCGGCCACCGCGGCGGTAACCATCCGGTGAAGGAGCTAGAGAGCGGACGCTGCTTCATTACCTCGCAGAACCACGGCTACACGGTTAACGAGGAATCCGTGAAGAGCACCGAGCTTGAAGTTACACATATTAACAACAATGACAAGACCATTGAAGGCTTGAAGCATACCCGCTACCCCGCATTTTCCGTGCAGTACCATCCGGAAGCGGCACCGGGACCGCATGACAGCAGTTATTTATTCGACCGTTTCCTGCAAATGATTGCCGACCATAAAGCCAAAAGACCTGCCGTTACTAGACAGGCGCAGCTTGCGGCTAACGCCAGAATCACGGCCCCAACCATTACACCGCAGCTTGAAGCCGTGAAAGGAGCTCTATAACATGCCAAAGAACGATAAGCTTAAAAAGATCCTCGTCATCGGCTCCGGGCCGATTGTCATCGGCCAAGCCGCCGAGTTCGACTATGCCGGAACACAGGCCTGCCAGGCCCTCAAAGAAGAAGGCGTGGAGGTTGTGCTGATCAACAGCAACCCGGCCACAATTATGACCGATACCAATATGGCCGACAAGGTATACATCGAGCCGATTACCCTTGAATTCGTTACTGGAATTATCCGCCAGGAGCGTCCGGACGGCTTGCTGCCGACCCTGGGCGGACAGACCGGCCTGAATATGGCTGTGGAGCTGGCGCGTGCAGGCGTACTGGAGCAGGAGAATGTGAAGCTCCTGGGTACGCAGCTAGAGTCCATCGAGAAGGCGGAGGACCGTGATCTGTTCCGCGAACTGATGCGTGAGCTGGAGCAGCCTGTACCGGAGAGCACGATTATCACGAGTGTGGAAGAAGCTATGGACTTCGCAGCCGGAATCGGCTATCCGCTGATCGTGCGGCCTGCCTACACGCTGGGCGGAACCGGCGGCGGGATTTGCGACAACGAAGATGAGCTGCGCGAAACCGTCAAAGCGGGTATCCGCTACAGCCCGATTGGCCAATGTCTGGTGGAGAAGAGCATCGCCGGCATGAAGGAAGTTGAATATGAGGTTATGCGCGATGCGAACGACAACTGTATCGTGGTCTGCAACATGGAGAACTTCGATCCGGTCGGCGTGCACACAGGCGACAGTATCGTTGTAGCGCCAAGCCAGACCTTGTCCGACCGTGAATATCAAATGCTGCGCAGCGCTTCGCTGAAGATTATCCGTGCGCTGAATATCGAAGGCGGCTGTAATGTGCAGTTCGCGCTGGACCCGCAGAGCTATCAATATTATGTCATTGAAGTGAACCCGCGTGTCAGCCGCTCCTCGGCATTGGCGTCCAAGGCGACCGGCTACCCGATTGCTAAAATGGCGGCCAAAATCGCCCTCGGCTATACGCTGGATGAAATCGTTAATCCGGTTACCGGCCAGACGTATGCCTGCTTCGAGCCGACCCTGGACTATATCGTCAGCAAAATTCCGCGCTGGCCGTTCGACAAGTTCATCTATGCGAACCGCAAGCTGGGCACGCAGATGAAGGCGACCGGTGAGGTAATGGCGATTGGCCGTACCTTTGAAGAGTCGATTCACAAGGCTATCCGCTCTTTGGAAATCGGCCTTCACCGCTTCCGCCTCCCGGGTGCAGAGAAGCTGGAGGACAGCGTGCTGCGCACAAGACTGGCGAAGGCAGACGATGAGCGCCTGTTCCTGATCGCCGAGGCGTTCCGCCGCGGTTATGATCTGCAGGAGATTCAGGATATCACAAGTGTGGACTGGTGGTTCCTTTCCAAGATCGAAGGGCTGGTGAACTTTGAAGAGGTGCTCCGCAGCGAAGAAACGCTGTCGGCGGAGACACTCTATCAAGCGAAGCGCAAGGGCTTCACCGACCGGGCGATTGCTGAGATTCGCTCAGAGGGCCGTTCCGGCCTTAAGCAGACACAGGAATCCGACGTTCGCGAGCTGCGCCTGCAGCAAGGGCTGACTCCTGTTTTCAAAATGGTAGACACCTGCGCAGCCGAGTTCGAAGCTTCCACACCGTACTACTACTCGACTTATGAGACGGAGAATGAGGTTATTCATTCCGACAAGCAGAAGGTAGTCGTGCTCGGCTCCGGTCCGATCCGCATCGGCCAGGGGATTGAATTTGACTACTCTACAGTGCATGCGGTATGGGCAATCCAAAATGCCGGCTATGAAGCCGTAATTATCAATAATAATCCAGAGACTGTGTCTACGGATTTCAATACCTCGGACCGGTTGTATTTTGAGCCGCTGTTCTTCGAGGATGTTATGAACGTAATCGCCCAGGAGAAGCCAATTGGCGTTATCGTACAGTTCGGCGGACAGACGGCAATTAACCTTGCTGCACCGCTGGCCGCTGCGGGTGTGAATATTCTGGGCACCAGCCTGGACAGCATCGACGAAGCCGAGGACCGCAAGAAGTTCGAAGCGCTGCTGGCCCGTCTGGATATCGCCCAACCTAAGGGCAAGACGGTCATCAACATCGACGAGGCCGTAGAAACTGCGCAATCTCTCGGTTATCCGGTTCTGGTCCGTCCTTCCTACGTGCTGGGCGGCCGTGCAATGGAAATTGTCTACAACGATGCTGAGCTGCTGAGCTACATGGCTGAAGCGGTGAAGGTCAATCCGGAGCATCCGGTCCTGATCGACCGTTATATGCTCGGTAAAGAGGTTGAGGTTGATGCCATCTGCGACGGTGAGACGGTGGTTATCCCGGGCATTATGGAGCATGTAGAACGCGCAGGGGTTCACTCTGGCGACTCCATCGCCGTATATCCGCCACAGTATCTGAATGAAGACCTGAAGCAGAAGATTGCGGACATCACCATCAAGATCGCCAAAGAACTGAAGACCATCGGGCTGGTGAATATCCAGTTTGTTATCTATCAAAATGAAGTGTATGTCATCGAAGTTAACCCGCGCTCCTCGCGTACGGTTCCTTTCCTGAGTAAGGTAACAGGCATTCCAATGGCTAATCTTGCCACCAAGGTCATTCTCGGCGGCAAGCTGAAGGAAGACGGGTATACAGAGGGCCTCTGGCCTGAGAGCGACTATGTGTCGGTAAAAGTGCCGGTGTTCTCTTTTGCCAAGCTGCGCAGAGTAGAGCCTACACTCGGACCGGAAATGAAATCGACCGGCGAGGTTATGGGCCGCGACAAGCTGTACGCCAAAGCGCTGTATAAAGGCTTGATCGGTGCAGGAATGAAGATTCCGGCAACCGGCGCCATCATCGTTACGGTAGCGGACAAAGACAAAGCGGAAGCGGTAGAGCTGATGAAAGGCTTCCACGCCATGGGCTACAAAATCATTGCCACCGGCGGCACAGCGCTTGCCCTCGAACAGGCAGGCCTGAACGTGATGAACGTCAACAAGCTGGATGAAGGAGAGCCGACCATCCTCGATCTGATTCGCGGCGGGCAAGCCAACTTCGTCTTCAATACCTTGACCAAAGGCAAAACGCCGGAGCGTGACGGCTTCCGCATCCGCCGGGAAGCGGTGGAGAACGGCGTCGTATGTATGACTTCGCTTGATACCGTGACCGCGCTGCTGAGAATGCTGCAGACGATCAACTTCTCGTCGCAGTCGATGCCGGCCTTTGTCGGACAATAATCTATCGAAGCATAGCCCGGCCTCTACAGGCGGGATAACGGGAACGGTTTGCGTTAGCGCAGACCGTTCCGCTGTGCCCGGGGCCTTGGGATACTTTATTTTTTATCAACAAGCCGTGCGGTGTGCCGCATGGGTTAGGAGCGGGTAGTACTATGGCAAAAGAAGAGGATCAGCAAGTCGGGAAGCATAAGGAAATGGCAGGACGCCTAATGGTCGCCCTCGATGTGCCGGATGTGGCCCAGGCCAGACTTTTGATCGAGAAGCTGGAAGGCATTCCTTGTTATATGAAGGTTGGCATGCAGCTTTTCTATGCGGCTGGACCTGACTTTATCAGAGAGCTGAAGGCGCGCGGCTATTCCGTATTTCTCGATGTCAAAATGCATGATATCCCCAATACCGTACGCGGCGGAGCGGAGAGCCTGACGCTGCTGGGAGTGGATATGTTCAACGTTCACGCTGCTGGAGGAAAAACAATGATGGCGGCGGCGCTGGAAGGTGCATCGAAGGCAGTCAGCCTGCATCCGTCGCTGCAGCTTCCGCTCATTATCGCGGTAACCCAGCTTACGAGCACCAGCCAGGAGATGATGAATGCCGAGATCGGTATTGACGGCACGGTTACAGATACCGTTGTGCGCTACGCCAAGCTCGCGGCTGAGGCTGGCCTGCACGGCGTGGTGGCTTCGCCGCAGGAATCGGCAGTGATTGCCGCAGCTTGCGGACCGGAATTCCGCACAGTAACACCGGGAATTCGTCCGGCAGGCGCTTCGCTGGATGACCAGTCCCGCGTAATGACTCCAGGTCAAGCCATCCGTCAGGGCAGCCACTTCCTGGTTGTCGGACGTCCGATTACAGCGGCGGCGGACCCGCGCCAGGCCGCACTTACCATTATTGAGGAGATGAGCCAAGCATGAGCCCATTATTGAATAAAAGTGAACAAGTTGCCCGTTACCTGCTGAAGATCGGTGCGGTGGCGCTGCGCCCGCAGGACCCTTTTACCTGGACCTCCGGCATTAAATCGCCAATCTATTGTGATAACCGCCTGACGCTGTCCTTTCCGGAAGTACGCGGCTATATTGCCGATGCCTTCGTTGAGACGATTGCCAGCACTTACCCGGAAGCCGAAGTAATTGCAGGCACGGCTACCGCCGGCATTCCGCATGCTGCCTGGGTGGCTGACAAGCTGAACCTGCCGATGGCCTACATCCGTGACAAAGCCAAAGGCCACGGCAAACAGAACCAGATTGAAGGCTTGATCAAGCCAGGCCAAAAGGTCATCGTGATCGAAGACCTGATCTCCACGGGCGGCAGCTCGATCAAGGCTGCTCAGGCCGTTCAGGAAGCGGGAGGCATTCCGCTGGTCGTGCTGGCTATTTTCAGCTATGAGCTGGACCGTGCCACTGAAGCCTTCGCCGCTGCCGGTGTGCCGCTGCAGACCCTCTCCAACTACACAACCCTGATTGATGTGGCGCTCGCCCAAGGCACTATTGCTGATTCAGATGTAGCGCTGTTGCAAGCGTGGCGCAAAGATCCTGCGTCCTTTGGCGTATAATATCAAAGAATAAGCACTCTTCAAATCCTCACCTCGGTGGGGATTTTTTTGATAATATACGGAAGATTGTCCCTGACTCCCACCTCAATACCTTACTCCCTCTCCCCCATCCTATGAAGAAATCGTAGTGTATCTTTAAACTGCCTGTAACTTCCCCGCCCGCACAAATCTTTATAATGCTAAATATAGGAAAGGTTCATTTCCGTTAAGGGAGAGAACGAATTTTGCCGGGAGGGGATTTTTACATGAATAGTAAGGGAATCAGGGCGGCAACCAAACGCTGGCTGTCACTTGGCATCTGTACGGCGCTTGTGCTGCCGCTGACATCTGCAGGGGGGATTAGTGTCGCCGCCGAGGGCTCCAAGGTCTCTGAAGGCCAGCGGGTGCTGCGTATCGGGAGCTTGTGGAGCGGGGAGGACGACAATTATTTCCGCCAGCAGTTTACCGATCTCTATGAGCTGCAGCATCCCGAGGTCAAACTGGAGTTCGTTACGGCCATTGATACAGATAAGCTACGCTTTGACTCCCAAAATCTCCAGGCGGGTCAGGATAATCTGGCCAGTATGCGGGCCATCATGGGCGGTGATAAGCCGGTGGATGTGGTTATCGGCGACAGTACGCTGCTTAAGAGAATGGCTGACGGTAATCTGGTAGAGTCGCTGCAGCCTTTGATTGACCGTGATCATTACGATCTCAGCAATATGGCCCCGACGGTTCTGGAGGGGATACGTGAATTGGGCAGGGGGAGTCTGTATGCGCTGGGGCCTGCCTTTACATCAAGTGCACTATATTACAATAAAAAGATATTCGATGCTGCCGGAGTGGCATACCCTGAGAACGGGATGACCTGGGAGAAATTGTTCTCGGTCGCGGCAAAGGTCACCAAGGGTCCCGGAGACGTCAAAGACCGCATCTACGGATTAGCCATGAACCGCTTCTCGGGTGATCCCTTCTGGGATATGCAGAGCTACCTTTCTCCGCTTCAGCTTGCGATGTATGATAATAAAGGCGGAAAAATGACCGTGAATACTCCCGCCTGGAGCAAGGCCTGGACCGACTACAGTAATTTAGTAAAAAAACAGATCGTTCCCGGCTTGCGCGAGATTATCTACCCGAATGAGGTTACTCCCTTAGCTGGTGACCTGTTTCTGACCAGCAGAGCTGCAATGGTAGTTGCGGATTACAATTACATCTATGAGATTACGGCAGCCAATAGGAATGCATCCATCATTAAAAACTTCCAGCCTGTAGACTGGGGCATCGTTACAGTACCTACCTTTGCCGAAAAGCCCGGAGTAGCTATGGGAACCTCGCTTGGCAGCCTGATGGCGATCAATACAATGGCGCAGAACAAAGAGGATGCCTGGGATCTGATCAAATTCGTCAACAGCAACGAGGTCGCCAAAATCAAAGCCCATAACCGTTACGAGCTGACCGCGCGCAAAGATTATAATAAATCCCCGGAAAAGAGTCTGGATCTTGCCCCGTTCTACAACCAGAAGCCGCTGCCGGCAAATGACCCGGCGATGGACAGTCTGCAGGCGCGCCTTCCCGGAATCACCCAGATCAACGATGCCGGGCAAATATTATTCACTGAGGTTTATCAAGGCAAACGAACTGTCGCCAGTGCGCTTCAAGCCTGGGAGAAGCAGGGCAATCTCATGCTGAAAACGCTGCAGAAGGACCCTAATAAGTACTTTGATCTTTATAAGAGCTGGCCTGAGAAAAGCGAGACGAAAAAATAACACACCCATAAATTACACAGCCGCCGCCGGATTCCGGCGGCTTATTTTTGGGAAAATGGGCATGATATCTTTAGAACCAGAGGGACCTTAATTTTGCGAAAAAGGAGAAGAAGGCATCATGAATTGGATATACTTCGCAAAGCTGTTCAGGACGAGGTTTCAAGCAGGCTGCCTGGCTAAAAGACTGGAGCAGGACGGCTGGATATACGGCTATCATGACCCGCGTTTTGTGGAAATTTATCGTTCGCGCAAGGGCCGTTATGGGGTACGCTTTCTTCCCTGATCACATTAACCAAAATCATCCTTGACTTTAACCCCGGATATGATGTATATTATCTATTGTCGCTGTTTGAATATGATTACTGACGCGGGGTGGAGCAGCCCGGTAGCTCGTCGGGCTCATAACCCGAAGGCCGCAGGTTCAAATCCTGCCCCCGCAACCAATTTATTTTCCAGACAGCCATTGTATATACGGAATCCTAGATCCGGGCCCTTAGCTCAGTTGGTTAGAGCGGTCGGCTCATAACCGATTGGTCACAGGTTCGAGTCCTGTAGGGCCCACTTCACTAAACCCCTTGCCTAGCAAGGGGTTTTTGCTGTGTTTGGGGTTCCTCTTGTTTCTGAGAGGGGCAGATTAGGGTTTCTGTAAAATACCTGAATCCGTGATGCCAGATTTACGCATTTCAAATTATAGATTTTTTTTGTAACTGAGGTGCGTGGTAACGGTTTTCTATTCCCTCAGAAGTATAAGTTTTGACACGGGAACAAGCCTTGTCGTTGACAAGACCTGGGAGCTAGTTGTTGAAATATTCCATTCAGGTGAAAGCATCATACACGCGCCGAACCACCGGAAACCACGGACTGTTACAGCCGAAGTTGAACTGTATACCGCGTGCATAACGAACGAAACGTACAAGGGAACACAAGGATGTCTCTATTCTTTTACAAATTATTTCTTCGAATCTTGGCAAGTAACAGTTACTTATATAACCCCATGAACAAACTCCTTTTCCTCACCAGTCACCAGTTGGCAGAAACACTCGATAGAATATTCCTTATCTGAATACAGGTCTCTCAATAGGGTTAATTAGGTTGAAGTTGAAAAAATATGAGATATTATAGATTTATTTGGAAAATATATGTATAATAATGGATGGTTACATGATGTTTCAAAGGAGTGTGTTGATAAAAATAGAAAAAGTTGTAGTTATTTAATTTTGTAAGTTTTTCACTAAATTTCGGGAGGCAGATGTAATGTTTATGAAAAAAGGTTTCGTTTTTACAGTGGTTTTAGCCTTGGGACTATCACTTTCTCCTAATATTTACGCTGATTCTAGTAAAAGTATTAAAGACTTACATATTAATCTCGACAACTATGACCAATCAATTGTCAACGATATCATCAAAGATCCTAATATCTCTCTGGAAGATGCCATTTATTATGCAAAGCTTGATAAACTGGTTAAGGAAATGGAAAAGCAGGGTATTAATTATGAACTTCCAAAAAATAAGTCTACAAATACGACTTTCTCAGATGATTATGTAAGGCTAAACAAGAAGGAGTTCCAACAAGAAGTTTTAGCACTAAATCCTGATGCATTAAAAACAGCGTTATCTTCAGAAATACGACTTAGATTTGAAGGTGTATCTGATCTGCAAAATTTGGTAAGCCTTTTTAAGGAAGCAGATAGCCCAGATCAAACTTTTTCCATGGAGTATCCAGATGGAAGTCGTATTAGCTCGACCGTCGAAAATATAGTAGAAACGGATAACTCTAAAATAGTTAGTGTTTTTTCTCCTGAAGAAATAGCAAGAATAAATAGCGGTATAAATGGTGCCTCCAAAGCTCCTGCTGTCACAACTCTTTCCACAACCCCATATATTTCAGGACCTTGGAATAGTATAAGTCTCATTGATACTGAGCCTAGTGTTCTTTATAACAACGGATGGCCAAGTGGGCAGGTAAGACAAATAACTTCAAAGACTGAATGGTCATTTTCATCAGGAGCTGGCTATTCAAAGCTAAATGATGTTTTTCAATGGCAATGGTATGGTGTGGTTACTGGTAGCGGAGAGTCAGCAGTATATAACTTCAGTGTATCTCCTCTCTCCGATAGTGGTGCTGGTGCATCTTATGGCGTTGTCACCATAGCTAGTGAATCTCCGAACCATCCTAGAAAGTCTGGAACAGGCACTAATGGAAAAGTACAGGGCTATATGGATGTTCAATTTCAAGTAAGCGGTTCGTTCAGTGCGACTTGGGGTATACTATCCATTTATGTTAATGCAGGTGCACAGTGGCATCAATATGCAATAACAGAAGTTGATGGTTGGTCGTATGTTGATCATTACGCCGGTACTTACAAATAAGAATAAGGTGGGGGGAGGGGCTATCCTCCTCCTTTCTTCACAGGAGAACCTATGAATAGACTGAAGATATACTTATTTTTAATTCTAGCTATAATAAGCCTAACTAGCTGTAGTGAGAAAAAAAGCTTACCCGAGCAAACCGCCCTTGAGGTGTCTGATAGTTCGGATATAAAGTATGAAGCCTTGCTCAAATCATTTTTGACTGGCAAATATAGTTCGATTGACAGTTTTGTTATTTTGGATATTAAAAATTATCTAGATAATCATATTTTCGCCCAATTCTATTTCATGCATAATAACAAAAAGCATGAAGGGATTAGTTATATTTACAAAAATCAAAATGAATCTCAAGTTCTTCTAGAAGAAGATACCGTTGTTGATACTAAAAGTGAAGTTACCAAACTAATGTTGGTTGGAGAATTAAAAAATTCAGATTACAAATTCAAAACTATATCAGGTATGATAAATAATAAATCTATAGATATGTTGTTAATTAAATATAGCGACAAAAACAATGTAATTATGAAGTTAAATGCAACAAAAAGAAGTTATTTAGATGTTCGAACTTTACCACTTAATACTCAAGTTAGCATTGGGAATATCATAGGATTAGATAATAACAACAATATAATATTTAAGATGCAAAAATAGATTATTAGATTAGGAATATCCCCGTTAACCTTATTGGGACTGCCCCCATAACGTGAGACAAATCAAAACACCTTCAAGAGAATGGAACCTTGTCGTAAGATAGGGAGATAACATCGGAGGTGTTTTTTCGTTAGCAACCAAAATGAGCTTTCCCGTAGAAATAAAGATGATAACTATCGAAATGAGATTGGGAGGAGTTACGGTGAGCGAGGCTATGGAGTAGCTCGGAATACGGAATAAGTGCTGGAAGTGCAGGAGTGGGAGCCGACAGACCAAAGACTCGCGTACTCCAAACGGTACCGAGAGCAAATAACGATCACCCAATTTGACCTAGTCCTGGATTTTAAGATCAGAGGTGTGTTGTGCTGCCCACTTCACTAAACCCCTTGCCTAACAAGGGGTTTTTGCTGTTTTGAGGACTTATATTTCGGCAAAGGTATTATTCTCATCACATGAATAATGTCATCGTAAGGTATGTATCTAACAGCCAGCCCATTCCGCAGCTTTACTTTAGTTTCCATAAAACTATCCTCTGGAATCCCCATTACTATATCCCCATCTTTTGTATGTACGCTTACCATTTGATTCTTTGCAAGCCCTATTTTTAGTTCTTTTAGCATTATCTTCACTCCTCAATATTTAAAAATCCCGGATTTATTTTTTGAAATATGAGACCTATTAACTATATCGGATGAATGTACGCTAATTTAAGTATAATGGCAAAAAGAATTTTAATGAGAGAAGGCTAAGCTGCGGATTGAAATAGCTCATATGATATACCAAAAGTTGTTTGCGCACATATATGCCAAATGCGATAATGGATAGACCGAGCATAAAAACGACAATACATGTAAACATTGGATAATCCCCTACGACTGAAATTCTTACAGGAACGGAGGGAATGACTTGTTTTTTGACCAGACGAATTATGAGATCAAGCTGGATTGGGGGGCCACAGGAGCACGTGCAGCTTCGCAGCGGGGGGATATTGTAATTATCGTGGATGTGCTCAGCTTTTCTTCCACGGTGGTGACTGCGGTCCAGCATCAAGCTAGAATATTTCCATTCCCGCCGCCGATTAATGAGGAAGCCAGAGCTTTTGCCAAAGCCAAACATGCAGAGATCGTATGGGGAAGAGCGGAAGCGGTCACAGAGGGTGGGCATTCCCTGTCACCTTTATCTTTTGGAACGGCAGACCAGGCACGTAATTTTGTATTATGCTCGGTAAATGGGGCGCTCTGCACATCCGTAGCTTCACAGGTTCCTACCCTTCTGATAGGCTGCTTGCTGAATGCCTCAGCTGTTGCCCGGATTGCCAATCAGTTCAGCCAGGAGCAGAACAAAGACATTACTGTGATCGCCTGCGGGGAGAAATGGATCGATGTCAGCCAGCAAGAAAATAATCTGCGACCCAGCATTGAAGATTATTTGGCTGCAGGTCTGATTCTGTCACAGCTTCACGGAAGCAAGTCGCCCGAGGCGGAGGTCTGTATTGGAGCTTATGAATACTCGGAACCTAACCTGCAGGAGCTGATCTGGGAATCTGCCAGTGGGCGCGAGCTTCGTGAGCGAGGGTATGAACAGGATGTGAGGTATTGCTGTCAAATCGACAATAGCATTACAGTGCCTCTGCTGCATGAACAGTGGTTTGCAGATGCCTCCAAGTCACATTAATCGAGAGGAAGATTGCGTATGTCAGAGCAAGATGAGAAAATTCAGGAGCTGGAACGCCGTATTAATGTATTAGAGAATTACTCAAAGTCTTCGCGTACCGGTAAAAAATGGGCCTTAGCAATACTGTGGATTGTACTGGGATTGATTCTGGTGTTGTTTTTGATTGGCGTGATCCAATTCATAAGTGCGTAGCCTTGAACAAGATTTAGCTTATCTTCAGCGGAATTTCATGAGAACTTAAGCTAATGGGATTATATTAAATGCATATCCCCTTAAATATACATTTTGACCCTGCCGGGTGTCGGCGGGGTCGCTTTTTTGTGAAGGAGTAAAATATAAGTGCTCTTCCTATGCAACCATTCTAATCCTCTTCATTGGGCTCCTGCAGCAAAATGGAAAAGGTCTGGGTTTCATGATCCACTTCAATGGTTGCAATGCCAACAAAATCAGGGATTTCGGGGTGTACTGCGTCCACGCTGTAATCCGGGTGGGTCATTAATAGCTGGATAACTTGGCTGGCCTCCATACTGCTCCCCCTTACGGATAAATTCAACTTAAGCCTAGAGTTGCTTATTTCATGACGTGTATGCCTGTATTATTTCCGTGGCGTTTAGCGAATATGTCTGTGGATTAATTTTCTATCTTCATTTCTTTCCATAACGGCAATTAATTGTCCCTGGAACACGCGCCGCTGGATCTGGTCGATGCGCTGCAAAGCCAGCTCGCAAGGAACCTGAAAAGCTGCTGCGAGCGCATTGACAGCATCTTCACGTAGCTCAGGCAGGGTCATGGTGGAGATCATTGAGAAGGGCATTGCCGCATAAAGAATAAAACGCTCGGCTTCATCCTCCTGGTCTTGTTTGAAATGCCCGGGCATTAACGTATGGCTCCCGGCATGGCGCAGCAGGTGGCAGAGCTCATGCAGGAATTCGAGGCGCTGCAGCTCAGCGGGAAGACGGCTGTCGAGGAACATACTGTACATGCCGGCAGAAGCCTCGATACACTTGCTCCTTACATCCAGATAATGAACCCAGATATTCAGGCGTTCAGAGATGTGCTTAATGGATATTTGGGCCGGATGCCGGATGTCCAGCCGCTCATACAGATCCTCTGTCCACTTCTCCAGAGTAGTCATTTGATAATAGGAGTACATATTATTCACCTCAATATAAGATCATGTGTTCGTATTTATAGGCAAAAGAAAAGCCCAGAGGGCTTAGTGGTTACGAGAACCTGTGTTCTTATGTCTCTAATGATAAATCAATTAAACCTTAATATCAAGTGTTTTTCCTAAGTTTGGATGCGTGCTCTGCCCAAGCATTTGCGTCATATTCTGAGCTTGAGCTTCAGCCTGATCTTTGGCGATGCTAAATACCTGCAGCCCGACAGCCTGCTGCAACGATGCCTGGCCTAACGAAACGGATAAAGCGGCGATATCCATCCTGCACCTCCTAAAAGTTTTGTGAGCATAGCCTCCAGAAATCTCTTCGTACAAAACTCGCTTCGGAAGCATTCGCTAAGTTTTGTGAGCCTCTGTCTTACTTAGTGCTGTGAAAGTCTTCCATAATGTATATCGACAGCACTTCTTCGATTCATTAGGTGAAGGGTATTTCTTTACCGATTGGCCCATACGGCAAATTGGCCTTTTACATATTCTGTGCTGTAGTCATTATTACAGAGGAGGAATTCAATAATGGGAGCAGAGTATGGTTGCGGTTGCGGGAACGTCGGTGGAGTGAATCAAGGTCCTCCAGTAGCTACTCCTTATGTAAGCCCGTTTACTTCGACAAGCGCGATTCTTGTTTTGTTCATTTTGCTGGTAATTATCACTAGCGCCTGTATTTTCTAATTGTGCTGTTAGCGAATGCTGCCCTGTCAGGCTTAATGCCAGATGGGGCTATTTCTTTTTTTTGCGGGATGTAGGTCCGATTTGGCGTTTGGTTCGACCTGTGTGCGCGTCAGTTTCAATAATATATAATTCCTTGATTGTTCCTGAAAGTACGAACCATTCCTTCAAGGCTTCCGCCTCAGACATGGGGCCGTATAGCCTTTTCCCCCGGTAACAGATATAGAACACCCTGGCTCTCCGAATTTGGGATAATATACCACCCCCATTTTACGCCTTCTTAGCGTATTATTGCATAAAGAACGTTTGTTCGCATATAATACATACAAATGTTCCTGTTTCATCGAAAGGATGGGGCTAAAGTGAGCACAAAAGAGATGGAAAAGCTGATCGGTCAGGTTATTGAAATCATATACGAGGACAAGGCGGGCAAGATTACGCAGCGCAGAATAGAGGTGCATGGGCATAAAGGTGGGCTGCTCCGGGCTACTTGTCTAAGTACAGGAGGACCACGGGTTTTTCGAGCGGACAGCATTTTGGCCTGGAAACAGGTCAAGGTGAGCCATGCTGGATGATACGGCGCGCAAGCTGCTGCGGATTATGTGTCATTTCAGCAATCATTACCGGAGGATGCCGAGTTTGACAGAGCTAATGCGGCTTAGCGGGCGGACGAGAGCGGGAGTAATAGCCGGCTGCCGGGAGCTGGTTTGGGAGGAGTACATCCAGTGGCTGCCAACGTTGCCTGTGGAGACTGCTGTAATACTGCTTGCCTGGGAAAAGCACGAGCCACAGCCACATCTCTCCGGTAACGGCGGCGGTCATTGGAGAGATTAGTTGAGTCCCCGGACGTGCGGACAAATTAAATTCACTCCGGGGCCGGACTTGGTCTGTAGCCTATTTGAACATGAACTCTACCCGCGTTCCGTCGGGCAGCTCCTCAAGCTGATTGCCAACCCAGCTTCCTGCGCCGCGGTTATCGCTTGGCGTTATGTATTCAATGTCGGCTCCTGCACCGCCTTCCTCACACATGGCCATCGGCCATTCGTCGCGGTCGTAGCCTTTTTTGGTCGGTACTCCTTTCAGGGATTCCTTGCGGTTCTCCTCGGCCTCTTTCCGGTCGATGGTGCAGACTGCGGATTCTCCGCTGCGGATTGCGTCCTGGATGTGTTTGGCGGTCTCTGGATAGCGGTCGCTTGGAAAGTCAAGCTGAACCACGTCAGAGCTTCCTGTGGACGGCTGCCCGGTAGGCGACGGTCCTTTCTCTTCGAACCAGTAAGTGGCTGCCATAAGCAAGGCGATAATGATGAGACTTGGGATGATTTTCTTGGACTTCACTTTGCTGCCCCCTTAAAGTTTTGGTAAGCCTAATCTTCTTGAATCACTTCGCAAAACTCACTTCGAAAGCATACTCTTAAGTTTTGGTAAGCCTAAGTTATGTTTGAACTATGCTTCAGTGAGCGTAGATTTAACCAGTATAGCTCAAAAATAGCCCTCTTTGGTATACTGAAATTAGTAATAATAGGGAGGGAAGCATATGGAATATGAGATTTCAATCGAGGATCAGACGCTGATTGCCTCCGCTCAAGAGATCATTAAGAAGCGTTATGAATGGGGGCGTCATCATGTGGGGGCGGCTTCTTTTTCGTGCTGAATATTTATTACAATTTCATGACTGTTCGCCGTGCTATTGCCCCGAATATCCCCATACTATGAAGAAAATGATTATGGGGTGGTGAGTACATGGAACAGCGCATCCTGCGCGATTTGCTTGACTCCGCATCACGTCTGGTGGGCGATGTGCAGTGGCAGGCGGCCTTCCGGAATGTGCAGATGGCTCCGGCAGATGCTGCGATTGCGCCTCCGGCATTGAGGCTGCTGAAGACGTTGTACCGCCTGCAGGGACAAGGCATCATCAGCGGACAGCATGATTACCTGGAGAGCCCGGATGATTTTAGCGGCCAGTTGAAAACGGTCAGCGGCCAATATGCCGCGCTTCACGGCTATGAACTGGGCGCAATAGAGAATCAGACGGCGGATCAGATTGATAGCCAACGGCAGGCCGTGGTAGACAGCGCAATCCGCTGGCATAAGACGGGCGGTATTGTGACGATGAGCTACCATGAAAGTTTACCGGGCACAGCCCCGTTGTGGTCGAATGTCCAGATGAGCCTTAGCGAAGCGGATTTTGCCAAATATATTACACCCGGCACTGCCCAGTACAACGCGCTGATCTCGGACTTGGACAAAGCCGCCGTATATTTGAAAAAACTGAGCGATGCAGGTGTGCCGGTGCTCTGGCGTCCGTATCATGAGATGAACGGCGGCTGGTTCTGGTGGGGCCAAAAAAGCTCGTACAGCCGGCTGTGGAGCCTGATGTTCGAGCGGTTCACCGTATATCATAAGCTGCATAATCTGCTGTGGGTATGGAGTCCCAATGCCAAAAATGAATGGTGCGACGAGCCGGCAGGCTATTATCCGGGCAGCGGGAGCGTGGATGTGCTGGCGCTGGATATTTATAACGCAGATTTCAAAGCCAGCCACCATGACAGGCTATGGAAGCTCGGGTGCGGGAAGCTGATCGCCATCGGGGAAAATGCAGAGCTTCCAGCTCCGGCCGTTCTGGCCAAAACTCAGAATAAGTGGTCTTACCAGATGAGCTGGGGCAAGCTGCTCTTTGAGAAGAACAGCAATGCGGTGATCAAAGCGTATATGAATGATTCCTTTGTGTTCACCAGAGATGAATATAAGTTAAAGGCGGCGCAGTATGCCTCTTTGCCGGATGCCGCACCTATGCCGGGCCTGTTCGGGCAATATTTCAACAATGCTTCGCTTAGCGGTACACCGGCGCTTACCCGTAAAGATGAAGCTATTAACTTCATTTGGAAGCAGGCGGCTCCTGATCCCGCTATCTCCGCGGACTTATTCTCGGTGCGCTGGAGCGGCAGGCTGAGTGCAGCCTATACTGAGGGCTATACGATTTATACCTCTTCGGATGATGGCATCCGGGTCTGGATTGACGACGTGCTGGTGATTGACAGCTGGATCAAGCAGAGCGGACAGGAACGGAAGGGCAGTGTGAATCTGATCGCCGGTAAGCTGCATGAGCTGAAGGTGGAGTATTACGAGAACCAGGGGGATGCGCGGGCGGTTCTGATGTGGGAGAGCCCCAGCCAGGTCAAAGGCGTAATTCCGGCCGGGGCGTTTTTTCTTCCCTGAAAAGGAAAGTCCAGTATAGCGCTAGATCTGCTCGCGGTAGCTGATATTGTTGGCGATTTTCTCATCGCGCACCGCTTTGCGCAGGATGTCCTTCACCGTCTGGGCCTTGCGGATTTTGCGGAAAAGAAGCTGCGGCGACGAAGCGTCATCCGAGAATACCGTCAGTGTTCCAATGCCAAGAATACGGTCCGGTATGGACTGCTCCACGGAAAAATCATTCACCCGCAGCAGCTCGATTTCCTCGATGTCCTTCCCGATCAGCCCGGTCTTAACCATAATCCGCTGGCTGGTGATGGTATACGTAGTTGTGTTCAGGCGTACGATGCCTTTGAGGCGGTCGGAGATGCCGGCCGGCTTGCCCTGCCACAGCTCAACTTCAGGGCCGGAGCCAGAGCCGGGGGCTGCTCCTGCCCTAGTAGGGTGTGCCGGGGCTGCGGCAGCATCTCCGGTGTTTGCGCCGCATTCTCCGCAAAATTTGGCGCCTTGCTTGTATTCCGCACCACAGTTTGTGCAATAAGGCATAAGGAATCTTCCTCTCTTATTTCAGGCTGAAATCATTATATCTCTTGTTGAATACGCTTAAACGCAGAAATATGTTTCATTTGAGCTCTTTTTACATAATTTTTATTTGCACTTTGCTTATCCCGCCATTATTCTGTTAAATGGAGGGATATTAATTATGAGAAAAGCTTTACTGGCAGCGTTACTAATGGCGTTTGTGGTACTCAGCGCCTGCGGCAATAATAGTTCGGCGCCTGCTACCCATGAACAGGTACAGGAGACCGTACAGAGCTTCTACAATGAGATGACGAAATTCGATGAAATGGGCAAATCTTCATTGGAGGCGTTCAACACAACCTTGACCTCGTATTCGACAGGAAAAGCTACGGACAAGGAGATGGAGAAGGCTGTAGATGAGTTCCAGGACACAGCTTCCGACCTTGCCGGTGATGTCAAGGATGTGAAGATTTCCAAGAATCTGCCCGAGAACATCCAAAAGCTGTTAAGTGATTCGATCATCGCTTTTCAGAGCGCCTATTCGATCAAGGAGAAAGCTTCGAAAAGTGCGGTTTCTCCCGATGTTACCGCAGAAGAGTTCAATGATATGAACAAGCAGGCAGATGTGGCAATGCTGTACGGCATCTCCAAGCTGAACGAAGCGAGAGTCGCGGCGGGGCTGATCGAAGCGGAGAGCAGCACGGACGCACAGACGCTGAGCGGTACGGGAGCTGTCACGGGAGCTGCCACAGACACTAAGGCGAACAAAGAATCCACAACCAATACCAAGTCCGACACAAGGACTACGGTAACTGACGTGAAGTAAGAATGCACTAAGAGTTAGCCATTTTCTATCCTGGTCATGGGACAGGCCGGCAAAAAGGCGCCGCACAGCGTAAACTGTGAGCGCCTTTTTTGCTGTCTTTTGGAGTGCTGCAGCCCCCGGCATAGTCTGCTTGTCCGATTTTTGCTGCCATATATTTAGGATTGCTTAACCATCAGTATTGCGTATATAATACAAACATATGTTCGTTGATGGATTGGAAGGAGGAACGGCAATGGGCAAGAAGCTGGAAGGAAACGGCCAGTGGGTGAGCAGCAGGATTAGTGAGGAACGGGAGAGACTGCACCGCATCAAGCCGGTACTGGATAAGGAGAAGCTCGAGGAAATTGAGTGTACGCTGGCTTTGTCGCTGCGGAGTCATGTCCGGGTAACGGTGGTTCTGTTCGACTCTGCTGAGAATACGCTGCAAAGCGGCTTTGTGACCTCCATTCACACCCACTCGCGTGAATTCAAGCTGCAGTGGGCGGAGGAATGGAAATGGATTAACGTGGATGACATTGTCGAGGCTTACATCGTGTGATGCAGAACGGCTGCGGCAATATAATCATCATTCTCCATAGGGGGTAGTGGTTGTTTTCTCATACGCGATTAAGGTAACCGCCTTATTACCGTTCATCCGGGCAAGTTCTGCTTCGGCCTGGCGGATGATTTCCACTGCGTCCTCCTGATCGCCAAACGCTGCCACTTTGTAGCTGTCGCTGTGAATGTCCATTGGGTCTTCCCACCTTTCGCAATTATATTGGCCTTTTTATACGAAAATCATCCAGAAAATCGGCAATATGTGGTATGATTTGGATAACGCTGCGAGAGGAGTGGAAGCTTATGATGATAGAGCCAAGGCCGCCTCTGGACGGGGCGATGGAAGAAGCTATGAAGCTGAAGCATCAGGAAAAGGAGCAAAAGCTCCTGAACAATGAGTTTCCGCGTTTTTTTAGAGAAGTGGCCGATTTGTTGATTGCGGTTGCGATCATTGGACTGATCATCTTTTCGGCTAGATGGTGGTAAACGTCCACCTTATAATATGTAAGCTGCTAAGGCCTCGGAGTGTTCGGGGTCTTTTTCTTTTGCAAATAAGGGAACAGCGTACAAGCAATTGGGGAAACAAGGCATTAACTATACCAGGAGGTGATGAGATGCTGACTTTGGATCAGGTGGCACAAAAATCGGCAGCCCGGCTCGGCGGTCTTCATCCTGTCCTGCTGGCGGCCGCAAATGTCTTGATTGAGCGAAGCTACGACAGGGGGATTCCAATCGTCATTACCGCAGGTATGCGGAGTTTTGCCGAACAGAATGCGCTGTACGCACAGGGGAGAACGAAGAAGGGCGATATTGTAACTAACGCGCGGGGAGGCAGCAGCTACCATAATTACGGCCTGGCGGTTGATTTCGCGCTGCTGCTGCCGGACGGCCAAAGCGTCTCCTGGGATACAAAAAGGGACGGGGACGGTGATAAGCTGGCAGATTGGCAGGAGGTGGTGCAGGAAGCGAAAAAGCTGGGGCTCGAATGGGGCGGAGACTGGTCTTCTTTTCAGGATTATTCCCATTTGCAGATGGCTTTTGGACTGACCACCGCACAGTTAAAAGCAGGCCAGCGTCCAAGCGCTGAGCAGGTGAAGATGGCCTTGAGCCGGATCAACGGAGGTGACGATCAAGTGAATAAGGGTGTGGAAATTACGATCAACCTGAACGGGGCGAAGCTCACGGTTGGGGTACTGGATAATGGAACCACCTATGTCCCGATACGGGCATTGGCTGAAGCACTTGGCGCCAAGGTGGCTTATGATCCTGTAAACAAGACAGTAAATGTAGTGACTCAATAAATTTGTCTGCATAGTAAATGCACCGCAGGGGAAAATTATCAGCGAAAATTACAAAAGGAGGCATACCATCTTGAACAAGCTGATCACCAGCCTTACCTGCGGTACAATATTGTCCATGAGTCTGCTCGGAGTCGGAAATGCATCATCGGTTGTCGGAGACGGCACCCATATGATGAACCAGCAAGGCAATACCATGATGAATCAGACCACAGGAACCATGCACAGAAATGAAACCATCGTGCAGGACAGAGTCCGCTATGGAGATAACACCACCGTCTCTCCACTGTCCAATACCACACCAACCGGCAGATACCGCACAACCAGCACGACCGCCCCTGTGGCGAGAACCAGCTCTAACTGGGGCTGGATCGGATTGATCGGTCTGCTCGGTCTGGCCGGCATGAGAAGCAGAAGCGGCGAACGCGACCGCCAATAGTAGGCCCACAAACGGCCCAATCAGCACCAGCTGATCGGGCCATTTTTTTGTAACCAAAATATAATGGAAATTATGATTGCGCATCCACAGGATACATGATATGATATTACTTGTCGCGTTAACTACGCACATACATGCCGGGGTGGCGGAATAGGCAGACGCACAGGACTTAAAATCCTGCGGTACGTGAGTACCGTACGGGTTCGACCCCCGTCCTCGGCATCCATAGCTACAGTGGAAGGCGCATTCAAGTGAATGCGCCTTTTCTTTGCACGTAGGCTTAAAAAAGGATAATGTAAATCTAGGATCGAATTAAGCATGTGATGTAGTTCATTGAAGAGATAAAGAGCATCTTTAAATCCCTGTAAATAGATGGAGCGCTCAAGAATGGCTTGAAGCGACACCTGCGCATCCTCATACAGGAATGCAGTGTTTCGCTGTTCCTCCGGCAGGGCGTTTCTAAGTTGCTGGAAGTGCTGATCACTTTCCTGTAGTAGCAATTTATAGATAGGAGCGGTGTTTGATAGTTCACGGTACATCACTTCAAGCCGAATGCGAATCAAAGGATCGGTTATAGTTGGAGGGGAACATTTTGTTGAAAAGTAATTTAAGAGTTCTAATGGCAGAACATCGTATAAACGACATCACTGAATTAATGGAAAAATCGGGTCTAAGCCGAAATTCAATTAACAAACTTTATAGAGAAACTCAACTGGAGACTGTTAAGTTGGTGACGCTATTCAAACTTTGTGATACGTTTCAATGCAAGCTGTCGGATTTGATTGAGTATGTGCCGGGAGAATAGATGGTACTTGGGAGAGTGCTTTTCTTTTAGACGGATAAATATTCTTCTAAATAAATTTTATATTGATAAGTTCAAGAATTTTGCGGTACATGAGTACTGTACGGGTTCGCCCTCCCCCCGCCCTCGGCACTACAGTTAAAGCCTTGAGAAATCAAGGTTTTTTTATAGCCCTTGAATAAAGCTCCTGCCAAAAGATAAAGGTTCTGTGTGTCTAGAATTAACTATCCAACGCACAGAACCCTGACGACAGTACTCCTTTTCAGTGCTTGTTTAATCACAAATTCTTGAAAGAGTTTATATTATAGATATAAATAAAAAAGTTTTTAGAGTCTAACTAATCTCATTATGCAGATTGAAAATCATTTGATAATAGGATTCTTTAATATCTTTTAAAGATAAATTATCAAAGGCTTCATTCTTAATGTTTTCTATCATCTTTCTTCTTTCATCTCTATCAGTTATAACATTCCTTAGCTCATCTTCTAAAACCAATAGGATAGTTTTGGATGATTTAATAAATGAATCTTCTGTTGTAAGTGGAAGAGATAAATGTTCCAATCGTAATTTATCAATGGCCTTTACAAAACAACTAGGTTTTATAAAATCTTCTACGGTTCTAATATTTTCTCCATTAGCTAATTCATCATACCTTTTCCATTTTCCATTTTTTCTAAGATCAACAAATTCCTCCTGCTTTTCTCTAGCCGGATTGTCATTATCACTGATAATTATATAATTTCGACCAGCAAGTTCTAGAATATTGGCAATATGTTTTATATCTTTAACCCCTCTTGCATGACACATACCAAATTGCTTTAATCTTTTAATTTCTTTATACCTTTCAGGAACCCTCGTTAATGCAAGATTAAACAAGCTTTTATCTTTCCATCCTTCAAAAATAAAATTATTATTTTTTAATGTTTCAAAGACAGAAAATCCAAGTGCATTAAATATTACTTCTTCATCAACAAAGTTTGATTCATCAACTTGTTTAATATTAGTTTTTTCTTGTTTTTTTTCGACTATTAAATGTCGTGATATTTCTTCTTTATCAATCATGAAAATAGAATGAGTACTATATACAATATAATTGTTTTTTGATATTTTGAACATTTCTTCACGTAAGTATTTTTGTCCAGATGGGTGTAAAGCTAGATCGGGTTCATCAAACAGAAGAAGGGTATTTCTCATCTTTTCGCTTTCTACTTTAGCTGATATAAAGAGAAGAAAGCACACAAATCTTTTAAATCCGTCACTCCTCTGAGATAGTTCAAAACTATTAAAATTATCCTTAATACCAGCATCTATGTATTGACCATTGGGACTTAAAACAAATTCAACATTATTATATTCGCTCCAAACATTTCTAAAATGATCTGTTGTTCGTTTAGCAACCCTATCCAATAAGTTTCTAAAGCCAACTTTATTCTTACTGGTTGCTTGATCTATTTGTTCAGTAATTTTACTTACACCTGCAAGTTCAAACATTGATTTAAGTGGTAGGCAGTAATCTGGATTAGATCGAAATGAACTAAGTTCTATTGATGAAGGTAAGAGATACTTATCATCATAAGACCATAGGAGAGCCTCCGGTTTATTTGCTTTTACAAATTGTGAAACTTTTGAGCCTAAACACTCATTAATATAATCAAGTGTAACATCCTCTAGATAATCTAAAGGGACCTCTGGGTGTTCCCTTATATTGATAAATTGATAGTTTGCAAGTGAGACTTGGGCTTCGTCTACAATTATTGAGTATTGAGTTCCCTTCTTAGGTCTTTTCCAATGTGTTAGAATTTCATATTTTACCGAAATATCCCAGTAAGTCTCATACCTTTTACCGCTTGGTATGTTAACACATAATAAACCTTCATTAAAATGATCGAGAAAATATTTTTCTAAAGATGTATTTTTATTATTTTTTATAAGCATATTGTTAAAATTTGTTTTTACGGCCAATACCGAATCTTTTATCAAATTTAAGATAGCGTTTTTATCATTAGGCTCTAAGGTGAAAATAAAGTTGACTTCTCCTTTCTCCACTATCTCCTCTTCGGGCAAACCTTCTCTCAAATCGATTTGAGTGATTGGTGTGTCTGGATTAAGTGTCATTAATGCCTTTAGTATATTAGTTTTACCCACTTCGTTTTTTCCAACTAATACCCTGCATTGGGGGTCAAATGAAATAGTTGCATTTTCAATTGATCGAAAGTTTTCAATAGTTACTTCAGTCAATTTCATATTAGCACCATCCTGCAATGTAATATAAAGCGATAGCTTTATTTTGCCATATTACTATCTTTTATTACACTGTTTTTAAAAATTTAGGAGATTAGCGTGGATTTATAGCATAGAATTATTAATCCTGCGGCACGTGACCTTCGTACTGGTTTGACCTCCGGCCTCGGCATCCTTGATTTATAAGGGTTTTACGACAGTAGCCCTTGAATAAAGCTCAAGACAAAAGCTAAAAATTCTGTGTGGGGAGGCAGAATGGAGCGCTACAGCAAAGTGAACTTTCCATCATTCAAAGTGTCCCTTGTGCAAGGGTGACTTGTAAGGGTTTCAGAACAAAATGAGAGATTTAGTCCTCTTCAACAACTCTCTGTTTCAAGTATTTTGGTATTGTTCCATCACAGATGCCCAAATCAAGTTCCAGATGAAAGAGGAAATTCGATATGGCATTATGTTCTTCATCAGTTAGCGAAGTGGCTTCGGTTTGATAATGATTCAACAACGACACTAAACAGAAATCTTTTGGAATAAATACCCCATCTTTGCTCTTGATAACTCCCATCTCAGTCAATGACTTATCAGAGATCATTGGTTATCCTCCTTTTTATATGATAGAGAACAATTCGTTAAAGTAACATTCAAATGATACGGCTAACACCCCATTTTTAGGCTCAAGGTTTTCCGAGAAATGGGGCAATTTATGGATATGATGGTTGAAGAACATACTTAAAAATTTCAAATAATCGATTCAAAATCTTAAGTGTTATTTTTTATTAGCAATGGCTTTTTTGCATCTATGATTATGGATACCATTCCTAATTCATTAATAGAATTCCTTGTATCAAATCGAAATGATCTCCCTATCTTCCCATCTGTTTCATTCCAGTATGTATAATAAAAATCTCCGTTATCATCGCAATACTCCAACAACGTTACTTCAAACCCTACCATTTCAAATACTGATACAAACGTTTTAGCATCGTATACTATTTTATGAGATGCCGCAGGATGATCCGCTGGTCCAGGACCTCCGACTTGAACCATCTGTTGATACCAATCGTTACGGAAATTTTTATCGGGAACCGCACAACGGATGTACCCACCAGGTTTTAAAAACTGATAGCAATGCTTCGCAGCCGTAACCCCTTCCTCGTAAGTTAAATGCTCCACACATGTTCAGCCAGGAGTGCATCAATACTTTCTGGTGCAGATAATTTGATCCAACTGTCCAAAGATAGTAAATTCAATTCATCTTCTTGGGTACTGAGCCAACCATCATACTTTATCTGCCCTGCTCCAATGACCACTTTCATATAAATACCATCTCCATTTTGTTTGGAATAACACAACTTACATTATATGTTATTCAACCAATAAATCAATTGTAGTTGGGACGCTTACAGTTAGAGCAAGGGGGTCACAAAAATGGTTGGTTTTCATGTTAGGTTGATTTTTGAGGATAAATCCTGGTCTGGATTATTCCTAAATTATCCATTTCCCTTGCTGGCCCGTATCCAGAACTCCTTCCCGGCAAACCATCGAACGGATTATAGAAGAGGCGGGAAAATAGGGGGTGCTGTTTGGTTTCGTTCTGGAGACGATGCAGCGAGAGTATTACATCCACTTGCATAATCATACTTGCCTCATCAATCACTGCGAAACTTCGCGCCCGCAGCCATTCTAACCTTCAGGCATTGCTCTTATCTTTGAGTTTCTATTGCGAGGGTCAGTCCATCTTCTATGTGAATAAAGAGGATCAGAAGAGATATCGTTTTGATCGAAGCAAAACTGATGGTGCAGCTACAGATTAATCATCAGTCAATTAATGTTTGGCCATCAATAAAATAATCAGTAGTTGAGAAGTTTTCCCATGCGCATAGGTCGGTTGGATACTATTCTTTTTTTCATTCAAATTGTAAGATTAATTTACTTAGATAAGTCAATGAGTCAAGAAGAACACTGTGTTTATTAGGCAGACGCTTCCGACCTTGTCCAACGTTATAAGTTTAAGAAACGAAAGGTGATGGTTTTGATCGAAGATGAAATAACACTACAGGATAAACTAGAGTTCTTTCATTTAGTTTTTGCAGAAGAATTTGATTCGATTTTTTCAGCAGATATCATGTGCTGTGAAGAATGTGTAGATGAATTTATCAAATACTGGCCGGGTGTCTATATTAACGATCAGGATTTTCAAACCTACTCAATACAAATTTCATCATTGTATTCGATGATGCGGTTCTGTGATTTTATAACTGAAGATGAATTCAACCAATTCTCATCTGATTTAGTATGTCCTCGATGTAACCAAAAATTACGTGGAGTCATCTATCCCTATAATATGCCCTTTAATGTTCCATATGGATTTGAGGAACTCATAGGAGAAATTGCTAAAATAGCATATGAGACACCTTTTTTACTATTAGCACATCCTTTTGCACTTGAGGTGTTTCAAGAAATCACTAATATATCTCAAACTATTGATCCTGAGATTTTATCTGATGCAGTATACAGAGCCCGAATATTCAATAATGAAATTGTTTATACTGCAGCTGACTTTCTTGCTCCTCCTAAAGAGAAGGTTGCTGAGGGAAGATATAATCATGCTGGAAAACAAGTATTATACCTTTCTGAGAAGCCAGAAACATGCTTCCATGAACTACGTTCACCCCAAGAAGGTGTGATGATTGCAAACATTCGCATAAAAAAACCTATCAAAGTCTTAGACTTAACAATGCAAGTTCATGAGTCAAACATCATTAACTTAATAAGATGGTCATCCTTAATGAGTTCCCCAAATGAAGGGGAGGGGTGGCACAAACCTCACTATGTCTTTACAAGATTTATTGCTGATTGTGCTAAAGCTGCTGGATTCCATGCTATTAAATATCCGAGTGTGCGTTTTGATGAAGGTATGAATCTAGCACTAATTAGTTATTCAGAGCATATAAATGATTTTCAAGTTGATGAAATATTTTTATTTAATGAAAGTAATACTAAAATTGAAGTATTAAAACAAAAATTAATGGAAATAGCACCTTTTTATTTTCAGTGGATAAGGCGCAAGCCAAATTGTAGGTTGTAGTCGTTTTACCGGTTCCACCTTTTTGATTGGCGATTGTAATGATGGTTGTCTTGGTCATAATAGAACCTCTCTGGAGGATTGCTCCAAACATTTGTCAATGGTAGGGAGCGGGCTGTTCTTTTGATTGTTCTCTCCGGATTTCTCTCCTTAGTTCTTTCCGAGTTCTCTCCTGAGGCAAAAATTTCACGTTTTTTTAATTCATATCGGAGATCCGCGTGGCTCTAAGAAAAACACGAAAAACCGCTATACTCCAAGGTTTTTTGCGGATTAGATTCCCTTATTTTCACTACAGGGAGTTAGAGTCCCAATGGCTTCTAGGATTTAAAATCCTACGGTACTTAGTACCGTACGGGTTCGACCCCTGTCCTCGGCACTAGTAAAACAAGGGTTTCAGCTTATTTGGGCTGGAACCCTTGTTTGTTGTTAAGGAAATTATACAATACATAAATAAGTGGATAACTCCGAAGAAAAAGGGACTCCGAAAAAAAATGGACGGGGAATTATCCGTCAGATTCTAAAAGATCAATCTTGATTTTGCTCAGCTGAGCGTTTACATTAGGAAAGGATGATTCCATCTAAACGCTTAGCAGGGCAAGAGGATCTCAATTTTCGTGCCTTGCCCCACTTCAGATTGCACTTGGATGTCGCCGCCGTGCGCTTCCACGATGGTTTTGGCGATGCTCATCCCAAGCCCGGAGCCGTCTGTCGATTCCTCGGTATTTGTTCCCCGGTAGTAGCGATTGAACAAATGATGCAGTGTTTCCTCGTCCATCCCTTTACCATTATCGATTACCCGTATGCAAGCCTTGTCGTTAATCCTGCCAAGAGAGACGGTGATGGTTGCGTCCGGCGGATTATGCTTCACAGCGTTGGACAGCAAATTGTCCATCAGCCGCTGCAACCAAGTTACATCCGCCTGTATCAGCAAGGGACGCTCCTCCCCAATGTAGTGAAACTGATACTCAGACATCGTGGCGTCGTTGACATACTTCAGCACGGAGCAGCGTACCAATTCTACCAAGTCTATCTCCTGAAGCTCCATGATTGAATCGTTCTGCTTGAGCTGATGAATCAAAGAAAAGTCGGAAATCAGCTCCAGCATATAATCCCCCTTTTCCCTGATCGTCGTGCCCATGATCCGCATTTCCTCTTGGCTCCATTGCTCAGGCAACTTCTCCAGCATATACCCATAGCCTTGAATCGTGGCCAGGGGCGTGCGCAGATCATGGGAAATCCCTGACATCCAATCCGCTTGCTCCTTCTCCAGCCTTTTGCGTTCCTTCTCGGTTTGAGCCAATTGACCAGTCATTTGATAGAAGGATTGAATGACTTCCTGATAGAGCCTGTTGCGGGTTCGCATTGTGCCATTGCGGCGGAATACCTTGCGCTTGTCCTTGGCGGTCAGCACCTCGTCGTAATGCCCTGTGCCCATTCGTTCGAACCAGCCTGCGAACAGAATCAGTGGCCGCCCATAGCGGTAGCCATGCCAGATGGAAATCGACAGCGCCAAGAGCAAGATCAGACCTGCAATCCAGACGAGTCTAGGCGTTACCGTTTCCATGACAGGATGCTTCAGAGGGGCTCCTGCTGTATGGGGCGTATAGAAGATCCATGTCATTCCGCTCAGCTTGTCCCGATGGGCGACAATATTTGCGTCATAGTTGTCGGGAGACTGCTCGATGGCCAGGATATCCAGCGGTCGATACGCTTTTTGTACGTATGCTTCATCGCCGATGCCTTGTACGATATGGCTCTTGGGATCGATCACCTGCAGATAGCTGCCGGTTTCGCGCAGCCGCCGGTCCAGGAGGGGAACCGATTCACTACGCACAATGCCATGCTGTCCGTAAGCGTCGAACCAGGCCACGAGCTGGTCAAGATCAGGATTTTGGTAGCCCAGCACATACAGAAGCGGGTCCTGGAAAGAAAAATTCAGTTGAGTGTGTACAGCATACGGCCCAAGCGTCCGTGTCTCTTGGAGATCGAGCAGTTGAGCGATGGAGTAGGAGGCCGGTAGTGTAGGGTATGGAGTTGTATTGACGCTGTAGACTACCTCTCCTTCTGCACTGACAACCTGCAGCCACATTCCTTTCTCCTCGATGAGCTTGTTCCACTCGGGAAAGATCTGAAGCGTCCCGTCTTTGTAATGAGCTTCTTGAGCGATCTGTTGCAGGACGCCAACCGGAAAGTTCCGGCGTATCTCATTACTCGTCATGTTCTGGAAAAATATGATGCAGGCAACCAAGGCAATGGTCACAATCACCAGAGCATAAAAGATCAATTGATACGTGAAGTGGAATGCCATGCGCCGCTGGATCTTCATCGTTCCTGCGGCTCCTTCACCAGCTTGTAGCCGAGCCCGCGTACAGTAAGCAGCAGCTTCGGATTGCCGGGATCAATCTCGATCCGCTCCCGTATGCGCCGGATATGCACCATCACGGTCGAATCATCGCCCTGTCCGTTGATCCCCCAAACCTTGTCGTAGAGCTGTGTTTTGGAAAATACGATGCCGGGATACCTGCAGAAGTGCAGCAGCAGCTGGAAGACCTGTGCGGGGCAAGGAACGGGCTGTCCCTCCACAGTCAGTTCGCCCTCTGCCTCGTTGACGGTGAAGCGGTCGAACCGGTAAATCCCCGGATCGGGCCGTTTCGCCGGACTGGACGTCGAGGCTTCCAGCTCCAGCCGGCGTATGCGCGCTTGAATTCTTGCGGCCACCTCCAGGGGATTGAAGGGCTTCGTGATATAATCGTCCCCGCCCATGGCGAAGCCACGCAGGACATCAAGATCGGACGCTTTGGCCGTCAGAAACAGTATATACGGGTTCCCGTATTCGCGGAGCTTGGAGCAGAGCTCTAGTCCGCTGCCGTCGGGGAGCATAATGTCGAGTAGGACGATATCGGGAACTACACGCTGCACTAGGTCGAGGGCTTCCGCACAAGTGGAAGCCCCGTGCAGCTGATAAAACCCTTCCCTGCGAAGCACCATTTGCAGCATGGTGACAATCGAAGGCTCGTCGTCGACGATGGCGATTTTAATATCGGATAGATTTGTCATTGTTTTCACCCTTTTTCAAAATAGCATACTTATTTTAACAGAACCTAAACGGCGGGAGCGAAATTAAGCTACAGTTCATCGATTCGTTTAGGCTCCGTTTCAATGAGGTTGGTAGGATAGGAATGAGCAGCCAATTCGAACAACTAGGAGGAGGAGATGAGGAGTTGTCCTAAGTCGCCACTACTGTCATTGTACTCATGTCATCAAGAATCTTACAGCATTCCCGGTCATGTGGGCCCCAAAGTTATTCGGGATGATAAATTACGTAATCAAATGATTAGCATGGAAAGACAGATGAAAACAGAGAGCGGAAGGGGAAAGAGATAAGGTGAAATGGTTTTTGTTTTTGACGTTCAATTTACTAAACTGGAGGTTTTTAGCATGAGTAAAAACTGGTGCCAACTAGCATTCGAGAGGAAGAGCGGGATTAGCCGCGAATTCATGCGGAACGCACCTGCGTGTTGTGCAATCTCAAGCGACAAGAACTGGCCGCAACAATTGAAAACGTTGCGACCAACACTATCGGAGGCTGGAAATGAGTAACCCTTCCACGTCCGATATGCCCCAAGCCCGGCCTGGCTGGCCAGAGATCCTAACTGCACTGTTCCTCTATCTGATCGGCATTGTTATCCTCGGTCTTTGGATGATGCAAATTCCTGATGAGCAAGCCATCTTGCGAATTAACATCGGGGGTATAGGCAATGGTCTTGTTGGCCTCATGGCTTTGTTCGCAGCCTACGCCCTGCGGGTGCGCAATTTACGTGCTTTCGGCTTCCGGATGACCGAACGGAAATGGCTGCTTGTCGGAGCCGCCCTCGGTGTTATCGCGTTCGGGGGATGTTTCGTTATAGAAGGGATATATTTTCACTTTATCACCGAGTTGAACACCCAAGCGGACTTTCAGACGGCGGCGCAAGGCGGCCCGCTCTCGCTCTTCGTTCTGATTATCACTGGCGCCATCCTCACGCCGCTTAGCGAGGAGTTTGTATTCCGTGGCGTGATTGCCAATGCGCTTAACCGTTACGGAGCATGGGCTGGCATAGTCGGTAGCGCTGCGATCTTCGGCGTTGTTCATGGATTCACCGTCATCCTGTTAGACGCATTCATGGTCGGCATCCTGGTGGGTATACTATTCCGTAAGACAGGCTCCATCTGGCCAGGAGTCGTGGTGCATATCGTGTATAACTGCCTCAATCTTCTCTATTATAGTATGTTATAACAGTAACAAGGCGCATTCAAGTGAATGTGCCTTTTCTTTGCACGTAGGGTATAAAAAAGGATAATGTAATTCTAGGATATCTATAGATGGTTATTAAAGGAGCACTCGGGAGAGTGCTTTTTTTGTGAAAGGAATATGATGAACAATCAATGAAACCCCTTTGCTTCAAAGATCATTTAATCTTTTCACATCTATTTGTCGGGAATATATCATATAATAAAAGAAAGTATGAAAGCGCATTAGAATGAGACAACCGAGGGATGATCATGTATAAACTGATGATTGTAGATGATGAGTTATTAATGCGGGTGGGGATTCGCAGCATGATGGATTGGGAGGAGTATGGCTTCCAGGTTGTGGGGGAGGCTGCAAACGGGAAGGAGGGGCTGGAAATCGCGCTAACCACTTCGCCTGATTTGATTATTACAGATATTAAGATGCCAGTTATGGACGGACTGCAATTCATCCGGGAAACGTCCAGCGCGCTGAAAACCTGCAAGTATGTGATCTTGAGCAATTTTGATGAATTACATTATGTGAAGGAAGCCCTTAAGCTTGGTGCGACAGATTATTTGATTAAAAGCGAGATTACCCCCGCCTCACTCGCTGAGCTGCTGATCTCCATTCGCCAGAAACTGCAGGCAGAACTTGAACATCAGGGCAGCCTCTTCAAAATGCCCTATGACTACTCTCTCAACTTAAGTCATTTGAAGGAAAACTTTTTTAAAGACCTCATCAGCGGCTTCATAAGCGAAAAAGATGCCAGTACTAAAGCGGATGAACTACAGATTCGCGTAAAATCAGCCGAATTGGTTGTCCTGATTATGAAGGTGAATCATTTTGAAGCGGTGAGGAAGAAGTACGTGGAGAAGGATGAGAAGCTGCTCAGATTTTCGATCCTGAACATTATGGAAGAAGTGATTCCATCCAAATGGGACAAAGAAATCGTCATTGGCAATTCTTCGGAATATCTGGTTTTTGTAAATACGCTCCCTGGCAGCAGTTCGGTACGCAGTGACATCGAGAGACTGTGCAGTAAAATACTGGCTTCTGTAAAGGATTTCATGAACCTTACGCTTACGGTTGGAGTAAGTACGGTGGCGCCGGGTTTCAAGTTCTTAAAAGCAGCCTACAAGGAAGCTGAGCTTGCTCTGAGCAATCGTTTTTTCACGGGCCCACACAATGTGTTGTTTTATGAAGATGCAGCCAAAGAGCCTGTTCGTGAAGCCATAGAATCACGGATTAGCCTTGAGGAAGAATATGATTTTGTCACAATGTGGGCAAGCAAGGATGAGAAACAGGCGGAGCGGTTTCTGGTTAGGGTCCGGTCAGAGCTTGAAGCCCTGCGGGCTGACGAGAACAGCATTCGGGAGAAATATATATTAATAATGGAAAAAACACATGCACAATTATCACTTGCAGCGAAAAGACCGCGCCCTTCTTCCACCCAGCACTCTCCTTATGAAACCGTTTTAAGAGGGGAGTGCTGGGAAAATGTTCACGAGAGCATGCTGGAATACATTGCTTATTGCTTTGATGCCGATGCCTGCTTCAAGCGTGAAAGCACCTATACCGAGCTCGCGGTTGATATTATTAACAAATATTATGGCGAAGATATTTTACTTCAGAGCGTAGCCAATCAGATCAACGTCAATCCGTCGTATCTCAGCCGAATTTTCAAGCAAGAGAGAGGAGAGAATTTCATATCTTACCTGACCCATGTTCGGATTGAACAGGCGAAGGTTTATTTAAAGGGAGGGACGCTGAGAGTGTACGAAATTGCCGATAGGGTAGGGTACCATAATTACACCTATTTCAGCACAATATTTAAAAAGATCGTAGGCGTCACCCCCGAGGAGTATCGAGAGTAAAGCCAAACTTCGAGTTGACTCAAGGAATAGAGGTGCACAATGCGGAGATGGCAGCCCGTTCGCATAAAGACGAAGATCATGGTTATTTGCCTGACAGTGATTATACTCCCGGTTATTGTGATGACTTTCAATTCTTATCACTCTACTGAACGGTTGTTAGAGCACAACTACAGAAAACTGATGGAGGATCTGGCCAAGCAAACCAATATACGCATCGACGAATTTCTGAAGGAAATTGAAAAAATATCGCTGCTTGCCAGCAACGGACTAAGCAGCAGCTTATCGGCAACGCTGGAGGGAAGTTATCCAATCCAAGATTTTCTTCGCGACGGCGGTGAGCAAAATGAGAATGCGGCTTACAATACTTTAATGAACTACATCATGATGAAAGACCGCGTATTCTCTATTTACCTGTATAATTTAAACCAAGGAGCCGATTTGTTCGTCAGCCCCAATCACCCTATTAATCACGAATATAAAGTGGATAACGAGCTGTGGTTCAAAAAATTTATGCATACAAATGATAGAACCATTACCCTGACAACCCGGATCGACAAGCAGCTAGATAATAAAACGCTGACGGTTTCGCACGCCAGAAAAATATATGACGCGACAACCGGCCGGCTCTTAGGCGTTATCGTTGTCAGCATTGACATTAAATTTATTGAGATCGTGAACAGAAACCTGCAGGAAGCGCTGCGTTCGAGATTTATGATCGTTGACAGTGACGACAAAATTGTATACAACGTGGATGATCGTCTGATAGGCACACTGTTTCGGGACAACGTCCGTCCGGACGAATCGGCGAACATCGTGGTGACCAGCCCGCTTAGCCAAAAGGAATGGACAACGTACCTGTATATGCCAATGGATGAATTGACCGGTGAGGGCGAAATATTGGGACGCAACCTGGTTACGCTGGCGATTGTAATGTCCCTGTTTGCTGCGATCATCTCGGTTTTTCTGTCCAATGTCATTACTCGTCCTATAAAGAAGCTCATGAACAATATCGTTCTGGTCGAAAAGGGACAGTTCGAAAAAGTGGAGCATATCGGCTCCCGGGACGAGTTCGGGCATTTATCCAACCGTTTCAATAAGATGTCGTATGAGTTGAAGCGGCTGGTCGAAAGGGTTCAGCAGGAGGAAATCGAGAAAGGCGCAGCAGAAATACGGGCGCTGCATTCCCAGATCAACCCTCATTTTTTATACAATACCCTCGGTTCTGTTAAATGGATTGCTTCCATGCAAAAGGTGGACAAGATCGTTGATATGACGGAAGCGTTAATTTCGATGCTCCGATATGCTACAAGATTCGACGGTTCCCTGGTAACAATCCGTGAGGAATTGGAAAATGTATCAAACTACATCACGATCCAGAATGTCAGGTACTATGATTGCATTCATATGAGATATGAGATTGAAGACAAGCTGCTGGGTTACCGGGTTCCCAAAATGATTTTGCAGCCGCTGATCGAAAATGCGATCTTTCATGGGTTTGCCGAGCTTGAAGAGGACGGCGTGATTACCATACGGATATACTCCAAAGACACTGACATTGCCATCGAAGTTTATGACAACGGCATCGGGATGGAGGAGGAGGTCATTCAGAGTTTGGTAGAAAGCTGGACGAAGGAACCGGAAGGCGGAACAAGAGGAATTGGTCTGTATAATGTACAGCGTCGTATCAAGCTTCATTTTGGCGAGTCCTACGGGATAGAGGTGCAGAGCGGGATAAATGAAGGCACGACATTTATCATTCGGCTACCCGGCATAACCAGCCAACTCCAATGACCAAAAAGGCAGAGCAGCCCTTCTCCAATTATGGGGAGGGGCTGCTCTGGGGAACAATCATATTTCACCCTTTGACACTGCCGAGCACCAGGCCTTTGGTAAAGTACTTCTGCAAGAACGGGTAGACCGCTAGTATTGGTATGGCACCCAGGAACATCTGGGCGGCACGTCCGGTTCTGGCATTCATCATGGACAGCAACTGGGTGTAGTCGGTGCCTGACTTGAGCATGATCTGTTCAAAGCTCTGTAGTAACGTCTGTAAATAGCTTTGCAGCGGATAGTTATCAGGGTTGTTCATATATATTATGCCGTCGAACCACGAGTTCCAATGGCCGACAATACTGAACAGACCCACCGTTGCAAGCGCAGGTTTCAGGAGTGGGAGCAGTATACGGGTCAGAATTTGCCATGGGCCCGCACCGTCGATAATTGCCGACTCCTCAATCTCCTCCGGTAAACCGCGAATGAAGTTCATGAGAATGACCATGCTGAATACAGGCAAAGCTCCGGGAAGGAGCAGCGCCCAGATCGAATCAATGAGCCCCGCTTTGACTACGACGAGGTAGGTTGGGATCAACCCGCCATTAAAAAGCATAGTCACTACAAAAAATCCCATGTATAGATTACGCCCAGCCAGCTTTAGCTTCGACTTGGAAAGCGGATAGGCTGTAAGCACCATTAGAGCAAGGTTGATTACCGCTCCCAGTACAACCCGTTGTACGGATATCCATAGAGCAGTGAAAAACTTCCCCCCGGTCAGGGCAAATTCATAGGCTTTGGTTGTAAAATCAACCGGCCAGAACGCCACATCCCCGGCCGATACGGCGGCGCTGCTGCTGAAGGATACGGCCAGAAGGTTGATAAACGGCAGAATGCAGAGCAAAGAAGTCAGGATCAGTATGGTGTAGTTTAAGACATGGAACAGGCGTCTTCCCATGCTTTTGTCTTGAATCATAACAAGGCCTCCTTAAAAAATTCGGTAGTTGGCTACTTTGTAGGCCAAGATATATGACACTCCTACAAGAATGCAGGAGATAACGGATTTGAACAATCCGACAGCAGCGCTGACCGAATACTGCGCCTGTTGAATCCCAAGGCGGTAAACGTAGGTGTCTATAATATCGCCAGTCTGATAGACGACGGGGGAATACAGGTTATAAATCTGGTCAAATCCTGCATTAAGTACGCTGCCAAGCGATAAAACAGACATCAGGACAATCGTCGGCATTAAGAGCGGCAAGGTAATATGCAGCGTTTGTTTCCATCTTTTGGCTCCATCAATGACTGCGGCCTCGTATAGTCCGGGGTCGATGCTGGTTAAGGCCGCCAAGTAGACTACGGTGCCGAAGCCGAAGCCTTTCCAGATATCGCTCACAATCATGGTCCAGGGGAAGAGTGAAGGGCTGCCAAGAAAGGGAATGGATTGTATTCCGAAAACATGCAGGAAGCTATTGATAATGCCACCTGAGCTAAGGATGTCTAGCAGAATGCCGGCCATGATTACCCATGACAGGAAGTTCGGAATATATACAAGCGTCTGAAACGTGCGTTTAATGGCGCTGTGTGCGACTTCATTGAGGAGTAGGGCAAAAATGACCGGTACAACGATACCTCCGATGATTTTAAAGGCGGACATGTACAGCGTATTCCAGATGGTCCGCACGAAGTTCGGCTGATTAAACACATGGGTAAAATTATCCCACCCCACCCAAGGTGAGTTGAAACCCAGGGCAGGATTGTATTTTTGGAACGCAATGATAATGCCATAGAAAGGAATATAGCTGAAGATGAACACCAGGATGATGCTTGGCAGCAACATCAGATGGTAGGCACGCTGTTGTTTCAATTTGTTCAGCATTACAAATCCTCCGTTTCAAAAAGTGGGGTGATCCGAAAAATAAAAGGAGGGCGAGAACCCCTCGTCCCCCTTATGCACGATTTACTTTCCGTATGTTGCGTTCACGGCTTCAGTGGCTGCATCTCCGCCTGCTGTTTGCCAGTTCTGGACAACCGTATCGAAGTAGTCGATGTTCTCAGCGCCCATAATAATTTTGGTGAATCCCTCGGTCAGAATATCGTCCAAAGTTGTCCCGTAGCTGGCAAGTGCCTCCGGAGCTGCTCCCCATAGTGCGGTCTTGATGTAGTTCCCGCTGTCGAGCACCTGCTTCGCCAGGCCGTAAGCGGGCTTCGGCGATCCTTGCTGCAAGTAATCGCCCGCCGCGCCCGGTGTAGCATTCTTTATGAAATCAACGCTGTTGTTGTATTTCTGCCACATCCCTGCAGATGTCAAACCGCTGGTATCGTTGGATTTCAAGGCCGCCGATACAGCCTCAAATTGTTCATAATCGGAGTTAGGATTGAGGACGCGGAAAGCGCCAACAACATGCGCCATATCATTGTCCAGCAAGCTGGATAACAATTCTTTGGATTCTTTGCCGACGGCTTCATCTACGATGTAAGCGTAGTCATTTAAGAGCTTGATGGCCGCTTCCGGATGTTTGAACGACTTCTTGGCTACGATATAGCTGCCGTTTGCGAAGAAGATCGATTGTTTGGCTTCCTGACCGGTGATGCTTGGGAGTTGATACGGATAGAAGACCGCATCCTTGCCCAAATTCGCTACAGTATCGACACCGGGGTTATACCCCCACCACTGATAGTAAGGCTGCATGCCTACTTTTCCGGCTACAACATCGGCGTTCATTGCGTTGAAGTCCTTGATCGCAAATTCCGGGTCAATGATTCCTAATTTGTACCACTCAGCCCATTCCTTGAGTGCATCCTTCATTTCAGGCTGGATAGAACCGTAGACAAGCTTGCCGCCGCTGTCCTCTATCCACATATCCGGATGGGCATTCCACGAAACGGCCAGCAGGTTCAGATAATCCAGCGTCTGGTCGACAGCGATACCGTAACCGCCGTGTTTTTCCATAAATTTAAGTGCGATGTTCTTGATGTCCGCAACGGATGCCGGATCTTTGACGCCAAGCTCTTCCTTCCAATCGTTGCGGATCCAAATATAGTCCGGCTGCTCGATCAATCCCCAGTGCAACTGCGGTATGCCATACAGCTTTCCGTTTTTCTTGCCGGACTCAAAGCTGTCCGCATCGGCTTCCATATAGCCTTTCAAGCGATCTGAGGCGTATTTATTGAAGACTTCTGTCAGATCCATTACCATATCGGCTTCGATCAGCTGCTGCAGCTGCGAGGCGTTGACTCTGAATACGTCGGGAAGATCGCTCGAAGAAATGGCCAGGTTAAGCTTGGTATCGTACTCATCGCTGACCCAGTCCGTGACGACATCAATGTTGAATTTTTCTTTATACCGTTTTATCCATACGTTGTTGGTAATATCGTCGCCCTTGGGATATTTTGCCGAGGAGTATTCGGAAGTTACCGTATGAATCGTTACCGGTTCTTTAAAAGCACTGAACGCCGGATCAGACGGATCTACTTCATTGGAACTGGTCACTTCATTGCCGTTCGCGGGCTTATCCCCCGCACCATTGCCCGCGGTACTGTTGCCGCCGGTGTTACTGCATGCTGCCAGCAAAATGATTGACATACATAACGAAAGAAAAAAAGACGCTTTTTTCTTTGTCATACCTTTCCCCCCATTTACCTAATAGTTGTTGGATTGGCTTGCACCATTCATTCTAAGTGAGGAGAAAGTGATGTGAAATAAAGATTATTGACCGGATACCTCTACTTTTTTGACCTCCTTTTTTTGAACGGGGAGGGGCTTGCGATTATTTTACAGATAGCTGTATGTTTTTTGTGGGAAAGGGAGGACGGAAATTTTTATAAAGTAAAAAAAGCAACTGCCTATTGTATATGACGAGAATAACGCTTATTCAAATCCTGAGATGAAGCATTCTTACAGCCATTTCAGAGCAGTCTGAAACGTAAATATAGAGAAATTTTCTTCATCACAAGTAGGTTATTCTAGACGAAGAACCACTGATTCCTCTTAGCCTACTCTAATGTAATAAAAAATTCATTCAAGTAAAAAAAGTATATATAACTTTACTTTTTTATATTTTCCAGATATTTTTTGTTAAGTTTTCTATGAAAAAAATTTAGAATCAAACTGAAATTGAAAACAAATTTTTGGGTGATATAATAAAATTATCCTATCTATATTTGACATAGAATGTTTATTTGTATGCATGAGGAGGAAAATATGAGTAGCATTGATGATGTATATTCTTTTATATTGAAGGATTTTCAGAAAACACTTTTTCCACTTCGTTCTGTTTTATTTATCGCCAAATATCAAGCAGGCTCGATTTTGGAATATATTAACAAGGAAATTTTCTCCCAGACTTGGCTGGAAACTTTTTTAAATGAAGATGATTACAAAAAAGTAACGCAAGTAATGAATAAAGCTCAAATTAAAAAAATTAATGAGAACGCTCAGTCCTATTTTTTGATTCAACCATGGGTTTACGCTTTAAAGGATAAAAAACATTATAGACAAACTTTTCAATTAGATCCCATTTCTCTAATTTTCATATATGATTTCGTTTTTAGAAACAGAATTTTTTTCCAAAAACAAGTTTACTCAAACCGTGAATGTTTTGGTTATACTTTCAGTGGAGACAGTTATAGTTCACAAACTGAAGAATACAGACAGTTTATAAATAAACTACATTTGTTAAAGAATGAGTTTGGGTTTATGGGGAAAATTGATATCTCTAATTTTTTTAATAATATTTATCATCATGATATTGTTAGTTACATAGCAAGAACTATTAATCAACAAGAAGCAGAAAAAATAGGGAAATTTTTAAGAGAAATTAATGAAGGACGTAGCACCAGTTGTATGCCACAAGGGTTATTTCCAATGAAAGTTATAGGGAGTAATTTTCTAAGCTTTATAGAAGCTTCTAGAGAACTTAAAAGTGAATACATTATACGATTTATGGACGATATTTATTTTTTTTCTAATGATGAGGAAACCATTACAAATGATATATTTACAGTTCAAAAATTATTAGGTGAAAAAGGATTATGTTTGAATGAAGAGAAGACGCTAATTACAACAACAGAAAACGAAGAGGAAAATGATATTGAAACAGTTAAGATATCATTGTTAAAAAAGAGAAGACTTATAATTAATTCCTATACCGATGAATTTGATGATTATGATTATGAAATCGAAGATTTAACTGAGGAAGAGATAAGTTTTCTAAAGGATATGTTACACAATAGGAAAAATATTGAGGATGAGGACATAGAACTTATACTCTCATTATTGATGACTTCTGAATCAGAAACAATAGAACTGACAAGATTGGTTCTAAATAATTCTCCGCAATTAACAAAAAACTTATATTACAACATTAAAAGAAATTATATGATGATTTCGGATACTATTATAAGTGAAATTGAAGTTTATCTTGAAAAATCATTCATCCCTGAATACCAATTGTTTTGGATAACCAAAACAATAATTGACTTCACTGAGCTTAATGAGTCAATAGCTGATTTACTAGTTTCTATTTACAAGCACCCATCCGTTACTAATGTTGTAAAATGTATAATTTTGGAAATACCAGAAAATAATTATGGGTTTCTAGAATTGAAAAAAAATATTGCCCGGGGGCATGCTCCCGAACTTATAATTAGTGCTATGGTAGGTTTAGCGAGTCATGAAAAATCAAATAGAAATCAGATATATAAATACGTAGGTAAGACAAATTCAATGCTTCGAACAGTTACTGTTGCGTTGTCTTCATTGGAGGTCAATGCACATCAGAAACTGTTAGAGGATTTGGATGAAATAAATATTAATAAACATAATTATGTGAGAAACAACTTACTCAAAGCTGAACTAAATAACGATCAAATCTTTAAAACAAGTGAAGCTTCGAACCCTCCAACAATAGAAGGAATTAATCTAGATGATTTAATGGCTGAATTGCATTCAAGCACAACAACAGTTATGGAGGTAATCTCCCCCGCCACAGAAGTTAACAACCCATTTGTTATTAGTATTGATGATGATGATTTGTCATTTTGATTTGTTGAAAGCGATATTTAAATGAGTAGTTTAAATGGGGAGATTTACTGGAAATAATAAAAGGATTTATGTCACTTTTTCTATGACCAAGTAGTTAATATATTTTTACATTGAACTTATTCCTACAGGAATTTTATAAGATGGTAACAAAAACGTTGAATCCTGTTGAGTTCAGCATCTTTGCAGATACCTTTCATACAAATTATTATGAGGAGTATTTAAATGACATTAATATTGGCTGAAAAGTATAACAATGGCATTGTAGTAGCTTCAGATATGTTAAGAGTGCTATTAAACAATTCGGGGAATAAATTAGGGAATCAAGACAATGAAAAACTAAAAATTCAATTGATTCATAAGGGCGTAGGAATAGCAGTTTCTGGATTGGGAAGATTAGGCGATACATGTGTTGAGGCTGTGAGAAGTATTCTTATGGCAAATGCTGAAGTATCGATAGAAGATATTAAGGCTTGTACAATTGAACATTTTAAATTTGCTATGAATCAGTTTTCAAAATACGCACCGAATTATGAAACTGGGATGGCATTTATTTTGTTTGGATACGATCCTAAAAAACAAACTACTTTTTTATTTCATTATGATTACAGAAACAATTTTGAAGAATCTAGCATTTCAACACATATGGGATTTGGCAGTGGTATGGATAAGGCATTAAAGTTATTAGAGGATGCCGAACCCGCAGAAGAAAACAATCCAGAATCAATAGGCAATAATTTTATTGGTATCATACGAGAAGTCTCAAAAGTAGATAGTACTGTAGGTAGCAATGTACAGTTAGTGATTTTAACCAAAGATAATTGGTTTGAAATGGCTATTGACAATAAAGAAGGGTTTATTATCAATCCCTGTTATATCAAGATTGGTTAGTGAAGTTTATCAAGTAATATACAATAGAGAGCCATAGTTCATCTTAAAATAACTGAGCTTTAGGAGGATAATCAGATGAACACTATTACCAAAAATCAACATTATATTCCCCAAAGCATACTAGCTAATTTTGCTAATAGTAAAGGTAAAGTATTTGAAATACTCCTGAAGCATAGAAATATCTACTCGATTAGTTACAGGCAGTCTATGTCTGAAAGATATACATATGAACATCCATACTTAGAGGGGAACTATTTGGAAAAGGAGTTCGGCAAAATCGAAAGTTATTTTGCTCCAGCCATGAGGAAAATTATTGAAGATTTAGAGTCTGATCCAATTAATATTGGAGATTTAAAAAAGCAGGCTGAGACTTACATAAGAGATTTTCTGATTTTCTATTATAGAAGCGGTGCGTTGCTTAATGAGTATGCTTTTGATGGCCTTCAAAAAGAAGATAAGATTCCTCTGATGCTGGAAAAGATACTGGATTCATCGTACTTAGCGGAATTAAGCAACACAATAATTAAGTTTTATGATTTGTCGATTATAAAAAGTGAAAGTGATGGCTTTCTATTAAGCGATCAATATGTGAGTACTGCGGCTTTAAGTATTAAGGGGCAGTATATAAATATAAGCAATCGTCATCTGGGATTGAAAGATGTGCTAATGCTAATACCCTTATCGAGCAAATATTATATTGCCTATTTCAATGGGGAAAAACCAAATTATATAAAACCAAACCAAATTAATACGTTGACCCATGAACAAGTTAAGGAAATAAATAGAACAATTATAAACAATTCGTATATTAAGTGCATAGGACAAAATAGAGAGTCAATAGAATTAATTGCGGATGATTTCAGATTTGAATCCCCATCAAGAGCCATAGCAGGTTATGAATCAGGTAAACAAACCGCAGCATTAAGGAAAAAAGAAGTTTTCTTTTATGATAGGGACATTGAGCAATGGGATTTCTTCCGAGGACTAAAACATACCAAAAATAGAAATACCAAAAGGAATGAAATCTGTAAGTGTGGAAGTGGCAAGAAGTATAAGAGATGTTGTCTGAGCAAATGCGAAAGGAATTATTCCATTGTGAACAACATGTATAAAGAGGGACACCATATAAAAATTAAATCCCATCCTAGCGCATTAATAGAAAAAGCAATAGACGAGTATAGTTTTATTTCGAAATAAATTATTGCTTTTACAAGGAGGCAATGATTATGAGAGAAGAATTTTTGAACGTTCTTGTTAATTTTAAAAAGTTTGTTGAAAAAGTAGGAAATAACGAAGTAAGTAATGACGATATTGTATCAATAAATAATGAACTGGTAGATTTTGAAAGTATGATACACAGCCTTGAAGACTAGAGAGGATGACCAGAGATCTGCCATTGGAGCAACGCTCTTAAGCAGATGAAAGTGGCATCTTATAAACATTTGATTAATGGGGGGAGCCAAGATGTTACTCAATTTAAATCCTCAAAAGGTTAGCGCTATTCGTTCAATTATAGATTTGATTGAAGGGTTTAAAATGAATACTGAGTTGAACATGGGCGAGCATCCCAATTTACTGGAACATTGCGACAAGCTTAAGATCATTTTGTTAAAATTGCTCGAAACCAAGGAAGAAATAGTGATTCCTATCGATGAAGGAGAATTATATTTCAGAGAGCATGTATTGCCAAATGGAGATAAATATGAATTTGCGTGGAGTATTCCACAACTTGAAAAATTAATAAAAAATAATAGTAATAATGTGGTTAGAAAAAAATTCAAAATTGCCGAAGTTGAAGAATTTGTTGATTATAGCGGGTTGGAAGTAGATAGATTTCCTCATGCCCTTCGTAATTCAAATCCTATATATGTTGTTGAGTACGCTCCATCAAATTTATCATTAATGATTGATGGAAATCATAGAGTAGCATCCAGGTATAGAACATATGGAGATACAGAAATGCTTATTCCAGGAATATACATTCCAGCAGAGGTTCATATAAAATCAATGGCAAGCAATCATCAGAAAGTAGTATTCAGAATTTTATCAAATGGAAATCGAATATATACTTATCTGATGATGGTTTCAGAAGGATTGAAAGCGAAGAAACCAAAGTTGTTCAATATAGATTCTTTTCTAAAATAAAACTTAATCAGCGAATGGAGATAAAATGAATTACATTATTTTAGATTTAGAAGCAACATGTTGGGAGAATGATCGTTCAAAGTAGAATGAAATCATTGAAATTGGTACACGAGATCAAATGTGGTGCAAAGGAAACGGATGCTGGGGTGAAATATGAAAAAATTGTTAAACTTTATTTTTAATAACCAGAAGAATAAGGTAACATCAAACACAATCTTAATGACTGAAAAAGATAAGATTTACAGTGAAAGTCTTAATAAATATATAACTGATCTTGAAGGTATAATTCAAGAAGGAAACCTTGAAAAGATTTTATCAATGAACGGAAAAATAGTAAATAAAATCGGTGAATTGAATTTGAGAAAATATGGCACAGAGAATCAAAAACTAAATCAAATTATCGATCTAGTGTCAGATATATCTATTCTTTTACACAATGAATGCTCATCAAAGAATGATGATGTTTACTTCAAAGTTTGTAGAGATAGAATCAATAATTTAGTCGCAGTATACTTAAATCTAAGTCAGTTTAACCCTGAAGATAGAAATACGCCAACATTATTTTTATCATTTGGAAAATGCCTTTCTATGCGTTCTAGACTGTACCTTGAGTATGAGGGTTATAGCAACAACCTGATAATTAACGATTTTTTCTCTGAAGTGGAAAGAATGGGGCATGGCGGAATAATGCTGAATGCTTTACTTGAAATCATTCCGAAACTAAACCAAAGAATAGACGAATATAACAAACAGTTTTATTCAGAAATTAAACATCGTTACTCATATGAAAAATTCTTGAGTTCACAAAGTTATAAAAAACAAATTACCTGTATTAGAGGTAGTATGGTTCCTGGTAGAAATTTAACCGTTGAAGATTTGAAGAGATTCTATGGAAAATACGGTTTCATCAAAGATGGTAAATTGTATAAAAAGGTCTAAACTCGAATTGATCGAAGCAAATAAATTCTTTCTTTTATAAAATAATAAAAGTTTGGATTTTTTAAAATATCGGAAACCGACCGGATAATAATTATTTTGAAGATAATAAGAATATACAGAGGTTAGATAATGTAAAATAATAGATTTAACTTAATCTCTATACATTTGCAGAAAAGATATATTCTTTTCGTCAAGGAACTTAATCGGCTTGGACGCAACGCTCAAGAGATTAAGCGTGAACGGCAAGGGATAACACAAGAGATAGGAGCTCATATAGTAATTCTTGATAGTCTAATTCTTGACACTAGACAGTACCACAAGGGCTTAGAGAAGCTGATATCAAGTATTGTCCTAGAACTTATATGAAACCGAATACCTTCTATCGTAGGGTTAAGGGTATGAGCAGAAAGCATAAGACATAAGCACCTCATCACACGAGCCTGTACGCCATTGTATGGGCTTTTCCTATGCTTTGCCTTAATGACACTTAAACAAAGAAAAAAGCCTGGTAATTAGGTTTCAATCATTGTTACACTCTCTAAGTTTAGGGTTAGTATGCTCTTTTAGTGATGCCATGTTCTGCCTTATTTAGATGCTAGAAAATAGTCTAAGGGACATCTCGGCTTAATATCATCTTGTGACCATTAGTATAAAGCTTCATCAGTTGTCAGTGGGGTGTATTACATCAAAAAAAGTATTTCGTATCCTAGTAGCACATCTACTCACATACTATAGTTATCGAAAAATAGGGGAGTTTCAGGAATATCTAAATCAAGGTTTCTTATTTTGCCTTTTAGATATAGAAATCCGTATGCTTCAGCTCTTTTTATTTGAAATCTCTATAACTAAGTTTTATCAGGAAAGCTACTCAGCTTGTGAGCCAGCTCATCTTTTCCAGTCAAGACCTCGACCATGATGCCTGCCCCCAGGCGAAATCCATAGGTAAAAGAAGAGGCCAGCTCCATTCCATGGGTCTGACCATATAACTCCAGTAACTCCTCAAGCTTACTGAACTCCTCTTCGGAGTGCTGCTTCCTCCATGCCTCAATAGTCTCGGATGTTTTGCGGCTGAGCTGACGGTATTGTGGGTCGCTGGGTATAACCTTTTCTTCGGGACACAAATTGCCATGATATAGCTGTTCTAGCAGGCTCCTCATTTTCTGTTCATCCTTTCTGAATTTATAGGTATCCTTCTTTTTAATTCATTATCCCCTTATCTCTATTATGAGAACTACGGAGTATACTCTACAAAATGATATTTATTTCATTTCGTCGTTGTATTTTTTTTCCTTGGAATATATAAAAAGTAAAAAATCATTCCCGAGAATGATGTGCCAGTTTACTTGCTGAGCGTACAATTGGGATATTCGCAAAGTAAAATGGGCGGCCGAACTATCGTGGTGTACATAAGGAAAGTAGGGGCAGAACAGAATTTGGAACCGTCCTACAATGTCAACAGCAAAATGGAGGGGGATTCATGACGGAGATATTACGTGTTGAAAATGCGAGTAAAGCCTATGGAGAAAAAGAAGGGCGGGCTTTTGCCCTTAGGCAGGTGAGTGCGGTAATAGAAGAAAAGGATTTTGTTGTGATCCTTGGTCCGAGCGGGTCGGGGAAGTCCACCTTGTTGAATTTGTTGTCAGGGCTCGAGCGCGCGGATGAAGGGGCCATTTTTTTTGCCGGGGACGATTTGAGCCGGTATAACGATCAAGAATTGCGCCGCTACCGCCGGCTTCATACCGGATTTATTTTTCAAGAGTATCATCTAATTCCTAATCTGACCGTCCGCGAGAATATTGAGATTGGGCGCTATTTGAACAAAGAGGGACTGGAAATTGATGAGCTTGTGGAAGAGCTGGATATCGGCAGCTTGGAGAAGCGTTTTCCACATGAACTGTCGGGAGGACAGCAGCAGCGGGTTGCTATTGCCAGAGCTTTGATTAAAAAGCCGGATATCCTGTTCTGCGATGAAGCGACCGGAGCACTTGACGAAGAGAGCGGCAAACAGGTGTTAAAAATAATACAGCGACTACGCCGCAAATATGGGCTTACCGTTGTATTCGTCACGCATAATACAGCCATATCGCAGATGGCGAATCACATCATCAAGCTTAACAGCGGAAAGCTGGTTAGAGAATTGCATTCTTTACAGCCGCTTGATGTCGACGACATCCCCTGGAGCTAGTTATCCAAGTTAAGGAAGTGAATGGTTATGGGAAATGTGCTGAAGTGGGTTTGGCGGGATGTGCTTAAAAACCGGCTGCAAACAATTTTGATTATAATCCTTATTTTGGCTGCGGCTTTTATCTATTTTTTCATACGTTATGCATCGGATGGGATCGCCGCAGAATACAACAGCTTTACTGAAGAACAACACCAGGAGCAGTTCGAATTTACATTAAACCTGGCGGGCTCCTTAACCAAGGATCAGCAATGGGAGCTGTTGTCAGGAACCGGAGTCTCCCGGCAGGAGTTCGATATGATGGGATTCAACAATATCCGCAAGAAATACCGTCTTGCTTTTGATGCCCAGGAAAGCAAGGAAGCGGAGCGGTTGAGCAAGGAGTATCACTTCACATATGGAAGGAACTCTTACAAAGAAATCCGGCAAGACGGAACAACCTTCCACTTGATTGCAAGTCCGAACTCGAACAGTATCAATCAGGTGTATATGAGCGAAGGCCGTTTGCCTGGAAAATCCGGTGAAATTGCAGTCCCTGTCAATGCAGAGGAGCTGTTGTCCTCCCATATAGGAGGGACGATCAGCTTAGGCGGGAATATTTATACTGTTGTGGGACATTTTATTGAACCGGGGCATTTAACTCGGGTGTCTTCAGGGTCGGATCAGCTTGTTTCCATTTTATCGTGGTCTGCCGATTATAATCGTTCGGTATCTTCGGAGCAATATCTGTATACCGGCAGATTTTTACCGATGGAGGGTTTATCGCTTTCCGATGAAACTGCTCGAATGAATGAAGATACCGGTTTTGATACCATCCTGCAGGTCAATGATAATCCGAATGCGTCTGAAATCATACAGGGCGTTACTTCGAATCAAGGCTTGTCCTATACTTTTTTGGTTGTGCTGGGGGCCTTGTGCGGGGGGATCTATTATGTTTTTCTGGACCGCCGTTTGAATGCGCTGAGACAATCCTGGGGAGTGCTTCAAGCCATGGGCTATTCACCTGGCCTGGTGATTCGGGCATTTTTGCTGGTGCATACGAGCTTGTGCGCAGCAGGGATTCTCGCCGGCTGGGGACTGGCTTACATGGGAGCCGATCTGCTGATCGCGCAGTTTCAATCCCAGTATACATTGCCGTCTTTTCCCAAAAGCGTTTCAACCGCTTCGCTGCTGATCGGGATAATATTTATTCTTGCTGCATTTGTTCTGCCTTTATATTTGAAGCTGCGCCTGTTCGCACGTCAAACATCGTTATCCATGCTGCGGCCGACATTGCAATCTTCTCCTAAGAAAGTTATGCAAAAGCTTGCCTTGTGGACGGAAAAATTCCCCTTCCTGTCCCGGATTAAATGGCGGATGGCATTTCGAAGCTTCCGGGTAATTGTGCTACTTGTCATAACCATTGTGCTGTCCTCCATCTTGTTCCTGCTCGGCTTCTCGCTGAATCAGTCAAGCTTGGATTCTATTCAGCGGCAGTTTTCCGGAATTCATTACAGCTATGACTTACGCTTTGATCAGGCCCGAATTGAGGAAAAATCGGGAGATTCCGGCAGCTACTACCGCCTTGGAAACAAATATTTTACTTGGGCAGATTCCGGCAGCGGCAGACAGGGCTTCCAAGGCGAACTGCTATCCTGGGACGGCGATGCCAGCTGGCTCACACTGTTGTCGAAGGACGGACAATCTATTAACAGCGCTATGGATCAGGGGGCAGTGGTCCATTATTCCAAAGCGAAATTATGGGGGCTGCGGGTAGGAACGGCAATTACGGTTCGGGTAGACAACTCAGTGCTGCAAGTTCCCGTCAGTGCTTTTAGCTATAATGGAAATCCGGACACAGTGTATTTGAAAAAAGAAAAGTTGACGGCAATGCTCGGTATATCTCCACATATTTATAATGGCAGATTCAGCAATGCTTTAATTTCTGAAGGAGATAAAGGAGCGGGAAATGAAGTTATTTCCGTAAAACAAATTCACGATGAAAAGTTAAGTCAAGCCTCATCCTCACAATTAAGCGCCGTTTTGAATCAGGTCATTGGCGTGCTTATCGCTATTGTGATGATAATGTTGATCAGTTTAATCGTTACCGAGGAAAGCAGACGCAGTATGGACATATTGCAGCGAATGGGGTATGAGCCTGGGGAGATCAAGAAAATGCTGATAAATGTCTATGTGCCTATACTGTTAGCCGCTTATATAATCACACTGCCTCTGTCCTGGGAGGTCGTTACATCTATACTTCGAAGTGTATCCATAAGCACAAATGATTATATTCCTTTTATATATAATATTTGGATTTTCATGGCTGTTATTGCTCTGATCATTTTGATCTATTACGTGGTCATAACCATTTCTTCAAATTATGTTTTCAAGAAATCCTTTGGCAAATATAAAGCTTTGAAAGCGCACGGTTCGCGGTAGTACGCCAAAGCTGGACATATACCCGGCGCGATCAACCGCTATTGGGAGAACGGATCGCCGGGCGGCGTTTTTCAGAGTGCGGCTGCTCAGAAGGAGCGGTTTCGGGACATTCTGACTGACCGGGAGATCATCGTCTACTGTGGGGCTGGTGTTACGGCTTGCCCTAACGTACTGGCGTTGACGGAAGCGGGATATTCACACGTGAGACTCTACGTGGGCAGCTGGAGCGACTGGATCTCGTATGAAGGGAACCCGATCGCTACGGGAGAAGAGTAAGAACCGGGAAGCCGCGTCGGACGCGGGTTTGGGGGCTATGACAGGTTAGGAGCAAGTGACCTGTTGCAGTCCTTTTTGGCGTTTTCGTTCAACAGCTTGCAAACAAGAACCCGAGGAAAACAGCTGCAGGCGGTTGTTACTTCACTGCCGCTTTCGTTATATTGATTTTATATTTCACTAGTGTTATATTACATGTGTGTAATATTAAAGCATAAGGGGTCTGAACATGAATCAACTTTCGAATGTCGAATTTATGCTGTTGCAAATTGTCGCGGAATGTAATCAAGCTTCGGGTTACGAGGTCAATAAGTTAATCGATCAGCGCGGTTACAGGGAATGGGCAAATATCGGTACGACTTCAATTTACGCAGGACTGAAGAAATTAAACGATAAAGGATTGGTCGAGCACGAGAATTCCGGAGAGAAATCGGGTAAGGGACCAATGCCGACCCGATTCTCCATGACGGAGATGGGGATAACAACGCTGAGAAAAGAAGTTGTTGCCAGCCTATCGTCTTCGCGAGAGCGCGATAACCGCTTCGATCTTGGGCTTGCCGCATTAACTTTTGTTAAGAAAGGAGAAGCCATTGAGGCTTTGCGGAAACGGCTAGATTTTCTTGGAGAGACATTGAAAAATTTAAGGCAGACGTACGAATCTCAAGGCGGAGCTCGATTACCGCTTCACGTAAGAGCGCTTTTCCTTCATCCGATGAGTCTTATCGAGAGTGAGCAAGCGTTCGTCGCCAGTATTATCAACGAATTGATGGAGGAGACGAAGGAACATGTCTAATAACATTGAGGGGTTCGTTCCGTTTCAAGGGGAACATTGCGAGACAACAACAATAGGCAACTTGCTTCAATTTGCTGGAGTTCGGCTATCGGAACCGATGTTATTCGGACTCGGGCAAGGATTGGGATTTATTTATTGGGATTCGAAGCAGATGGACTTTCCTTTTATAGGAGGGAGGGTTAAGCCGGATGAACTGACTGCTTGCCTTGTATCCCAGCTCAACTTAACTATCAGGATGCAAGAGAGCTCGTCCGTTGATAAAGCGTGGCAGAATGTACGGAGCTACATAGAACTTGGAGTTCCGGTTGGGCTTAAACTAGACTCCTATTATTTGGACTATTTCACGAATAAAGTGCACTTTGCAGCCCATTATGCGGTAATATATGGCGCGGATGCCGAATACGCCTACATGGCGGATACAAGACAACAAGGCGGACTTGTAAAGACGAGTTTGACCCATTTGGCCATGGCGAGAAACGCAAAGGGACCAATGAGCTCCAGGAATCGTTCCTTTACGATTGAGCCGGTCGGTACCCTTCCGCCGCTTATACCCGCTATACGATCATCTATAGCCGAGAATGCAAGAAACTATTTGAATCCGCCTATTCGCAATATAGGGAATAAAGGCATTATAAAAATGAGCCATGAAGTCTTGAAGTGGCCTTCTAGAAGCAAGGATTTAGAGAAAGATCTATGTTTGACTGCGCTATTAATGGAAAGAGCGGGAACCGGCGGCGCTTTGTTTCGAAACCTATATCGGGATTTTATAAAAGAATGCGTGGATCTGTTTGGAGATTCAAAGGTAGAACAGGCATACTGGCTGTTTACGGAAATTGCTCCAATGTGGGTAAGCGTGTCTTCTTTGATCGACAATACAGGAAGAACGGGGAGCCATCAGGAACTGAACCTGGTTTCCGAGCTTCTGCTCGAGATTGCGGATAAGGAACGTGTAGCCATGGAGCTATTATTGACAGTTTGACCTTTTAGTTGGATTCACAATCCCGCGGAATAACCTTACGAGGAGTGTAAGGCAATTGTAATCTAGATCAATAGTATCAACCTATTTGCTCCTGTATACTAATCCTATCCATCGATGGGATTAGTTTTTAGGGGGAGATGGCGTGAGGCTTTTTGAAATGCTGCTATTCTTTTCAAGTGCTTGTTTGTTGGCATTCCTGTTCGTTTCCAATCAACGTATCCGAAGATCAGCTTTGCTCCTGACAAGCGGAGCCGGCTCCATTTTTTTAGTGATCCATTTTCTTGTCGAAGGATACAGGGTTCAGCTTTTATTTTTATACGGATTTACGATTCTCATGCTTATGCTTTCGTTTATAGACGTTTTCAAAACGCAGAAAGCTGTTCGGACGGTCCCGCGAATCCGTAGGGTGCTGGGTCGCCTATTTATCGTGTTTGGGCTAATCGCAACGGCGTGCTTCCTCTATGTGTTTCCCGTATTCAGCCTTCCGGCACCAACCGGTGAGCTGAAGGTAGGCACGCAAGTTTTTCATTTCATTGATCCAAACCGGGAGGAGACATTTGGACAACCCGCGACAGGCAAGAGGGAATTGATGGTTCAGGTATGGTATCCGGCTCAAGCTGGCACCGGCAAGTACGCTCCCCTTATTCCCGATACCCGGATTTTACGTTATATGGCCGCGGACTATGGTCTTCCCGGGTTTACTTTTGGGCACCTGAAGTACGTATCCAGTCATGCTTATTCAGGGGCCGAAGTCTCTTCGGCACAGACTTCATACCCGCTGATCCTTGCGAATCCCGGCTTCGGCTCTTCCAGGTTCCTCCACACGTCGCAAGCCGAGAATCTGGCGAGTCACGGTTATATCGTGGCAGTGATCGACCACACCTACAATACATTTGCAACCGAGTTTCCGGATGGTCGAATCACGACCAGCACAACCAACGACTTATTCTCGCCCGACCATGATTACCGGACGGAAAGCGGAAATCGCGACAAGCTGGGCAAAGTTTTAACGGGCGATGTGGCGTTTGCGCTGGACCAATTTGAGCTGATCCAATCGGGGCAGATTCCAAGTCAGCTAAAAGGGAGGATTGATCTCGGTCATGTCGGGGTGTTCGGTCATTCCATCGGCGGAGCGACGGCCTATGACGCTTCTTACGATCCGTGAATCGCGGTTGGCATAGACCTTGATGGAGCGCTTTATCGGCTGCGTGACAGAGAGGGTCTGCGAAAGCCGTTTTTGTTCATCAACTCGGAAAGCGAATCCGAAAAATTAAAAATGGTGATGGAGAACCGGGTCTACACAGATGCAGAGCTTAACCGTATGGGCTCAACAAGAGAGTGGATGAATCAAGTAACGGAAGATAAAAAGCTGGAGCTTGAACGGATGCGCGAAGCGACGGGCGAAGGGGGACAAGTCCTCTATATCGAAAATACGGAGCATTTGAATTTTACCGACGTACAGTTCATTTCTCCGATTTTCAAAAGGCTGGGCATTACAGGAAAGATTGCGCCCGAAAGAGCGAACTCCGTTATCAATGCCTATATGCTGGATTTCTTCGATATGTATCTGAAAAATCAAGGCGGAAGCTTAATGAAAGGACCGGATAGCCGCTTTCCGGAGGTGAAGTGGCTCTTGGGTGGATAAGAAGCTGGAGCGATTGGGTCAGCTACCCGGAAAATCCGATCGCGACGGGAGAAGAAGAACAGGCGTAAGACCGCGTCAGACGCGGGTTGGAGGGCTGTGACAGGTTGCTGGCGGGCAAGCTGTTGCGGTCCTTTTTAGGTTTCTCATTCAATTACTTGAACATGTGTTTCGCAACATGCGTGGTACAATTCGGACAACGTCTCTGTCATGGGAGAGCGTTACATCTATACTTCGAAGCGTATCCATATTTAAAAATGACAACGCTTTCTTAAGAATGTTGGCTTATGCCGCCGTTGTTCGGGAGAGTACACTACATATAGAAGGAGGGTCGCATATGCAACTGGAGACGCAGCTTAGTAGCCCGCAGACCGGCAGCGGCAGATTATGGAAGCGGTTCAAAAGACAAAGGATGCTTCATTTATTTGTCGGACTCGGTATGCTGTTCTTGGTGGTTTTTTCGTACACGCCTATGTTCGGGATCCTGATGGCGTTCAAAGACTACAGCATTTCAAGCGGCATTAAGGGGATTTTTACAAGTGATTGGGTGGGACTAAAGTATTTCGATGAATTTGTACACGATTATCAGTTCGGCAAGATTGTCCGCAATACACTGGTCCTGAGCTTTCTGAAGGTCATCTTCGCTTTTCCGGCGCCGATTCTGCTCGCCATTATGCTGAATGAAGTGAAGAACATGGCCTTCAAGCGGTTCGTTCAGACGGTCAGCTATCTACCGCATTTTATCTCCTGGGTCGTGGTGGTCGGTGTTTCCTATGCCTTTCTGTCCGCAGATGTCGGTGTGGTCAACAAAGCCCTGATGAGCCTCGGCTTCATCCACGAACCGCTCAATATTTTGACAAGCCCGAACTATTTTTGGGGACTTGCAGTCGGAAGCGCTGTCTGGAAGGAAATGGGTTGGTGGACGATCATTTTCCTGGCAGCCATTACCGGAATCAATCCGGCGCTGTACGAAGCGGCCGAGATCGACGGGGCAGGAAGACTTGCCCGCATTCGTCATATCACGCTGCCGGGGATGAAGGGAACCATCGTGGTGGTGCTGGTGTTGACGATCGGCAGTATTCTTGGAGGAGGACTGGTGGGCTCCAATTTCGAGCAGGCGTACCTGTTCGGCAACAGCATCAATAATTCGACTTCGGAGATTGTGCAGACCTATGCGTTCAAGGTGGGGCTGAAGGACGGCCGGTTCTCTTACGCAGCGGCTATTGATTTAATACAGTCGGTTATTTCGGTAGTATTAATATTTTCTAGCAACTCTATCGCAAAACGGATGTCAGGCTCAAGTTTATTCTAGGGAAAGGAGGAAGAGCCGTGCTCAAGAGTCAAAGACAAAAGGATCTGCTTTTTGACGGCTTTATTTATACCGTCCTTTTCATTATTATGCTCATTATGCTATACCCGTTCTATTATGTTCTGATCGCCTCATTCAACAAGGGGTCGGATTCGCTTCTGGGGGGCGTCTATCTCTGGCCGCGAAGCTTTACTCTGGAGAATTACAAAATGTTTTTGGACGATCCTAAATGGTACCGTGCCTTCATAGTCACGGTTGTCCGGACGGTTTCGGGTACAGCATTGGGGCTGCTGCTGACAAGTCTGGTAGCTTACGGACTTTCGCACCGCGACCTGATGTTCAGCAAATTGTATTTTGCAATCATCATTTTTGCGATGTATTTCTCCGGCGGCCTGATCCCTTACTACGTAGTGCTGCGCTCGATCGGTCTGCTTAATTCGTTTGGCGTCTATATCATACCGTCGATGCTCAGCACGTTCTTCCTGCTCATTGCCATCTCGTTCTTCCGGGAAATTCCCGGTGAGCTTAAGGAATCCGCACACATTGACGGCGCGGGCGAATTCGTTATTTTCTTCCGGATTATCCTGCCGGTCTCGATGCCGCTTCTTGCCACAATGGCACTGTTCATGGGTGTAGGCCAATGGAATTCCTGGCTGGACTCTGCGTATTTCGTCCAGTCGGAGAACCTGCGGACGCTTGCCTTCCGCATGATGGAGGTCATTAACAAGAGCAATTCTCCGATGGATGCGATTGCTGCTGCCAACAGTGCTTCGGCAGGCGTTACCAGCTTCTCATTGCAGGTAACGGCGATGGTAGTCTCCATAGTGCCGATCATCTGTGTGTATCCATTCCTGCAGAAGTATTTCGTGCATGGCATTATGCTTGGTTCTGTAAAGGGCTAAACAAGCAGCTTCAATATTAAAGCGCTTGCTTTAATATATTAAATTACAATGGGGGAGTTTTGTTTGAAAAAAACTAGAAGCTACAAGATGCTTGCGGCAGTATTGGCGGCTATCATGATGATCTCGCTCCTGTCAGCCTGCGGTAGCGGGGGACAGGGAAGCAAATCGAACAATGCAGCTCAAGGAGACAATGCCGGCAGCAAGGATAATACTGGTGCAAAAGGGGATTCGAGCACAGGACAAGTGAAGGAATTGTCGCTGTTCATCGACGCTCCCTGGTATCCGGTGAAAGAATGGAAAGGACCCGTTGCAGATAAAATCACCGAGAAAACAGGTATAAAGCTGAAGGTTACAGTTGCAACGGACGACAAGCAGCTTCCGCTGATGATCGCTTCCGGCGACCTCCCGGACCTTGTTTTCACCTATTCGAACATAGACCGGCTGTCGGATTCGAAGCTGTCCTATCCATGGAATGAGCTGATCGAGAAATATGCGCCGGATTTCAAGATCGACAAGACGAGAATTGCGATCCATACTATGGACGACGGCAACTTCTACACGATTCGAAATTCCTTCGCCACTCAGGAGGAAATGGCGAAGAACAAATATTCGATCGGCAGTGACGGCCATCCGGGGATTGCCGTGCGGGAAGATATCCTGAAAGAGCTGGGCAATCCGCCGATCAAATCGCTGGATGATTTTGTGAAAGTGTTGGGGTTGGTCAAGAAGAAATACCCGGATATGGTGCCGCTCATCATGGACAAAGACTGGCTGGAGCAATATTTCCTCCAACAGTTCGGCACAGGCGTCCTCCTGGATGGCTGGTATGAAGAGAATGGAAAAGTCGACTATTCCATTAGACAGCCCAAAATGCTGGAGTTCTTCAAGTTTATGAACAGTCTGTACCGCAACGGATACATTCTGGCAGAAAATTTCGCGCTGGCGAACGATCAGATTGATGACCAGTATGCGACCAACGGAAAAGCGTTTGCCCACAGCCATACGGTTGCCACAGCGGATACGGACAACATAAAAATCAAAAGCAGCGGAAGCGGCTCATTCACGTTCAAAATGCTGCCTAGCGCCTTGTCGAAAGATGCAAAGGTTGTAAGTTCGGGGCTTGGATTTGCGGGAACGTTCATCACCAAGAACAATAAAGACCCGGAAGCCTCGATCAAATTTCTTCAATATCTGGCAAGTGATGAAGGCAAGAAGCTGACAATGTTCGGCGTCGAAGGGGAGCATTGGACCTGGAACAATGAAGGGCATCCGGATCTGAAATACAACCCTTCTGATTCGGATTTCGTTAACAGCAACGGCATCAAGTGGTGGTACCTGTACAACGACGGGGTTACGGAAGGCATGCTGTCCTATGTTCCCGGCTTACAGAAGACACAGGCCTTGATGGAAACAAAAGCCATCACTGTATATAAGCCGCAAATCGGCTTAATCCAGGCACAGCCCGATTCTGAGGAGAAGACGATTAAGACCAAGATTGACGAGATGGTCAAAAACGAGAAGGTGAGAATTTACCTTGCGAACTCCGAAGAGGAAGCAGTGGCAAATTACAACAGTATGGTTAAGAAAGCAGAGGATATGGGACTGCAGAAGCTGGTAGATTGGGCCAACACAGTCTATGAGAAGAAGAAGGATTTGTTCAAGTAAGCAAGCCAAGGACAACCGGTAGAGGCGCCATTCCTCTACCGGATTTTGCTTGTTCATGGTACGTTTAGAAGTAATCAATCCGGGATTCAGGAGGATTCGTCGCGGTGAGCATCGTTCGTAAAATCACTTTGGGATATGTCATCCTGATTTTTATTCCAGTTGTCATATTCGGTTACTACTATTATTCACAAATCTACGGCAACCTGACCAATCAATTCGTCCAAAGCCGTCAAAAAATACTGGAGCAGGCACATGCCAATATGAAGATGGACCTGACCCGAATCGACTCCATCCAGCGTATGCTGCAATATAACCCGTATGTCACAGATTATCTGGACGGAGTGTATGATTCCGATTCGTACAGCATTTACACCTATAACCGTTATATCAGTCCGATTATCACTCAATCGCTGTTTATTAATCCGGAAATTGAGAGCTTTCGGATCTATAAAACCAAACAGCGGGTGCTTCCGATTACTGACCGGTTCCTGGATATCTCATCTCTGGATCAGCAGGGTCAGGAGGTCGCGCGCAGGCTGAAGCCCGGTCAAGGAATTTGGATGATATCCGATCCGGGGGCGGCGACACCTTCGCTTATGTTCTATCAGAACATTTACAACTCTAATTTTACCGAAAAAATTGGACTTCTTGAGCTGCGCGTCGGCAGCAGTCTAATTCGAAAGCTGTACGAGGCGGCCGGGGGAAGAGACAATTGGCAAGCCTTCCTGCTTCCGAAGCAGGGGGTACCGCCTGCGGAAGCCGCCCCGGCAGGAATTGACAAGGCAACCTGGAAGCAACTCGGTTCAAATGATACCCGGCCCTATTTCATCAACAAAAAAACAATTGTGAACCAGCTATATATTGAGGAATTGGACGCCCGGGTCGTCGTGACCGGTAAGGTTGACGCTGTGTTTCGCACAATCAAGCGCAAGGAGATCATCCTGGTCTTTACCATCATCGCACTTCTGACGGCCTTGTCATTTGTTTATTATGCGGTCGCATCGACAATTACCAAGCGCATTCTGCTCCTTGCAAGACATATGCGCAATGTGGACGACGATAATATGAAGCAGTTTATCAGCAAGCACGATAAGCCTAACCGCCAGGATGAGATCGGATTTCTGACCTCGACCTACAATTCGATGATCAAGCGCATGGACGAACTGATCAACAACGTCCACCGGTCCGAGCTGCGGAATAAAGAAGCGGCTTATAAAGTGCTTCAGGCCCAGATAAAACCGCATTTTCTCTATAATACCCTTGAGACTATCCGGATGCTGGCTGAGTCCAATAATGACAAGGAAGTAGCGGATATTTCGTTCTGGTTCGGCAAGCTGATGCGATACAGCCTGTCCTCGGAGGGGGACCGGACCGTTCTGGCCAGGGAAATCGAAACGGTCATCTTTTATCTGAATATTCATAAGATGCGGCTCCAGCACAGAATGACCTACGAGATTGACGTCGCCATGGATGTGGAGCAGATTGCTTGTCCAAGATTCATACTCCAGCCTCTGGTCGAGAACTGCATCGTTCACGGGGCGTCCGCTATACTCAGGCCCGTCCATATTAAGCTCCAAGTCCGGGAAACCGAAGATGAAATCCGCATCTCCATTACGGACAACGGAACAGGCATCCAGGAGGACAAGCTAATGGCAATACGCTCCCGGTTGGCAAGGGGGGGCGACAACAGAGCCGTCGCGGAGAACGAGGGAGGCGTGGGTCTGTTCAATGTCAGCGAACGGATCAAATCATTCTTCGGCGGCTCCTCGCAGCTGCTCATTGACAGCGGACCGGACCGGGGAACATGCCTGAGTATCATCATCGCAAAAGGAGGAACAGACCGGTTATGAGAGTATTGATTGTTGACGATGAGCCGCTTATCCTTAACGGATTGATCAAGATTATTGGCGAAGCGGCTCCGCTCGGGACAGAGGTATTCAAGGCGAACAACGCTTTTGAGGCAGAGGATCTCATGAAAGACTATATGCCCGATGTGACTGTTACAGATCTTCATATGCCGGAAAAAAATGGATTCGAGCTGATCAAGGAGGCCAGGGACAGCGGACTATGCGACCGTTTTATTATCCTTACAGGCTACGATGAATTCGAGTATGTACGGAAGGCGCTCCGCACGGGAGTGGTGGATTATCTGCTGAAGCCGATCGACAAGAATGAGATTGCCATTTTATTGGCGCATATTGAACAGGAGCTTCCTTCCGAAGCTGATCCGGAGTGCTCAGGGCATGCCAAACGCATTCTGGCTTATACCAAAACCCATTATATGAACGATCTGTCCCTGGACCATCTTGCCGAATTGATGAATCTTCATCCTAACTATATCAGCAACCTGTTCAAGAAAGTGACGGGTGACACGTTTGTCAGTTATTTGAACGCATACCGCATCAAGGAAGCCCAGAAGCTGCTCAGATCACAGCGTGAGCTATCCGTGAACTCCATCGGAAAGAAGGTTGGTTTCGAGAATAAGCACTATTTCACCAAGGTGTTCAAGAAGTACTCGGGCATTACGCCGGGCGTCTACCGCGAAGAAGGTGAAGGGAAGAGGAACAACACCGATGATGACGGTATATAAAGAAACGTACTGAAACAAGCCGCCAAGGCCAAAAACGCAAAGCAGCGATCCTCCGGTAATTGGAGGATCGCTGCTTTGTTACTATTTGCGGTTTATAGAATGAAGGATGACTGGTCTACTGCAGCATGATCTGATCGACATAGAGTGTCGCCTGACCGGTGGTTTCAGCCGGTGTCATCACCTGAAAGCCGAAGGCTTGCAGGAAATTACGGTCGGCAATGCCGCTGATATCGAACGTAATCGTCATGAAGCCGTTATCGTCCACCGGACTAAGGTTAGTACCCGCATCCGAGATAGACCAGGTACCCCAGTTCTCGCCGCTCTGGGCGAACAGGAAGACCTGTACCCCGTCCAGTGAGGCACCATCAGCTACCATTTTCACTTTAGCAGTAACGGTGGAGAATCCGGACCAGTCGGCTTGAGCCAGGCGGCGAAGCTGGAATTGTCCGCCTTGTTCTCCCCCTACAAGACTGAAATCTGTCTTCAGTGCATATTTTCCTTCCGCATACACAGCATCTGTAACCGAAGCCGCGGTTGCCTGGGCAGTGTTGTACTGGTTGTTGCTGTCGGTATTGACCGCAAAGCCCTGGGCCGTGCCATCCTCGAAGCTGTAGGTCAGCGGTTCCACTCCTTGCTGAACGGGATTCAGCTTGATGTAGTCGATGTTGTACCAGCCCCAGTCGCTGTAGATCACAAACGTATTCTCACCTTTCAGCAGATCAACAGAGATGGATGCTCTCTCTGTGAATGCGGCAGAAGCGGTCAGGTCATACTCTTCGCTGTCGCCGCCGTTGACGGTGATACGGGTCTTCTTGTCACCGTAAGGTGAGCTGTAGCCCAGAATCAGATCATATGCGCCCGCAGCCTTGGCGTTATACTTCAGCGTGATGGAGCCATCTTGCTGGAAAGCCACGTAACCGTCCCCGGCGTATCCGGCGAGTGTTGTGGCGACAGCTGCATCACCCGCAAGAACGCCGCTCTCGGCTTCAAGCTGATTGTCCGCCCCTGGTTGGCCGGAACCGGCCACATAGGCTGCGGCTACTTCGGTGTAATGCACGTCCGGCATCGTCAGAACCGTGGAAGCGGCAAGCGGATCTACCAGCGCTACGGTATCTCCGTACCAGTGATCGAAGGTCTGCCCCGCCTTGGGTGCGGCCTTGATGTTTACCGCTTCGCTTGGCGCATGGATCCCGGACCCGCTTCCGCCGAGCACCGATAGATAAGACACCGGATTCGTGCGGAATGGTGTCGCCAGTAGACCCTCCTTGTTGTAGAGATTGCCGATCGGTGCGTCGTTCCAGTTGTACTTCACGGAGACAGGATCAGCGACCAGTACCGAAGATACGACCACGGTGTCACCGTCAATTCGCGCATCCGCCCAGTGATACACACCATCCGAACCTGCAATGGCGAATCCTCTCAGTCCGGACGAATCCTCTGTGACCGGATCCAGGCCCGACTTCGCTCCGGCCATCAGCCCAGAGCCGGTGTGGTCAAAGGACAGGATCAGCTCGCTGCCCGACTTCTGCATCGACCGGTAGACCGGTCCGGCGAATTCGCCGGTTGAATGGTAGAATTTGCCCAGCACGCCGATGGCGGCCCGAGCGCCGACATCCTGCTTGTTCGTCGGGTGAATGTCACCCGGCGTGCCTACGTCGGTCGTTGTGATCAGCGTAGTGAGCGGATCGTTCAGCACGGTCTGGAGCTGCGCGTCGCGGATGACCGCAAGGCCCGGATTGCTGTCATCTTGTGCAGGGTTATCCGCGCTTTGCAGCGTACCGAACGCTGAAATCTGGACGATGGCGAACGGCAACTGCGGATTGCCGAAGGTCTGGCGCCAATCCTGAATTAAGGTCGGCAGTGCCTTGTAATACCGGTATTCGCCCCAGTTGCTTTCGCCCTGATACCACAGTACGCCCTTCAGCTTGTAGGGAGCGACCGGTGCAATCATTCCGTTGTATAGTGCTGTTGGTGAAGTTGCCGTCTCTACGTTGGCCGCTCCGCTGCGGATATCCGCAGCAGCCTGGGCCAGCGAAGGCATTGACTGAAGCGATTCATAGCTGGTCCAGTTCTCTGCCTTCGTTCCGCCGACTGCGGAGAAGATGATGCCGACAGGAACGCCGGTCTCCGCGGTCAGTTTTTTGGCGAAGAAATAACCCACCGCTGTCAGTTCGCCCACCGTTGACGGCGAGGTCACCTGCCATTGCTTCTGGCTCTGGATTAATGATACCGGATACCGGCTGGTCAACTGCGGAACAGTAAAGAAGCGAATGTTCGAGTTGGTCGCCTGGCTCATTTCCTGCGAGGCGTTCATAACCTGGGACACCTGAAACGCCATATTCGATTGGCCGGAGGCCAGATACACATCACCGAACAGAATATCCGTCAGTGTAACCGTCTTGTCAGAACCGGTCACAGTAATTGTGTGAGCCTCGCCCGTCGGATGGGAGCCGATAGAGATCTTCCATTCCCCATTAGCGTTGGTGTTACCCGTGTAGGCCGTATCGTCCAGCTTCACGCTTACCTCACTGCCCGGATCAGCCCATCCCTGCAGTTCTACCTCCTGGTCCCGCTGCAGAATCATATGGCTGCTGAACAGAGGATTGACCAGCGGCTTGCCGCTGTACTCAGGTAAGGCATTGTAGGCCAGCACCGCGCTCTCGGCATCGAATTCCGACGCGGAGCCGATTTGGCGGGCGTAGACCTTCAGTTCATACTGGCCCGCCTCCGGTGCTTTCCACGTATAGGAATAAGCTTTGCTGTACTCGTTCAAATAAGCCCAGTCGCCTCCTGCCTTCCGGGCGAGGAAACGGTATTCTGCCGAATTGTCGGCGAAGCCGTAAAGGGTAACAGGAACGTCAACCGCCCCCGACGCTTTTTCCGCCTTCAAGTTGACGGCTGTTACCGAGTCGCCACCCCCGGTTAACTGGATGTAGTCGATATCCATCCAGCCCCAACTGGATACAATTTCCACTGTGTTGGCTCCGGCTTTGAAGTCATATTGCCCGAGCACAGCGTCCTTCCACACGCCGGCCTCAGCAAAGGTATAGTTGGCGATTTCCGCCCCGTTGAGCTTGACGGTGTTCACCTTGCTGCCGCCGATGGTTCTGTAGTGAATCGCCAGCATGTAGGTTCCGGCTTTGTCCAGATTCACCGGAATCTGAAGGCTGTCTCCTGCTGCGTCAAAGCCCGTAACAAAGCCGGTGCCTGAATAACCACTGCCTTCCGTCGATTTGGTAACACCGTTCAGCGTTCCGCTCTCTGCCTCGAATTTGGTTGTATGCGGGCTGTCCGGCTTGGTGCCGCTGTTCGCAATCCGCACCTCGTCCAGATAGGCTGTAGCGCTGCCCGATCCGCTGAAGCTTTCAAATTTAATCCCTATAGCCTTCACCTGGCTCAGATTGGCAATCCTGGTCAACGGTAGCGACAGCGTGGTAAATTTGGTGGAATCCACATCTAATGTACCGCTGTCCGTCCATGCCAAGCCGGAGCCGGTCTTGATGTACAGCCGGGCCTTGGCTGTTCCGGTGGAGAGCTTGACCTTCGCGCTCAGCATATCTACGGCGCTCAGATCCAGCGACACGGACTTCGCCAGCTCAAAGTCGCTGCCGGCCAGTGAGAAGACGGTACTGAGTGCCTTGCTGCCTTCGGTGTGGGCTTCTGCAGTAACGGCCGCTGCAGCCGCGTCCGCATGATTCGATTCTACGGTCCAGCCTTCCTCATTCTGCTCAAAGCCGTACAGCAGACCCGGCTGCGCAGGTATGCCGTCCGGTACGCCGCCCGTTCCATCGTTGAATGCTTGAATGTCATCGAAGTACAGGGTGCCGGAGCTGCTTGCCGTTCCCTCATTCTTGTTGACAAAGATGGAGAAGGTCTGAACGTCCTTCAGATACTGCTGGGTAATGACGCGTCCCGCGTTGGCGGTATCCCAAGGGGCCGGTTTGAACTCGCTGAACGGAATTGAAATCTCAGCCGCCGTCGTACCAGTCAGGGACGGATAAGCTTCAAAGGTGATTCCGCTCATCTTGATCTGGAATACCAGCTTCTGGCCGCTGCCGTCCGGCTGGTACCAGAACTTCAGCTGGTTCGCTTCAGACCAATCCGCGTTGTCCGTATTTTTCGATTGGCCCGTATACCCCTGGGTATCCACATTGTAGACGAACTTCAGGCCGTACTGGCCGCTGTTCTTGTGCTCCGCGTCCAGAGAAATTGTGCTGAGATCTCCGCCCGCACTGTAGGCATTGTCCAGCAGTTCGTTGTTGCCCTTGTAGTCCTCGAACGTATCAACGACCAGTGTATTCGAATTGGGCAGCGTATCGCTGACATAGACTTGAATCGTCTGATTCAGCAGGCTTCCGTTCTTCGCGTAAGCTTTCACTGTGACTGTGGTTCCTAGCCCGGACAATGACGCTCCCGGTGTCCAGGCTGCTGTATAGTAGAAGCCCGAGCTGTCCGCCGTCATTGGATGCTCTGTGGCATCATTCCCGACGAGATAGACGACCTTTTCGGTATCCTGGCTCGTCACCCGCACCCGGATGGTTGCAGTACCTTCCGTCAGCACGGTCTCGTTGTTAACCGGTGTGGCGATGTGCAGGTATGGCTTTTCCTTCGCAGCATCGACTTGAATCGAGTAGATGCCGTCATCCTTGACTTCGCCCAGGAAGGAGGAAGACGGGTCTTCATAGTATTTCACAAAATCCGGCAGCAGCGCGTGGTCCCCAAGGCCGTCCAAGCCGTTCTTGTACGGAACGAAGAAGTTGTCTGTGGAGTAGTTGGCCCAGGTTAGCATGTAGGCCATTTTGGCTGAATCCGGATCGGATTTCAGTGCATCCAGCAGCTTGGTGTAGTAACTCAGGTCCTTCGTTCCCTCAGGACGCAGATTGGAGTAGCCGAATTCCGTCAAGGCTGCGACCTTGCCCTTGGCATCGGCGAGCTTGGAGACCAGCTTGGCATCCTGAATCGCGCCATTGAACCAGCCTTCCGCACTGCCGTCGTAGTAGTCGTCAAAACCGAGAATATCCACAAATTCATCCCCCGGATAGGATTCCAGGTAAGTGGCTTCTGAGTTGTTGAACGAGCTGTTCGGCGAGTAAGCATACAGGAAGTTGTGGACGCCCTTTATATCGCGCAGATATTCCACGGTATATCGGAACAGTTCCATGTACTGCTCTTTGGTCCGGTAAGGCGCACCCCACCAGAACCAGGCCCCGTTCTGCTCATGGAAAGGACGGAAGATGACCGGAATCGCCTTGCCGGAATCATCCTTCAGGTTATTGGCGAAATCCGCGATCATATTGAGATACTGGTTGTACGCTTCATTCTTGTCCCCGCCCGGCAGGATATGCGAGACCACCTTGCCCTTGGTGTCGTTGAAGTCACCACCGGTCACGAAGTTAGGCATATGGGCGCTCAAGGTCAGCACGCCGCCCTGCTCGTACGCCGTCTTCATCACGGCGATCAGATTATCGCGGTTCTGCTCTATGGCATCCTGGCTGACGCCCGGTCTATCTTTTCCCTCGAGGGCCAACGTATCCCATCCGAACATGCCCGGCAGATCGCCGACTGCATTCTTCACATCGGACTGGGTGCCGTCCTTGGCTGTGATGGAGAGCCCTTCTGTCGTGTCATTCTGGTGTCCGAAGATGATCTCCTTGCCCCGGGTGTTCTCCAGATAAGCAAAAAGCGAGCGGGTGGCCGAAGTGGCCTCCGAATCCACCAGATTAATGCCCGTTTCCGGTGTAGCCGTCGGAGTCGGTGTTGGCGTGGTCATTGCTGTGGCCGTCGCTGCCGGTGTGGCGGTTGCGGACGGTGTGGCCGTTGCTCCCGATCCGCCGGAAGCTGAGGTTACGGTCGGCGTGGCCGAAGCGGATGGCGATGGGGAAGCCTCCGTGACAGTTCCTACGGCCAGCGCCTTGCCGTTGACGGTAACACCTGTGGCCTTGACGGTTAAGGAGCCGATATCGCCGTAGCCGGTAATGACCGTACCCGGGGCAGCTTCGTTAATGACCAGATTCCCGATCTTCCCGCCGTCCGGAACAATCACCTCAGCCGGGGCATTCAGCACGACCCGGTCGATGACAGCTCCCTTGCCAAGCTCCAGCTTGGAGTTGCTGTTGATGTTGACGGAGGAAATATGCGTAGAGCCGGAAGCCAGCACCCGGACCCGTCCGTCCTTCCGGTGAACGTCAACCTCATTCAGAACGGTATCTTTTAGAATAACCGAATGCTCACCGCCGCCGGCAACGAGAGTCTTGCCCTTGACAGTTACACCATCCAGCGTAACTTCCCCGTCGCCGATGCCTGCCGTCAAGTACAGATTTCCGCTGATTGTGCTGCTCTTCAGCACAGTACCGGCATGTGGAATAACCGCATTGCCGCTGACCATTCCGCCGGTCTGTTCTCCTGCACCTGGATAATAAGCGCTTACAATTCTATCAATCAACGTTACTGTCTCTGACCGCGTAATACTGCCCTTTGGTCTAAAGCTGCCGTCGCTGTATCCGGTGACTACCCCGGAAAGTGCTGCAATAGCCTCTTTGGCGTAGTCGCTGATGTTCCCTGCATCGGTGAAGGCGGCACTTGAGGCGGTTTGCGTCTTGCTGCCGTTCACTTCAAAAATCCGGGCCAGCAGCGTAGCTGCATCCTGCCGGGTAATAGCCGTATCGGCCAGCGCGCGGTTCCCCGAGAAGCCCTCGTAGTATCCGGCGTGCTTGGCAATCGCAAGTTGGTCGCTGTACCAGGCCGAAGCCGGAACATCGGAGAAATTGCTGTCCGCCTTGACGGACAGGCCGAACAGCTTATTGATGACGGTTACAAATTCGGCCCGGGTAATGCTCTGGTTCGGACGGAAGCTCCCGTCCCCGTAGCCGCTGATGATGCCGTTCGCCGTCCATTTGGCAATGCCGGAAGCGGCCCAATGGTTGGCAGAATCCGTAAAGGCTGCCGCGACCTTCTGAGTTTGCACCTGGGGCAGCGTTGCACCGGTCTCCGCCAGCGCCGGTGAGACGCCCGACATCAGCATAACGGCCGTCAGGGCTGAACACACTAGTTTGCGAACCTTCTTCATGTTGACCTCCTAATTCTTTGATGAAATGTAATAATGCGATCGCCATCACAACGATTCCCTAAATTGTTATCATTTTGTTATCATTCCATTAGTGTTATTTTTTTAGATAACCTTAAGGAAAATATTATGAAAGCGGTTTAATTGATATTTTAGCAGGTCGAATTTCAATGAAATAGGGGCTGTATTGTTATTTATATAACTCAATTTGTTTTTATGAATAAAAACAAACTAAAAAACAATAATTTCTTGAAGCAGGGATGTAGGCAAGCCCAGATTCATGAGTGCCTTATAAAATCTAATATATGGTTCAGCATAATCTAAGTATGTTGTCAACACGGGAGAAGTGAAGTAAAGATGTGAGCGTTGTTAATACCTGTTGGCTCCCCCATAATGAAAGCGTAATCAATAAGACAACTACAATTGAATTGGGGGTTGCACATGAGAACGGAAACAAAGAAAGGTTCAGTATGGCTTAAGAGAACTTCAGTTTTGCTGCTGGCTTCCCTGCTGCTGTCCGCTTGCTCGGGAGGAGGCGGGTCCGAGAGCGGAAACAAGGAGGCGGCTTCAACGGATAATCCGGAGATAAGCTCAGCCGCAGACGAGAGTCCGCTCGGGAAATACGATCCGCCGATTGAAGTAACGTTCGTCCGGGACCTGAGCGATGTCGTGGAGAATAATGTGCTTGGAGTCCTGAAGGACGAAACCATAGACAACAACCGCTGGACTAAATTGTATGAGGATCAGCTCGGGATCAAGATCAAATATAAGTGGATCGTAAAGGGCAGTCCTACCTCCGACCAATACCTGCAGAAAATAAACGTTACGCTGGCTTCCGGCGATTTGCCGGATGTAACCCCGGTCAATGCCACGCAGCTCAAACAGCTGGCGGATTCGGACCAGATTGAGGATATGACGGAGCTGTATGAAAAGTACGCTTCCCCATTCACCAAAAAAGTGCTCTCGGGAGAAGGGAAAAGTGTTTTTGATGCGGCCACCTTCGACGGGAAGCTGATGGCGATTCCGAGCCTGGAATCTTCAATTGAGCGGTCGATGTACATCTGGATTCGTACCGATTGGCTGAAGAAGCTGGGTCTGCAGCCGCCCAAAACGATGGCAGACGTCCTTGCCATATCTGAAGCCTTTGTGGAGAAGGACCCGGATGGGAACGGCAAGAAGGATACGTTCGGTCTTGGAATTACCAAAGATTTATGGGGCGGAGCGATGGGGCTTGAAGGCTTTATGGCCGGATACAATGCCTATCCGAATATTTGGCTTGACGATGGCTCAGGCAAACTCGTGTATGGCAGTATTCAGCCTGAAGTGAAAAAGGCGCTCCAGGTGCTGCAGGATATGGCCAAGAAAGGACAGCTCGACCAGGAATTCGGGGTTAAGGACGGAGGCAAGGTCTCCGAGCTGATCTCCGCAGGGAAGATCGGGATGGAGTATGGCGAGCAATGGAACTCCATCTGGCCGCTCCAGCTCAACCGCAACAATGATCCTAATGCGCAGTGGCAGGCATTTCCGATAGTCTCGGAATCGGGGGAAACTCCTAAGGTGCCGCTTAAATTCAGCACTACCCGTTTCTTCGCTGTCAAAAAGGGTGCTGCCCACCCGGAAGCGGTAATCAAATTGTTCAATATGCATTTGGAGAAGAACTGGGGCGAGACTGCTGAATTCGGCAAGTACTTTGCACCGCCGGAAGCGGAAAGCGTATGGCAGCTATCGCCGGTTACGCCATATCCGGTTACGAAAAATGTAGACGCTTTCCGGGAGATTGACGCTGCCCGCAAGGCCGGTGATTTTTCCAAGCTGACGGGAGAGGCAAAGACGATTCAGGAAAAGCTTGAGTCTTATGCGTCAGGCTCGACGGAAGGCTTCGCGCTGTGGGGCTGGGAGCGGATTTATGGAGAGCAAGGGTCCATGGGCATAGCCGACCAGTACATTAAGAACGACCAGTTCCTGCTCGAGAAATTCGTCGGTGCTCCGACTCCGACAATGGTGGAGCGCAAAACAACGCTTGAAAAGCAGCAGAACGAGATGTTCGTCAAGATCATTTTAGGAGAGCCCATCGAAAAATTCGACCAGTTTGTGAAGGATTGGCAGAAGCTGGGCGGAGATCAAATTACGCAAGAGGTCAACGAATGGTACGCATCGACTAAGAAATGATCCCACTTGGAGGAAGAAATCACTTGTTCTTCCTCCATTCCATCTTGCTTGCATTTGGAGGATAAAGATGAGAGCGAAACTGCTAAAGGAATTGCCGCTTCATTTGATGCTTTTGCCGGGACTGGTGCTGATCTTCTTATTTTCGTACATTCCGATGGCCGGGGTCATGATTGCCTTCCAGAAGTTTATTCCTGCCAAGGGCTTGTTCGGTGACCAGAAATGGGTCGGCTGGGATAACTTTGAATATGTGATGAATTTGCCGAATTTCACACAAGTGCTGTGGAATACGCTGTTTATTTCGAGTCTCAAGCTTATTCTGGGTCTGATTATTCCAATCGTGTTCGCCGTGCTTTTGAACGAGCTCAAGAACAATGTAATCAAACGGTCCGTTCAAACAGCGATCTATTTACCGTATTTTTTATCCTGGGTCGTGCTTGGCGGCATATTGATTGATATTCTTTCGCCTTCCGGGGGAATTGTAAATGAAGTTCTCGGATGGTTCGGAGCTTCCAAGATTTTTTTCCTCGGTGACAATGACTGGTTTCCCTTCACGCTGATCGTTTCGGATATTTGGAAGAACTTTGGCTACGGGACGATTGTGTACCTGGCAGCAATCACCGGAATAGATCCCGGGTTATATGAAGCGGCTACCATCGACGGCGCCAGCCGTTGGCGTAAAACCTGGCATATCACCATTCCGGGGATACGCATGGTAATTGTGCTTCTGTCGGTGCTCAGCCTGGGGCAATTACTGAATGCCGGGTTCGATCAGGTGTTCAATTTATATAGTCCGCAGGTATACGAGAGCGGCGATATCTTGGACACGTTTGTGTACCGGATCGGTCTGCTGGATGCGCAGTACGGGGTGGCAACCGCAGTCGGTTTCTTTAAATCGGTGATATCACTTACTTTGATTTCAAGTTCGTATTTGCTGGCCTACCGGTTCGCAAAATATCGGATCTTTTAGAGGAGGGAGAACCTTGGAGCAACGGTTGGCGCCCAATCAGGCAAAACTAACTCCTATCCGGAAAAGAAAACGCCTTGACTGGGTTTCGGTGGTTAATGCCGTATTTCTGATCCTGGTTTCATTGCTGTGCATTTTGCCTTTGATTCATATCATAGCCGTTTCATTCAGTTCAAGCGCGGCAGCTTCGGCGGGATACGTAAGACTATGGCCTGTAGAATTCACGCTGGCCTCCTATAAGTATACGATGAGCCGCAATGAATTTTGGCAGTCTATGATCGTTTCCCTGACGCGGATCGGCATCGGAACCCCGCTTAATCTGCTCTTGACCATTATGGTCGCTTACCCGTTATCAAAGGAAGCGCATACCCTCCGGTTTCGGAGCGTGTATGCCTGGGCGTTTTTTGTTACGATGCTGTTCAACGGAGGGCTTATCCCCTGGTATACGACTATAAAAGAGTACGGTTTGCTCGATTCGATCTGGGCGCTTGTCCTGCCCGGCGCGGTTCCTGTGTTCAGCGTCGTCCTGCTGCTTAACTTCTTCCGGGAGATTCCGAAGGAGCTTGAAGAAGCGGCCCTCATAGACGGAGCAGGCCACTGGAGGACGGTGTGGTCTATCTTTGTGCCGATTTCGAAGCCCGCGCTCGCTACGCTTGCCTTGTTTTCGATGGTCGAGCACTGGAACAGCTGGTTCGATGGATTGCTGCTTATGGGAAATCCGTCCAATTATCCGCTGCAAAGCTATATTCAGACGATTGTAATCCAGCAAAATCTGTCGAACATGTCGCGGGACGCGATGCTCAACCTGGCGCTTATTTCGGACCGGACGTTAAAATCATCCCAGATCTTTCTCGGTTCGCTTCCGATTATCCTGGCTTATCCGTTTTTGCAGAAATATTTCGTGAAAGGCATTGTACTTGGCAGCGTGAAAGGGTGACCGCGGGACAGGTTCAAATTGAACCTGTCTGTCTCCGCGAATTCGGGATATAATTGAGAGAAAATACTCTTGGAGGCACTGCTATTGTTTTTCCAAAAGGATTTTTCGCTGCGGAACACGATATTTCTACGATTGATTGTGACCTTCCTTCTGATTATGCTGCCTATCCTGTTATTTGCAGTTTATCTGTACAATTGGATTGTGCAGACGGCAAGCGCGGACATTATGAGGTCTGCCAATGCTCAAACCGCATTCTATCTGAACGATATGGAAAATGAGATCGAGCGCATGAAATTGCTGCAGTACAGCCTTCTGGAGGACGAATACCTGAACAAGCTGGCACTGACCTGGGAGACGCTGGCAACGATTGAGCGCACAGAGAACCAGAATTCGCTGATGAACCGGCTGTACACCGTTCAAAACAGCAGTACGTACATTAAGGATGTAAGAATCCATATCTTGTCTATCGGCAGAACGATTTCGGCCTTGGGCGGCGTACGGGAATTTGAGTCCGAACGTTTCCATGAAATCCGCTCCGTCTTCGGAGAACGCGGTTCCCAGGTTATTGAGTGGAACGGCGGGCTGTTCCTTGGGGCCATGAAGCAGAGGGGAATAAAGGGAGCAGAGCCATTGTTCACAGTGGAGATCGAGCTGGATCTCCAGAAGCTTCAAGTGGCGCTTGGACAATTCAATACGTATCCCGGCAGCGGCACGCTGCTGCTGTCGGATAGCGCCAGTGTTGCCTTGTCCAGCGTGACCGGGAGGCTAGCGCAGGTTGACCAGTCTGTGTACAACCGGCAGCTTCGTTCGGTTCCACCGGGCGACAGGCTGAAGATAGCCGGGGATCAGTATTATATTGTCCAGGCAGGCTCTTCAGATTTGGGTTTGACCATTTATCGTATTATACCGGAGAGGGTCATTAAGACCCCTTTAAACAAGTTTTATACGTGGGCCTGGGTGTTTGCTGTGGCCGCACTTGCCATCATCATTGCTTTTGGGCTGTCCACCTACAAGTATATTCATAAGCCCATGCTGACACTGGTGAAGAGCTTCAGAAGAATGGAGCAAGGCGATCTGGATATTCATATCGCGCATAAGTCCAATGATGAGTTCCGTTATTTGTACAGCCGCTTCAATCAGATGGTGGAGAATTTACACTCCTTGATCGACCAGGTATACAAACAGAAAATTATGGCGCAAAGAGCAGAGCTCAAGCAGCTTCAATCGCAAATCAACCCGCATTTTTTGTATAACAGCTTCTTTATTCTCAATACAATGGCAAAGACTGGCGACACGGAACGGATCGAACAGCTTACGACGCTTCTCGGCGAGTATTTTCAATTTGTGACCCGAAATGCTTCCGATTTGGTGACTATGGAACAGGAGATTCATCATGCGAGAATGTATACAGAAATTCAGGCTATGCGTTTCTCCAGACGGATTCAGGTCCAGTTTGCTCCGCTGTCGGAAGAGCTTAGCACGGTGCTCGTCCCCCGATTGATTGTTCAGCCCATAATTGAAAACGCGTTCAAGCATAGTCTTGAGAAAAAAGTCATGAATGGCCTGATCGTCGTCCGCTTTGAACAGGAGGGGCCCGAAATCCGCATCATCGTTGAAGACAACGGCGACCGGTTGACGGATGAAGCCTTGAAGCAAATGAAGAAGACCTTTGACGTATATCAGGAGCAGGCCGAGACGACGGGAATGGTGAACATTCACCGGCGGATTCGCATTACATTCGGGGAGAAAAGCGGCCTTAAGGCTGACCGGAGCGAGCTCGGCGGACTTAAGGTAACCATCCTTCTTTTGGCTGGAGGTGACGATGCTGGTGTACAGGATGCTTATCGTTGACGATGAAGAAATTATCACGGATGGCCTGGCAGTTATTTTTGGCAAAATGGACCTCGATCTGGATATTTATAAAGCGTACTCCGGTCAAGAAGCACTGAGCCTGCTGGGTCGGACGAGAGTGGATATTGTCTTGTCCGATATTTGTATGCCCGGAATTGATGGGCTGGAGCTGATGGAGAACATCCGCCGGAGCTGGCCCCAGTGTAAAATGGTTTTTTTGACAGGCCACAGTGACTTTAATTATGTCTATCAGGCGATTCAAGCTCCGGGCGTTCAATATGTGCTTAAAAACGAGGGGTATCCGAAGCTGATTGAGGCCGTGAAGCGTGCTTTGAAGGAATTGGATGACACGATGCGGGTGAACCATTTGATCCGCCAATCGAAAGAGCAGCTGGATACGCTTGAGACATTAGCCCAAGGGGACTATTTCCGCCATCTTATCCATAGTGTCAAATTCGGGCAGGATGTGGAGGAGGATTTCAGGCAATTGCGCATACCGCTGGATGCGTCTATGCCCGTTTTGATAGCACTCGGCAGCTTGTCTTATCCGGAGTCCTCCCAATCGTATGCTGATCGACAGGAGACGGCGCTTGCGGTTAAGTTTCTGTCGGAAAAGCTGCTGAAGGAGAGGACAGTCAGTCTCGGGGTAATTGACCGGTACGGCGACCTGATCTGGCTAATACAGCCCGACTGGCAAAAATACGCGGAAAAGACGGACGCCTTTGAGCAAATGGTCATGTTTCTGGAAGGGACGTTTGAGCTGATTCAGCAAGCATGTCTGGAGTCACTGAATATAATGGTTGCCGTTACACTGAGCGTAGAAGAGTCCGCGTGGACCTCGCTCCCCTTTTTTTACGACAAGACAAGACAATTCCAGCATTACCGGGTGGGTGATGGAAACCGGATGGTGCAGAAGGTGCTTCCGGCGGAGGCGGTAATGCCTGATTCCGTCCGTGACCGGTCTTTGCGCGACAAGTCCGAGACCTTGACCGCACATTTGGAGGCGGGAAGAAAACATGAGTTTTGCAGGCTTTTTGACGAGATGGTCGAGCCGGCCGGTCATGAATCGGAGAGGGGCAGCCCTTACCTGACGGAGCTGTATTTCACCCTTGCACTGATGCTCATGTCTTATATCAACAGATGGGAACCCGATGAACAGATAGGTGCGCACGGTCTAACGCAATTGGAGGAGCACCGTTCGTGGGAAGAAGCCTTTGACTTCTTGAAGGACACGGCAAAATTTCTCTTTTCCGTCAGGAAAAGCGGGGAGCAAAAGCGAGCGGCCGGCGCTATCGACAAGGTATGCTCCTATATTGAAGAGAATATCACTCAAGATCTATCGCTGGTCCGATTGGCAGATGTGATCCACTTCAATCCCTCCTATCTGTCCCGTCTGTTCAAGCAGGAACGGGGCATCAATCTGTCAGAGTATATTGAAGAGATGCGAATCCGCCAGGCTAAAGCACTGCTGAAAAGAGAGGAACTGAAGGTGGCGGAGGTCGGCTCGTTAATCGGATATGTTACGCCGCAATCGTTCACCCGGTTTTTTAAAAAATGGACCGGAATCACACCGCAGGAATACCGGACCGATGCGCAAAGCAGTTAAAAGAAAATCGCTCCTCTGGGGATGGATGGCAGTGCCTCCACCTTATCCAAAGGAGCGATTTGTGGTGTCCAAATATAAGAATTTATATGCTTCACGCTATAAATTATCCTTCTATTTCTCGCTGAAACGGATACCGTCCTTTTAAGGACGGCGTAGCCGTTTCCACTTGATTTATGAATAAATCCGGTAGTTTCCGCTTAGGGCCAGCAAGCTGAAGAAGTATAAGCAGTTGTCGTAATACCGGCGGGCCCCGGTGCGCAGCGGCGTATTCCAGAACAGCCTGACGAAATGGCCGGCATCCGGCCCATCGGCAGCGAGCGAGGCCATGGCCAGCGTTGCCAGAAGGCCGACCGGATGCAGGGACGGCTCCTCAAAAGGCTGGCCGTCAATGGTGTAGCGCCGGTAATCGGCGACATCAATGTCCCGGAAGAAGGCCTGAATCCGGTTGGACTGCCCCACCTGCCAAGGGTCGCAGCCGAACCATTCATAGTCCAGCCCGATGTTGGCTGCGACCCGGTAGGCATCGCTGAAGAAGTGGCGGAAATCTCCATGCGGCTGGGGTTCGGCCGGGGTTCCATCATAGTTGGCGTATTCGGGGGAAAGGCCGGTTTCCGGATGGCAAGCCTTGTGCAGATAGGCTCTGCTTCGGGTTGCGGCTTCTTTCCAGAAGGCTCTGTCCTGTTCATCCGCCTCCAGGGCAAACAATTCATAGAAATGCGGCAGATGGTAGGAGGGATCGCTGAAGGGGGTTTCAGGAATGAACTTAATCAGCTTGGTCGCCGGGTCCCACATCGGATCGCCTTCACCGTCTTCCCCCTTGTGTACACAAGCGCGGAGAATGATTCTGGCCTGCTCGGAATAGTTGAACGGTTCGGCGCCGTCGCCCCAGCGCTTCGCGGCAAAGAACAGCGCCATTGCGAAAAATTCTTCCCCGTCCGGTGCCGGACCTGGCGACAGCCTTGTCCCGTCCAGCTTGCAGTGCCAGGCAAAATAATCCTTGTAACGGCCTTCCGAATGCTGCATGTATACCTTGGCGAACTTCCAGAGCCGGTCGAATTCTTCCTTCTTGTCCATTTGAACAGCCATCATCATCCCGTAGGACATACCCTCAGTACGCACATCTGTATTGCCGGTATCCACGATGTACCCCTTATCGTCACCCATAGGGTGGTAGATTCGCACATCGGGCGCGCCGTAGAACAATTCGTTCCAGGTGTCGTCAAGCCTTTGCCGGATCGCCTCTTCGGACATTCCGTTCTCCAGGAACAGGTTTCTGTATTCCATAACAATCCTCCAGTAGATAGGGTTTTGCCCAGAGTATAACATAACCCGGGGTATAGAAATTAAAGCGTTTTCCTTAAAATCTATAGATGATTCGGGCCGGGCCCATAATCTAAGAATAGATCAATGTTACATGTCTATATGTCATGGACTTCGGTCGAGCCGCTTCACTATACTGTAAGGGACCAAGCCGCGAAGTGCTTACCTGGATGATGCCGATTGCTCCATGTAAGTGATTGTGGACGCATAAATAGACAAAATTTATTAATGACAAGGATGAAAATTACGATGGCAAAAAAACAAGGATTCAATCCGTATCTCCCGTCCTGGGAATATATCCCGGACGGAGAGCCGTATGTTTTTGAAGGCAGAGTGTATGTGTATGGCTCGCATGACCGTTTTAACGGACACGCTTTTTGCTTGAATGACTATGTCTGCTGGTCGGCACCGGAGGATAATCTGGCGGATTGGCAGTATGAAGGGGTAATCTACCAAACTACGGACGACCCGCTTAATCCTGAAGGAAGCATGTGCCTGTATGCTCCCGATGTAACGGTGGGACCGGACGGGCGGTATTATCTCTATTATGTGCTTGACAAGGTGTCCGTTGTTTCGGTAGCTGTCTGCGACAAGCCGGGAGGAAAGTATGAGTTCTACGGCTATGTAAAATATGCAGATGGAACACGCCTGGGGGAGAGGGAAGGCGACGAGCCGCAGTTTGACCCAGGCGTGCTGACTGAAGGAGAGAACACCTACCTGTACACCGGATTCTGTGCCATCGGTGACCAATCCAGACACGGCGCAATGGCGACGGTGCTTGGCCCGGATATGCTGACGATTGTCGAGGAGCCTGTGTTTGTTGCACCGAGCCAGCCTTACAGCAAGGGGAGCGGATTCGAAGGCTATGAGTTCTTTGAGGCTCCTTCCATCCGTAAAAGGGGAGATACCTATTACCTTATCTATTCCTCAATCTCCATGCATGAGCTGTGTTATGCGACCAGCCAGCATCCAACCAGAGGCTTTACGTACCAGGGAGTCATTGTAAGCAATTGCGATCTTCATATCAATACGTACAAGCCAGCGGACAAGCCGATGTATTATGGCGGCAATAACCATGGCAGCATCGTCCAAATCAAAGGCGAATGGTATATTTTTTATCACCGGCATACCAATGGGACGGCATTCTGCCGGCAGGGCTGTATTGAGCGGATTGAATTCCGTGAGGATGGCACTATTCCACAGGTAGAGATTACATCCTGCGGTCCGAACGGAGGGCCGCTCGAAGGCCGTGGAGAATATCCGGCATACCTGGCCTGCCAGTTGTTCTGCAAAGATCAGGAAATATACACCGGAGGCTTCGGACCTATGGGAGCATGGATGGACAGCCGGTTTCCGAAGATTACCCAGGACGGCAGGGACGGCGACGAGGAGATTGGCTATATTGCCAATATGACGGATTCGGCTACCGCCGGGTTTAAATATTTCGCGTGCGAGGGAGTCAGCAAAGTCACAATCAAGGTGCGCGGATATTGCCAGGGCGAGTTTGTAGTCAAAACGTCGTGGGACGGGCCGGCTCTTGGACGGATACCGGTAGGCTTTACGAATGTCTGGAAGGAATATGCTACTGAAGTGGCCATTCCAGACGGCGTACAAGCATTGTATTTTACCTATACCGGCAACGGAGGCGCCAGTCTGGCCTCATTTACTTTGGAATAACCGAAACGCCTTGATCAAAGAAAAGCAGCACCCGGAGTATTCCACGGTGCTGTCTTTTTTTTAACATATCATAAGGGATATTAATGCATCGTGTCCGCTGGCTAAAGACCGGAAGAATAACGGGCCTTGTAGTCCGAAGGCGTCATATTCATATAAAATTTGAACCATTTGGAAAAGTAGCTGATATGCTGATAGCCTGACTCCAGCGCGGCTTCCAATACATTGTACGATCCACTGCGGAGCAAATTGGCTGCTTTGTTAATGCGAATATAGTTCAAATACTCCATCGGACGCATTCCGGTCTGGGTTTTGAAAAATTTGCAGAAATGGGAGCGGCTAAGCGATACCACGGAGGCAAGCTGATCCAGATCCAGCTTCTCACTTGAATGTGTCTCCATAAAAGCCAGCACTTGCTTGATTTGCCGGTTGTATTCACGCCCGTGGCGAGTTCCCGGCGTATGATTGGTTTCCATCAATCCGTAATGGTAAATATCCGCAATGAACAACAGCAGGAGAGCTTTCAAGCTCATTTCATAAGCGGTGGATTGGCGCTCGTAGCGGATCAGAAGCTCCCGCACACCTTCGAGCAGTCGGGAGTGGGCCTCGTTCGCAGCAGATAATAGGGTTGGCAGTCTGGCCGTCCCTTGCAGGAGCGGCTCCATGAATAACTCCTGAATTCGATCCGATTGCAGCGAAGACAGCCAAGATAATTTGAACACGATGGAATAATAGCAAGTGCCGTCACAGGCAGTACCAATCCCCGAATGGAGTTCTCCCGGATGAATGATCAATGCTTCTCCTGCTTGAATGGCGAACTCACGGTTTTCGATATTGAAGACGGCAGTCCCTCTGGCAAGATAGATAATCTCCATTTCATTATGCCAATGCACAGGCAGGATGGTATGCACGCTGGCCTGATGCTCCACTTGATAGATATGAAGCGGAAATTCGGGCTGGCCGTGCAGCTTGACCTCCCGGTAACGGTGTTCGTACATCATGTCCTCCTATAGATCGTAATATTGTGTTGATAATCCGCAAATATATGATAGATCATCCGACATCAATAATAATATCATTATACTATAGCGAAATCATGATGAAAGGCAGGGAGAACATGTGAAATTGAAGGGTGTGTACTCCGGTTCGGATGGTATCAGACTGGAGACAACAGAAGGAATCATGCATATTGCTTTTTGCACGCCGGGGATTGCCCGAATTCGTTATACCCTGGATTCGGAGCTAAGCGGAAAACAGAGTCTTGTGGTGGTCAGCCGCCCGGAGGCAGGGGCTGTTCAATGGACGGTTGCAGACCAGCCTGATCATCTGGAAATTTCGACAGCGCTCCTAACGGTTCGGGTAGATAAAATGACCTGTGCATTCAGTTATTGGGATGCGGCTGGCAAGCTGCTGACAAAGGAACCGTCCAGAGGCGGCAAAACGCTGGAGCGAACGGATGTATACCATACGGTCTTCGATGCTTCGGCGGATAAGGTTGAAACCGGTCAGGGGGCGGATGGTCTGCGTGCAAGAGCGGAAGGAATAAACCGCAAGCTCGACAGACAAGCCTATCATACGAAGCTGGAATTCGAATGGCAGGAGGGCGAAGCCCTGTATGGACTTGGCTCACATGAAGAGGGAATGATGAATCTCCGGGGCCGCCATCAATATTTGTACCAGCAAAATATGAAAGCAGTTGTCCCGGTTCTTGTATCTACGCGCGGCTACGGGATTGTGGTAGACTCCTATTCGTACATGACCTTTCATGATGATGCATTCGGTTCATATCTCTGGACGGACGCGGATGAAGAAATGGATTATTATGTGATTTACGGCCCGGAGTTTGATCAGATTATAGCCGGGATTAGGCACCTGACGGGGGAAGCGTCAATGCTTCCGAAGTGGTCCTACGGGTATGTGCAATCCAAGGAACGATACATTTCCCAGGAGGAATTGATTGCCACGGTGCAAGAGTATCGTGACCGCTCGCTTCCTCTCGATTGCATCGTTCTGGATTGGCAGTCGTGGACGGGGAATTTGTGGGGACAAAAGACGTTTGATCCCGAACGATTCCCGGACCCCTCGCAAATGATGCACAGCTTGCATGCAATGAATGCCAAGCTCATGGTATCCATATGGCCGATTATGGGGGCCGGCGGTGATAACCACCAGGAAATGAGCAAGCACGGCTTCCTGCTCGGCAATCAGGCCACATATGACGCCTTCCGGGAGGAAGCACGGGAGTTGTACTGGAATCAGGCCGACAGAGGACTGTTCTCCCACGGGATTGACGCCTGGTGGTGTGACTGCACCGAGCCGTTCGAGGCTGATTGGAAGGGAGCGGTGAAGCCGGAACCGGAGCAGCGCATGCTGATTAACACGGCAGAATCCAAGCGTTATCTCGATCCGGGGCTTATCAATGCCTATTCGCTGCTGCATTCCAAGGGCATCTATGAAGGCCAGCGCGCGGCGGCCACAGGCAAACGGGTCGTAAATCTGACGCGTTCCGCTTTTGCCGGGCAGCACCGTTACGGCACGATTACATGGTCAGGAGATATAGCAGCCAATTGGGAGACGCTTAAAAAGCAGATTGCGGACGGACTTAACTTCTGCTTAACGGGTTCCCCTTACTGGACACTGGATATCGGCGCTTTCTTCGTACGCAAGCACAAGGAGCAATGGTTCTGGAACGGGGATTATGACGAAGGGGTTGCCGATTTCGGGTATCGCGAGCTGTATGTCCGCTGGTTCCAATTAGGAGCCTTTCTGCCCATGTTCCGTTCCCATGGAACAGATACGCCAAGAGAGGTGTGGAGATTCGGCGAAGAGGGTGAGCTGATGTATGATACGCTGGTGAAATATCTGAAGCTCCGGTACAGGCTGATGCCTTATATCTATTCTCTGGCAGGAGCCGTCGCACATCATAGCTATACGATGCTTCGCGCACTGGCCTTCGATTACCGGGAGGATATGCGCGTCCATAATATTGACGATCAGTTCATGTTCGGCCCGGTCTTCCTGGTTGCGCCCGTCACAACTGCAATGTATTATGGTCCCGGCTCCCGCGAGCTTCAAGGTATCGACAAGCTGCGCAGCGTCTACCTGCCAGCCGGTGAATGGTACGATTACTGGACCGATGAACGGATTGAGGGCGGCTTGACGATTGAGGCCAAAGCCGATTTGGAGACGCTTCCTCTCTTTGTCCGTGCCGGCTCGATTGTTCCGGTTGGCCCGGACGTCCAATACGTGGATGAGCAGCCGGAAGCGGTAATTGGCTTGAAAATATATTCCGGCAAGGATGCGCTGTTCACACTTTATGAAGATGAAGGGGATAATTATAACTATGAGAACGGGGCTTACTCCACGATTGAGATGAAGTGGTGCGAAGCAGACCGTACGTTGACGATAGGAAAGCGGAGCGGGAGTTACACCGGTATGCTGGCTGCCAGAGCATTTGCTGTAGAAATCGCCGGCCGTGCTGGCCGGTGCATCGTTTCTTATCAGGGTGATCCCGTAGCTGTCAGTGAAGACGAAATCGGCTGACCTCGGCTTGGGAAAGACTCTGCTTCCCTGAACCTCAGTGCGGCCGGTTGCTTTTCCGGTAGGCAGCCGGTGTCATATTCGTATATTTTTTAAATGTGCGGTAAAAATGGGGCATGCTTTCAAAGCCGCAGGCCATGGCAATATGCTCGATTTTGTCATTGGATTGTAGCAAGCCATCCTTGGCCGCAAAAATCCGTTTGGTCGAAATATAATCGCTCGCATTCATGCCCAGCCGCTGCTTGAATACACGGCTGAAATGGGCCGGAGATACGGCCGCCCGTTTCGCCAGTGCGCCGAGCTCCAGCGGATGATTCAGATGGTCGTTGATATAGGCGAGCGCTTCATGGAACCAGTCCGGCACCAAGGCGTTTGGGGCGTGCGGTTCGGCTGCCTGCGGCAAGCAGTACCGGTTTAAGTGAAGCAGCGCGAGATGGAGCAGCAGCGACATCGCATGGTTGCCGTCCGGACGTCTCTGCTCCCATTCGCCGTGGATGGCATCAATATCATTTTGCAATATTTTGGCGTGTTCAGGAGACAGGGTGTATTTGTACTGCTTGTTCTTCTTGGCTGCATCAAACAGCTTCAGGTAGGCGTAAGCCTCGCTGAATGCATGGTTATGAACAAGAGCCGGGCTAAAAAAAACGGCGGAAGACGTCACCGGCTCCTCTTTGTCGGGAAATCCCCGGTGTACCGTATTTCCGGGAACGACGATGACGTCGCCCTGGCGCATCTCGTAAAACGTCTGGTCGATAAAAAATGTCCCTTTTCCCCGGTAGACGTATATGAACTCGTACCAGTCATGCTGATGGTCGGGGAGCTCGCGCTGCGGACTTTTCGTTTCCCTGTAGTCCAGAAGCAGAGAAAACGGCAACTCATTGTCAAAATATTTTCGGATCGGTTTCATTGCGACGCCTCCTTGGTTGAACCTACGGATTCTTACAGTCATCATATCAAAAAGAGGTATAAATTTGTTTGTTTAAGCTATTTTTATTCTTTTATCGGATGTTTAAAATAAGATGGAATGGAGGTGGTCTGATGCGTATGGACGCTCATCAGCATTTTTGGAAGATAAATAGGAACGATTACGGATGGATTACTCCCGAAATTCCGGTGCTGTATCGGGATTATCTGCCCTCTGATCTTGAACCGCATCTGCAAAAACACGGGATCAGCCGCACGATTCTGGTGCAGGCTGCGCCCACAGTGGAGGAGACCGAATATATTCTTGGATTAAGCGAACAAGCCGATTTCATAGCTGGCGTGATCGGTTGGCTGGACCTTGAGAACCCGTCATTCAAAGCGCAATACCTGCGGTTCCGCGGGCATCCGAAATTCACCGGGATTCGCGTGATGATACAGGAGATGGATGATCCCGGCATCCTTTTATCTACCCCATATTTAGAAGCGCTTTCATATTTTGCGGAAGAGGACCTTCCCGTTGACCTGCTTGTTCTGGCGGATCAGCTTCCGCAGCTTGTAGAGCTGCTGCAACGGGTTCCGAGACTAAGGGGCGTCATCGACCATTTGGCGAAGCCGCCGATTGCTTCGGACAGATTAGAGCCTTGGAGAAGCCATATGGCGGAAATTGCGCAGCACCCGGGTATTTTCTGCAAGCTTTCCGGGATGGTGACGGAGGCTGATCCCCATGGCTGGACGCAAGAGGATTTCACTGCTTATATTCATGGAGCGCTGGACCTGTTTGGAGCCGAAAGGCTAATGTTCGGAAGCGATTGGCCCGTATGCCTCATGGCCGCAACCTATGATGAGGTGGTTGAGATCTTGCGGCAGGCGCTGCAGGAGAGGCTGTCGCCGCAAGAGATGGAGCCAATCTTCGGAGCGAATGCGGCGAGATTTTACAAGTTAAAATCATAAAATAATGGAGGTTCAATGCGATGAAATACAGAAAGCTGGGAAATACGGGGCTGGATGTCTCTGTGCTAAGTTACGGTGCGTCTTCGCTTGGAGGCGTATTTCGGGATGTTCCGAAGGAAGAGGGAATCCGCGCGGTACATACCGCCATCGACATGGGGATTAATCTGATTGACGTATCTCCGTATTATGGGTTGACGAAGGCGGAGACGGTGCTGGGTGAGTCGCTGCAGACGGTTCCGCGGGACCGGTATATTCTAAGCACGAAGGCGGGACGTTACGGTCAGGATGAGTTTGATTTCTCCAAAGAACGGGTGATCCGCAGCGCGGAAGAAAGCATGCGCCGGCTGGGAACGGACTATCTGGATATTTTGCTGCTGCACGACATTGAATTCGGTTCGGTAGAGCAGGTAATGGAGGAAGGGATTCCGGCTCTTGAGGAATTGAAGCAATCCGGGAAAATCCGCTTCTTCGGTGTCACTGGCCTGCCTCTGAATATCTTCGAAACGGTGTTGTCCCGTACAACTCTGGATGTAATCCTGTCGTACTGCCATTATTCCCTGAACGACACCACGCTGCTTCGCCTCCTTCCGCTGCTGGAGCGGCAGGGAACCGGACTGATAAATGCGTCGCCTATTTCTATGGGCCTGCTCAGCAACCGCAAGGTGCCTGACTGGCATCCGGCGAGCAGGGACATCCAGGCTGCGTGTGAGCGCGCCGCCGAATATTGCCGGGACAAGGGAGAGGAAATTGCGAAGCTGGCGGTCCAGTTCTCCACAGCAAATGAACTGATTCCGACAACATTGGTTAGCACGGCGACACCGGCAAATATCCGCAACAATATATTGTGGACGGAAGAGCCGATGGACGAACAATTGCTGGAGGAAGTGCTGGAAATCCTGAAGCCGATTAACGGTGCAACGTGGCCGAGCGGCCGGACGGAGTGGAACGAAGGGCGAGATCAGAGGGGGGAGCAATTATAATGAAGGGAATTATCTGTGAGGAAATCGGGAAATTCGTGTACAGGGAGGATCTGCCTGAGCCGGAGCTCCAGGCCGGAGAAGCGATTATAAGGATTTGCCGGATCGGTATTTGCGGTACCGATCTGCATGCGTACCGGGGCAACCAGCCTTATTTCACCTACCCGCGCGTGCTTGGGCATGAGCTGTCCGGGACGATTGAGCAAGTCGGCGACAATCCGGAGGGGCTGCGGGTCGGCGACCAGGTCAGCGTCATTCCATATTTGCATTGCGGCGAGTGCCGGGCTTGCCTGAGCGGCAAAACAAACTGCTGTCAGAGGATGAGGGTGTTCGGCGTCCATTTGGACGGCGGAATGCGGGAGCGGGTGGCCCTGCCCGTCCGGAATCTATTGAAGACGGAGGGGCTGACGCTGGATCAGTCGGCGATGCTGGAGCCGCTGGCCATTGGTGCGCACGCCGTCCGGCGTTCGGGTCTTGGCGCGGGTGATCAAGTACTGGTTATCGGTGCCGGACCGATAGGGCTGGGCGTGATGGCGATGGCCAGATACGCCGGTGCGCAGGTGATCGCTATGGACGTAAACGACGAACGTCTGGATTTTTGCAAGGTCTGGGCACAGGCTGAGCATACGGTGAGTGCGCTTCGGGAGCCGAAGGAGCAGTTGTCCAGGCTTACAGGGGGCAACTTCCTGCCATATGTCATCGACTCCACCGGCAGCATCTCATCCATGGAAGGTGCGTTTGGGCTTGTTGGCCATGGGGGAACGTTGACCTATGTCGGATTGGTGAAAGGCACGATCACCTTCAACGATCCCGATTTTCATGCGCGTGAAATGACGGTGCAGGGCAGCAGAAATGCCACCCGGGAGGACTTTGAACGTGTGCTTGATGCCATCAGGGACGGTTACATTGATGTCGGCAGCTACATTTCCCATCGCAGTGCGTTCAAGGACATGATCGGTCAGTTCGAAAACTGGCTCAAGCCTGAAACTAAGGTAATCAAGGCACTGGTGGAGCTTGACTAATCACTGTACCGTTATCGGGATGTTCATATTATGCTGATTGAAGGAGCGTAGCAATCATGACAAGCATGGAACACAAGCGGCGGTTATGGTATAGCCAACCGGCGCGGGAATGGAACGAGGCTTTGCCGATTGGAAACGGGCGGCTCGGCGCCATGATTTTTGGCGGTACAGTCGAGGAGAAGCTGCAACTCAATGAGGATTCTGTATGGTATGGAGGCCCGCGCGACCGCAACAACGAAGATGCTCTGCCTCATTTGCCCAAGATTCGCAAGCTGATTCTGGAGGGAAGGCTGCGGGAGGCAGAGGAACTGGCTGCAATGTCGATGGCGGGACTGCCCGAAGCGCAGCGGCACTATTTGCCGCTGGGAGAACTGCTGCTGTCATTTGGCGGTCACGGACAGCCTGCCGAAGACTACAGAAGAGAGCTTGATTTGGAGCGTGGCGTTTCCCGGATCAGCTACCGGATCGGTGAGGCTTGGTATACCCGTGAGATGTTTGCCAGCTACCCGGATCAGGCCATAGCCATTCGAATTTCCACTGATAATAAGAACGGTATTTCCTTAAAAGCGAGGTTCAACCGCCACAACTGGAGATACCTGGAGAAAACAGGGAAATGGCAGAACAGCGGATTGGCTATGGGCGGCAGTTGCGGCGGTGAGGGAGGCAGCACCTTTGCTGCTGTCTTGAAGGCAGTCACGGAAGACGGCATCTGCCGCACCATCGGCGAGTATTTGCTTGTGGATGGGGCAAGCTCGGTTACGCTGCTGCTTGCCGCAGGAACCTCGTTCCGCCATCCCGATCCGGAGCTTTACGCCAAAAGGCGGCTGGAAGAGCTGAGCCAGCTTCCCTATGAAGAGCTGCTGGCCCGGCATATCGCAGATTACCGTGGACTGTATGGACGGGTTACACTGACGCTGCCGGAGAACCCGGACCAGAGCGCGCTGCCGACCGACGAACGGTTGAAGCGGTTCCAGAAGGGTGAGGAGGACAACGGCCTGATAGTGACCTATTTCCAGTATGGACGCTATCTGCTTATCTCTTCCAGCCGTCAAGGCTCTTTGCCCGCAAATCTGCAGGGCATCTGGAATGACAGCTTCACCCCGGCCTGGGACAGCAAATTCACGATTAATATCAATGCGCAAATGAATTACTGGCCTGCCGAAATCTGCAATCTGGCCGAATGCCATGAGCCGCTGTTCGATTTGATCGAGCGGATGCGGGAGCCGGGGCGGGTCACGGCCAGGGTCATGTACGGCTGCGGAGGGTTTACGGCGCATCACAATACGGATATCTGGGCAGACACGGCTCCGCAGGATACCTATCTGCCGGCTTCCTTCTGGCCACTGGGCGCCGCCTGGCTATGCCTGCATCTCTGGGAGCATTATCGGTTCAGCCAGGACCGTTATTTTCTGACGCAGGCGTATGAGACGATGAAGGAGGCGGCCAGATTCCTGCTTGATTATTTGGTGGAAGACGCTGAAGGCAAGCTGATTACCTGCCCGTCCGTCTCCCCTGAGAACACCTATAAGCTGCCGGGCGGCGAGTCGGGAGTGCTTTGCGCCGGGGCTTCGATGGATTTTCAGATTATTGAAGCGTTGTTTGGAGCCTGCATCCGCAGTGCGGAGATTATCGGCAGGGATGAGGCGTTCCGCGAGGAACTCACCTCCGCTCTGGCGCGGCTGCCAAAGCCGCAAATCGGGAAATACGGCCAGATTCAGGAATGGATGGAGGATTATGAAGAGGTGGAGCCAGGGCATCGCCATATCTCCCATCTGTTTGCGCTGTATCCCGGTGACGCCTTTACCGTGGAGCATACGCCGGAGCTGGCTGAAGCCGCCCGGACGACGCTGGAACGCAGACTGGCCAGCGGCGGCGGCCACACCGGCTGGAGCCGGGCCTGGATCATTAACTTTTGGGCCAGATTGAAGGATGAGAGCAAGGCCTATGCGAACGTCCGCGCTCTATTGGAGCATTCTACGCTGCCCAACCTGTTCGACAACCATCCCCCGTTCCAGATCGACGGGAATTTTGGAGGAACGGCGGGGATTGCCGAGATGCTGCTCCAGAGCCACACCGAGGGAATTAAGCTGCTGCCCGCGCTGCCGCAAAGCTGGAGCGAAGGAAGCGTCAAGGGCCTGCGGGCGAGGGGCGGGTATACCCTTGATTTCACCTGGGCGGAGGGACTTGTTACGGAAGCGGTTGTGACTTGCACGGTTTCCGGTCCTTGCCGGCTTGAAGGTCCCGGCCTTGATTCCGTTTCGTTCAATGGAGAAGGCGGAAGCTCCTATACGTTCACCCGTTAAAGAATGCACAGGAGGGTGTCCAGTTTGTCCGTTCAATAAGATTGTACTGGCAGGGGTTGGCGTCTTAACGCCAGCCCTATTCTGCCGGGCGGCGGATTCACCGCGGGCAACTCTATTTCGCTGTACAATCAATGTTTCTTTGAGATTTTCTGCATTACCTCAAGACTCCCCGCAGCAACTCTTTTCTTGAATTCTCACTTACATTCATTTAATGTAACCTGGTATATGAAATCCTAGAACAGCAGCAAATCGTACACGGACAGAAAGCAAGCGTTTTCTTGTATCTTATTTTGTGGGGTGTAGAACTATACTTTATGAATTGTAAGCGTATTCTCGGAAAGTATAATTAAAGATGTCACCAGGTGATCTTAGAAACACAAGCAACTAGCCAAAAAGGGGAGGCATAACAAATGCATAAAACGGTAAAACGTTCCGCCCAGGCAGCAGCAGCAGGTGTATTAGCGTTGGCACTGGCACTGACCGGCTGCAGCTCGAACAACACAAGCAGTACCAACAGCACAAACGGCAAAGCAACCAATGGAGGAACCGCTAGTCCGGCGGCAAACGGTGACGATAATTCACCGGTAACATTCTCGGTATTTATGGGGGGTCCCGGGCAGCAGCCTACAGGGGACAACAAGATTCTCAAACTGATTAAAGACAAGACCGGCGTCAGCTTCAATATGGAATTTCTGGTGGGCGACCTGCAGCAAAAGCTGGGGGTAATGATTGCCGGAGGAGACTACCCGGACATTTTGTCGGGCGATGACAAATTAATCAATGCCAAAGCTTACATTCCGCTTGAGGATTTGATTGAGAAGTATGCTCCTAACCTGAAAAAGCATTATGGTGCGGTCTGGAATCAGATTAAGGACGAGAACGACGGCCACATTTACGTTCTGCCAAGCTATGGCGTATATCAAGGTAAAATTACTGAACCGACTTATCAGGGACCAGGCTTCTGGCTTCAAAAGGCTGTGCTTGAGGAAATGGGATATCCGACTCCCAAGACCCTGGACGAGTACTTCGATATCATCGCAAAATATAAAGCCAAGCACCCGGATATGATCGGATTTGAATCTCTCAACTTCGACTGGCGTGTGTTCCCGCTGCAGAATGCTCCTGAGCACTTATCGGGCCACCCTAATGACGGGGCTGTTATTGTAGACAACAACAAAGCGCAAATTTTCGCTGATAAGGATATTGCCAAGACCTATTACAAGAAGCTCAATGAGATTAACGCTCAAGGCCTGATGGACAAAGAAGCCTTCGTACAGAACTATGACCAGTACCTGGCTAAGGTCGCAAGCGGCAAGGTCATCGGTATGTTTGACCAGCACTGGAACTTCCAGGATGGCGAAACGTCCCTGATCTCCCAAGGCAAAATTCAAAATACGTATATCGGCTTCCCGCTGCTCTATCCGGGCGCGCAAGAATGGTATCGTGACCGTGGAGCGGTCGGCACCAACCGCGGATTCGGGATTTCGATCAATGCCAAGGACCCTGTACGGATTATCAAATTCTGGGATCAGATGATTACGGAAGATTGGCAGAAAACGATCCAATGGGGAATCAAAGGCGAAGACTATGAGGTGAAGCCAGACGGTACGTTCTACCGGACCCCGGAACAACGGGCGAACGCTGATAAAACAAGCTGGCAGGTCGCTAACAAGATCACAACCATGCATGGATATATGCCGAAAATTCAAGGGACCTACAGCGACGGGAACTCAGCAGATCCGGGAACTCAGCCGCAGGAATTCTTCGACAGTCTGAAGCCTTACGATCAGAAAATCTTGAAGGCGTATAACAAGAAATCCTGGTCTGAGTTCTTCAAGGAACCTAAAGAAAATAATATCTACTTCCCTGCTTACTCCATCGTTCTTAAGGACGGTTCGCCGGCCCAGCTTGCGCAGTCCAAGCTGAATGACCTGCAGATTAAATATTTGCCGAAGGCCATTATGGCCAGCCCGGCTGATTTTGAAGGGGTCTGGACGGATTATGTCAACCAGATACACAAGCTGGATGTCAAGGCATATGAAGACCGGATTAATGAAGGAATCCAGCAGCGCATCAAAAACTGGAGCGTGAAGTAGTGTAATTCAAAGCCGGAGACAGAGCGGGAAATCGTATTTCCCGCTCTTCATTAATCCGGATAGTGTGGAGAGAATGATCTTACAGGAGGGGAATACTACATGTCTGATACCGTACTGGACAAACAGGTCAAAACACAGAAGACCCGAAAACGCAGAGTCGATCCGGAAATCGGTGTGAGCCTTAGCTGGAAGACGCTAAAAATGCAGAAACAGCTTCTTTTTATGTCCGTACCGATTGCTATTTATTTGCTTATCTTCAACTATGCACCCATTTGGGGCTGGCTGATGGCCTTTCAGAACTACCGTCCGGCGCTTTCCTTCGCAAAGCAGGAATGGGTTGGCCTGCAGCAGTTCAAATTTCTATTTTCAGATGAGACTTTTATGATGGTGCTGCGCAATACGCTTGCCATGAGCTTTATTAACCTTGTGCTTGGTACGGTTACGGCAATTGGCTTGGCTCTGCTGCTAAATGAGATTAAAGTCAAGTTTTTCAAACGTATCGTTCAGTCGATTTCTTATTTGCCGCACTTCTTGTCCTGGGTTATTGCAGCGGGCATCGTTGCCACTTCACTGTCGATTGATGACGGGATTGTCAATGTAGTCTTAATGAAGCTTCACTTAATTAAAGAACCGATTATGTGGCTCAGTGAAGGCAAATATTTCTGGGGCATTGTCGGGGCCTCGAACGTGTGGAAAGAGGTGGGTTGGGGAACCATCATTTATCTGGCGGCCATTACCTCGATTGATCCTGCTCTGTATGAGGCAGCGTCTATGGACGGCGCCAAGCGTTTTCAGAAGATGCGCTATGTTACTCTGCCGGGGATTAAGGCCACATTCGTTATTTTGTTGATTATGAACATCGGGCATATTCTGGATGCCGGTTTTGAACTTCAATACTTGCTGGGCAACGGGCTTACTGTGGACTGGTCGCAAACCATTGATATCTTTGTACTGAAGTATGGTATCTCTATGGGGAACTACTCTCTGGCTACGGCGGCAGGGATCTTCAAAACCGTCGTCAGTGTCGTACTCGTATTTATCGCAAATTATATCGCAAAACGCCTCGGCGAAGAGCGGTTAATATAAAGGAGGAAGCCCATATGAAAGCTGTGACGAAAAGTTCAAGCCGGATTGAGCCGATTGTATTTAATACGATCAACACGCTTTTCATGCTCTTTGTGGTTGCCATCACACTCTATCCATTCCTCCACACGCTGGCTGTTTCTTTAAATGACGGCAGTGACACTCTTGCCGGTGGAATATATTTATGGCCCCGTGCTTGGACTATGGAGAACTATAAAGCAGTCTTTATTTCAGGGACGATTTACCATGCCGCTTTTATCTCCGTGTCCCGTACAGTGCTCTCGACGGTGTTCGGCGTATTTCTGACTACAATGCTGGCGTATACACTGGCGCAGCCGCAATTCATTTTGCGTAAAAAAATTAGCTTACTGTTCATCCTGACCATGTATTTCAATGCCGGCCTGATTCCGAACTACTTCCTTATAAAAGAACTGGGCCTGCTTCATAACTTCATGGTCTATATCCTTCCAAGCTTGGTCAGCGCATTCAACCTGATTATTATGCGGACGTATATAAGGTCTCTTCCAGCCGGTCTCACGGAGTCTGCAAAGATCGACGGGGCGGGAGAGTTCAGGATCTTCTGGAAAATCATCTTCCCGCTGTGTACTCCCGTGGTAGCAACCGTAGCCTTGTTTATCGCCGTAGGCGCGTGGAATGCCTGGTTTGATACGTTCATTTATGCTTCTTCAGACATCAATCTAAGCACATTGCAATATGAAATGATGAAGCTGATGAATTCAACCATGAGCACAAACAATGATCCTTCTTTGCTGGCAGGTGGTCAAAACAATCAGGTGCAGGCAATGGTGACACCGGCTTCCATCCGTGCAGCCATCACTATCGTAACTGCAGTACCTATTTTGTTCGTATACCCTTTCTTGCAGAAGTATTTCGTGGTAGGATTGAATTTAGGAAGTGTTAAAGAATAATTGGGTTATTAATATTATAATGGATAAAATGTAAAAAACCGTTTCGGCAGTGGCCGAAGCGGTTTCTCCTGTTCAACAACTGTGAGCTTGCCGGAATCAAAATTTAGAAATAAAGATGGTGAAGCCAATGCTTAAGGTACTGTTTGCTGACGATGAGCCGCTGATGCTTGAAGGGCTGCGATTCCTGGTGGACTGGGGGGAGCTGGATTTTGAGGTGTGCGGCGAGGCTCTGGATGGTGAAGATGCGCTGCAGCTTATTCATAGCACACGGCCTGATTTGGTCATAACCGATGTACGTATGCCTGTAATTGATGGCCTTGGACTCATTGGAAAATTTTCTGAAAGCGATTTCCAACCGAAATTCATCATCATTAGTGGTTATGCTGACTTTGCGTATGCCAAGGAAGCTCTTAGATATGGCGTGTCGAACTATTTAACCAAGCCTTTGGATGAAAGAGAACTGACAGAGGCGCTGCAAACCGTATCCGAACAAATATATGCTGAGCGCAAGCTTGCTTCAAGACAGGAAAGGGCTTCCGCCTATATGCAGGCCGAAACCGTATCCCGTCTTCTAATGCGTGAGAATACTGCGGAGGAAGTGAAGGCTGCACTTGAGTCGCTGAATATACATCCTGACTCCCGGATATGCTGTGTACTGGTCCAAGGGGATTCACTCGACAGCCCGTATTTGCGAAGCCGGGTTTATTCCATGAATGCCGAAGAAACGTTCCACAATATAACCGTGTATCCTTTTATGGCCGGAAGCCATAAGATTGGCTACTTGCTGGTTTCCCCGCAGGAAGGCCCGGAGCTTGACCCGAGGCTGCTGGCAAGCTGGATCAATGAAGTGCAGACTCAATACAGTGGACAGGTATTTTTCTCCGCTAGCCTTGAGCATCACGGCACAGCATTTCTAAATGCGGCGTATCATGAAGCGCTGGCTGCTGAATGCCGTCCCGATCTGAACAACCACGAAATTGGTTTCTTTCAGAAGCAGGCTAGGGATCAGATGATGATGCTTCCGGCAGGACTGAAGAAATCGCTGCTTCAATCGGTGACCGAAGGGAGACTTGACCAATTAAGCTCCCAACTGAGTGAGGTATTTAAAATTTTCTCGGCGGATAGTACTTCAAGTGCATGGATCGACGCTTTCTTGGGTAATATCAAAGCTGAGCTGCTCCGTGAAATAGACGCAAGAGGAGGAGACTCGGCAATTTGGGCGGATAAATGGTTTCCGCCCCGGGCAACCGCCTGCTGCTTGCCGCTGCTTGAGCGGCAGACGGAGGAGGATCTGCACGAAGTTGCAGCATGGTTCGCCTCAGCGGATAACAATCAGGAGGACCTGCTTGTTACGGCGGCGATTGGCTATGTCCGGGCGCATTATCAGGAGAAGCTGAAGCTGCAGGACATTGCGAAGCATTTGCATGTGAATGCTGCCTACCTGGGACAACGAATCAGGAAACGTTACGGCATCTCCTTTAATGAATTTCTCCATGAGTACCGCATTGAGGAAGCCAAGAAGCTGCTGCGCCGGACGGATATGTGCATTTCGGATATCTCGGGGCGTGTGGGATATTCGGACGCTGATTTGTTCGCTGCCAAGTTCAAAGCGCTAAATGGCGTCTCGCCCTCGGTGTATAAGAAGGGCTAATTCAAGGGGGAGGAGGGGAGCGGCATGAAGGGTACACGCAAACCATCTGCCATCGTCAATGATATCCCGCTCAAATTCAAATTTTTGTTTATCTATCTGCTGTGCGTGCTTGTCCCTATACTCAGCATTAACGCTCTCTTCTATGTTCAGATCAGCCGTAATGTGGATGCACGTGAAAGAGGGAATCTTGAGATTTCTGTAGATCGGGTGGTCTACGATCTCATGCAAATCGTGAATGAATGTGTGGCGATAAGCAATACGGTTGCTGCAGACCGTACCTATAATGAAATCATGGATTATGCGTATCCCGATAACGAGGCGTATTATGATGCCTACAACAATGTTCTGAGAGATAAGCTGAGGCAATACAGCAATCTGCATTCCTATATTTACTGGATGGGTGTGTATACTACGAATCCGACGATCCAGAGCGGGGGCAGTTACTTTGTATTGTCAGACAGCGACAAGAAGAGTGAATGGTACCGCAAAATTTCCAGTGGCACGGATAAGGTACTGTTAACTTCATATCAGGGAATCAACCCGCTCAATCCGCCTCAGCAGGAGGTGTTTGTCAGTCTTATCCGCAAATTGGATAACTTTACAGGACAGCCCTACCATAAATATCTGCGAATTGATCTGCGGCTCAACAATGTGCAGGAGCTGTTCCAGAAAGAGCGCGACTATTTGCGGTTCAAGCTTCTGGATGAGCAGAACCGCATTGTGCTGGAATCGGATCATTCCTATCTCTCACTGGATAAAAACGTCTTGTTAAACGTTGATACGGATGATAGCCAGCCGTCCAAGCAAATCGTCCGTACGTTGGGGAATGCAGGATATACGGAGGGCTGGAGGCTGATCGGAACTCCGGAGGGCAGGGAGATCAATCATGAAATGAGCCGCGCGCTTCGGGTTTCACTGATTTTTGCCCTTATGACGATAATTATCCCTACTGTATTGATGATTGTGATCATACAATCTTATAATCTGAGGGTCAGAGTGCTCTACAAACATATGAAACTTGTCAAATATGAACAGTTCGAGAGCATTGATATGTATGAGGGGAAGGATGAGATCGGCGGTTTGATCCGCAGCTTCAATCTGATGACAGAGAAAATTCGCAATTTGATCAATGATGTGTATAAGCTGGAAATTCAGAAAAAGGACCTGGAGCTTGAGCGGGTGCGAGCCGAATTGAACTATCTGGAAAGTCAGGTGGACCCGCATTTCCTCTTTAATACGTTGAACGCCATATTGGTCATTTGCAAGAAATACAAGTATGAAGAGGTCACCGATGTAATCCGCAATCTGGCCCTTATCCTGCGCAGGCTGCTGAGCTGGAAGGACGATTTGATTACTGTCGAGGAAGAAGTATCTTTTATTGAAATGTATCTGCAGATTGAAAAATTCCGCTTTCAGAGCCGGTTCAATTACGACATTGATATCGACCCCGCCGTACTGAATTGCCGGATTCCGAAAATGAGCATCCAGGCATTGGTGGAGAATTCCTGCAAGCACGGTCTACAGTCGGTCAAAGGTGCAAGGAAGATTCACGTGTCTGCTTTCATGAATGACGCAGTTCTAATAATTGCTGTGACTGACAACGGTAAGGGAATCGAGAAGGAGAAGCTGGAATGGATCAAGTCTCACCTGCAATCGGAGCAAGATTCCGGTAATAATATCGGGCTGCGGAATGTCTATCGGCGCCTGATGATGTATTACGACGGCAGAGCCGGGTTTACCATTGAGAGCACCGAGTATGAACGGACGTCCATCACAATTCAAATCCCCATAGATCTGACAATGGCTCCACAATTGGAGGATTCACATGTATAAAGTGGTTTTGGCTGACGATGAAACGATTGCATTAGAGGGATTAAGAACGTTGACCGATTGGGAGGAGCTGGGCTTTGAAATCTGCGGAGCATGCGAGAACGGGGAGGAGGCGTTAAGCACGGTTGCTGAGTGTTCGCCGGACCTTGTAATTACAGATATCCGCATGCCCGGCATTGATGGCCTTGAGCTAATCAAGCGCGTACGCCAGATGGATATGAAGCAGCCCATCTTCATTGTTCTCAGCGGTTACGGCGAGTTCGAATACGCACGGACAGCACTCCGTTACGGTGTGAGACACTATTTGCTGAAGCCTGCCGTTGAAGCAGAATGGGAGAAGGCGCTTACTGCTGTTGCGGACGAGCTGGAAACACGGATCAAGATGAACATGCAGCAGAACATGCTGGCGGACCGGCTTCTTCCCGTTGCAATCGCCCGTATGCTTGAAGGGCAGTGGGCGGAGCCGGAAGAGGAGATTGCCGAACAAATGGATCGTCTGGACGAGGCGGTATCGGGGTGGACATATCTGCATGTGAATGGCCCCAAAAGCAACATCACCGGAATCTGCCGGGAGCTCGCCGGCTCGGTGGGCGCCTTGTTCATTGATTTACCCGGCGATCAGGCGGGGCTTGTCGTGGAGAGCTCAGCACGAACGGCGGAGCTGGCTAATCGGGTATATGCCGCTTTGTCAAAGAACAGTTTGAAAGGGTCTGTGAGTATAGGTCCGAGTGTGCAGTCTCTTCGGGAGCTGCCCGTCTCCTATGTGGTGGCGGCTGGGGCCGCTGCTCGTCACTTGTTCTATTCGGAGGGGGACGGGCCCATTGATACCGCGACGGATGCCCGGAGCGAGCTTAGCTATAATCTTCCTTCCGCAGGTCTGACAGAGGAGCTGATGAGTGCAGTAGAAAGATTGCAAGACCAGAAAGCTAGTGAGAAATTAAAGGAAATGTTCAGGAGGTTCAAACAGGATAGGACTGCCCCTGAGGTTGTTCGGATGACCAGTATTGATATCATGCTGAAAAGTATAGAGCTGGTGCAGGAGTTCGGAGGGACGGCTGAGCAGTGGGGCGAATCTTTTGAATTTTTTAAAACAGAGCCAAAGTCGCTCGCAGCGCTGGAAGACACTCTTCAGATCGTGTTGAATTCCTGTATGGAGTATATTAGGCAGCATAAGGGCCGCAGCTCTGAGCATCCGCTTATACGGGTGGAGTATTTTTTGAAGGATAATTATTCGAGGCCGTTGACGGTAAAAGAGATTGCGGAGCACTTCTATATCAATCCGGTATATCTGGGCCAGGCTTTCATCAAGAAGCATGGAATCAGCATTCTCGAGCATATTCATAATTTGCGTATAGAAGCAGCCAAAAGGCGGCTGATCGAAACAAACGACACCGTTCGGAGCATTGCGGATCATGTGGGTTATTTGCATTACCACCATTTTTTAAAAGAGTTCGAGAAACGGACTGCGCTGAAACCTGTCGCTTACCGCAACCAGGCTCGATCTGAAGGATGACGGGTATACTTCTTTAATCTGGTAATGGAAAACGCATACAAAAGCGATATCATAGACTTGAACTGTCTGAATTATTCAAATTAGGAGGTTTTAGATGATGACTCAGGCAAGCAGCGGGCTACCCGCATTGCATGAAGTGTTCCGGGACGCCTTCAAAATTGGCGCAGCGGTTAGCATGGATGTTGTATCTGCTCAAGCTTCTTTCATTGCCAAGCATTTCAACAGCATTACCGCCGAAAATGTAATGAAGCCGGAAGAAGTCCAGCCGCAAGAAGGAATCTATACCTTTGATTCTGCCGATAGCATCTTTGCGTTCGCAGAAGCCCATAACATTGCAGTCCGGGGTCATACGCTTCTCTGGCACAATCAGACGGGGGACTGGATGTTCCGCAATACGGCGGGCGAGCCTTGCACCAGAGAGCAGCTGCTCGGCCGTCTGGAAACCCACATTAACACGGTCATGGGAAGATACCGGGGGAAGGCCTATGCCTGGGATGTGGTCAATGAAGCCATTGAGGATAAATCCGATCAATACCTGCGGGATACCAAGTGGCTGGAAATCATCGGGGAGGATTATATCCAGCAGGCTTTTGAAATGGCTCATCGGGCCGACCCGGATGCCTTGCTGTTCTACAACGACTATAACGAGACCGATCCTGTCAAGCGCGACAAAATCTATAAGCTGGTCCGCAGCCTGCTCGATCAAAATACGCCGATTCACGGCATAGGCATGCAGGCCCACTGGAATATCTATGGTCCGTCCATTGACGAAATCCGCAGTGCGCTTGAGCTGTACGCTTCTCTTGGCGTCAGAATCCACATTACCGAGCTGGACCTCTCGATGTTCCGGTTTGAGGATAAGCGAACGGATTTGAAAGCGCCAACACAGGAGATGCTGAAGCTGCAAGAGGAACGTTATGCCGAGATTTTTGCCCTGTTGCTGGAATACAGAGGGGCCATTGATTCTGTAACCTTCTGGGGGGTGGCCGATGACTACACCTGGCTGGACGGGTTCCCGGTGCGCGGACGCAAAAACTGGCCGTTTCTGTTTGACGAGCACAGGCAGCCCAAAGCTTCGTTTGGACGGCTTGTGACGCTGGCAGCTTCGAAATTATAACATTCACTGAAATTTGAAATGCATGACAATAATGGAGGGAATCAAATGACAAATCAACTGAAACAGGCCGTTGGAAAGGTCCCGCCAAGCGGCAATCCGCTGGTTGCACACAGATACGGAGCTGATCCTTATGCACTGGTATTCGGGGACAGGGTCTATCTGTACATGACCAATGATGCGCTGGAATACGACGGGAACGGCACGGTGAAGGAGAACACCTACAGCAGCATCAATAAGATTGCGGTGATTTCCTCGGGTGATCTGGTCAACTGGACCGATCACGGCGAGATCGCGGTGGCCGGACCGGAAGGGGCAGCCAAGTGGGCTACCCAATCATGGGCGCCTGCGGCAGTCCACAAAGTGATTGACGGCAAGGACAGGTTCTTCCTGTACTTCGCCAATAATGCCAGCGGCATCGGTGTGCTGTCGAGTGACAGTCCGGTGGGGCCGTGGATTGACCCTATCGGGGAGGCGCTGATTCTGCGTTCCACTCCGGGAGTCGAGGATGTAACCTGGCTGTTCGACCCGGCGGTTCTGGTCGATGACGACGGCAAAGGCTACATTTATTTCGGAGGCGGAGTCCCGGAAGGACAGTTCGCCGAGCCTGGCACGGCACGGGTTATGATGCTGGGGGATGATATGACCAGCGTAGTTGGTACTGCTGAGGTTCTTCCAGCCCCCTTCATGTTCGAGGATGCCGGGATACATAAGCGCAGCGGTGTCTACTACTACACCTACTGCTCGAACTTCTATGACGGGGAACGTCCCGAAGGCAGTCCTCCTGCAGGAGAGATCGCGTATATGACGAGCGACAAGCCAATGGGTCCCTGGACATATCATGAGACGATTTTGAAGAATCCGGGACATTTCTTCGGAGTATCCGGCAACAACCATCATGCGATTTTTCAATTCCACGACGAATGGTACATCGCATATCACGCACAGACCTTGTCCAAGGCACAGGGCATTGCGAACGGCTATCGTTCCACCCATCTCAACCGCCTCTCCCATAATGAGGATGGCACCATTCAGGATATTGAAGCCGACTACAAGGGGGTGCAGCAGATCAAATCCTTGAACCCATATGAACGCGTACAGGCGGCGACAATGGGGTGGAGTGCGGGGGTAACGACGGAATTCAAGGCAGCCAGCGGAGAATGGATTGTAACGGATATTGACAATGGCGACTGGATCGGGGTATCCGGGGTAGACTTCGGAAGCCAGGGAGCGGAAGCGTTCAGCGCTTCGGTTATGGGCCTTGAAGGCGGCGGAACCCTTGAACTGCATCTGGATGAACCGGATGGTGTATTGGTTGGCAAGCTGTCTGTGCCCGCGGCGAAAGGGCCGGAGGAATGGGTGGAGCTGAAGACGGAGGTCAAGGGAGCGGAAGGAGTCCATCACCTGTATCTGGTGTTTGCGGGCGAGAGCGGGACCGGCCTGTTCAAGCTGGAAACCTGGCAATTTACAGAGCGGCGGAGCTAATTCCAAGGAGGGCAATACATTGAATAACGCCATCATTACCAATCCTATTATGTGGGCAGATGTCCCGGATGTTGACGTTATCCGGGTTGGGACTGTGTTCTATATGGTCAGCACCAGCATGCATTCCATGCCGGGCTGTCCGATTATGAAATCGGTTAATCTGAACGATTGGGAAATCGTTAATTATGTATATGATACCTTTGAGGATAACGAGGCCCACCGGCTGCTGGACGGTAAAGGCATTTACGGCAAAGGCTCCTGGGCGGCATCCCTCCGTTACAGGGACGGGTTCTACTACGTCATCTTCTCATCCAATGACATGGATCAGTTCTATATCTACCGGACACAGGATATTGAGCATGGGACATGGGAGCGTTCAGTCATTCCGGGGCTTCATCATGATCCGGGGCTGCTGCTGGATGACGATAACCGCGCCTATGTGATCTACGGGAACGGCGATATCCGAATCAGGGAGCTGATGGAGGATCTAACGAAGGTGAAGCCTGGCGGAACCGACCAGCTGCTGCTTGAAGGCGAACGGGAAGAGATCGGGCTGCGGATCGAAGGCTGTCATGCATATAAGCTGAATGGCTATTACTATTTATTCTTTATTGAATGGCCGAGAACCGGCAATCAGCGAAGACGCCAGCTATGCTACCGTTCACGCGAGCTTCTGGGTCCCTATGAGCGGAGGATTATTCTGGATGATGCTCTGGGCTACCATAATAATGGTGTCGCACAAGGCGGCATTGTTGATACTCCGGGTGGCGATTGGTACGCGGTGCTGTTCCAGGATCATGATGCTGTCGGGCGGATTCCCTGCGTGCTTCCCGTAAGCTGGGAGAACGATTGGCCGGTCATCGGGGAGAACGGCACGGTGCCGCAAGTTTTTGCGACGAAGCTTCCTGCCGCCGACCGGAAGCCGCTGGTCATTAGCGATGAGTTCGACTATGCGGGCAATCGGCTGGCGCTGAACTGGCAGTGGAACCATAATCCCGACAACGGGTTATGGTCTGTCACGGAGCGGCCGGGGCATTTGCGGCTGCGTACCGGGCAAGCGGCGGACAGTATCCTGCAGGCGCGCAATACGCTAACGCAGCGAACGGAAGGTCCAGCCTGCAGCGCGGAGACGGTGCTGGACCTCTCCGGCATGCAGCCCGGAGACCGGGCGGGCATGGTGGCGCTGCAAAACGGATTTGGCACTGTTGGGATCGCCGCCGGGGAGCAAGGCCAGTTCAGCGTGGTCATGTGTGTCAATGACGGCTATGGCTGCGAGGAGACAGTGGAGAGTGTAGAAATCACCGATGACCGGGTTTATTTTAGAATTGATTTCAATTTTGAGAATAGTCTGGATCAGGCAAATTTCTTCTACTCGGTGGACGGAAACGATTGGAAGACGATTGGCCGGACGCTGCACATGAAATATACGCTGGATCATTTTATGGGGTACCGGATTGGCCTGTTCAATTATGCGACCAGGCTGTCCGGCGGCTATGCCGATTTCGATTATTTCCATTATCATAGGCAGAATCAGGAAGCCTGAGGATTTCTACAGATCGGCTTCGGTCAGGAAAAATGGGTAACGTAATCGCTCGGAGTCATGGCGGTGATTCGTTTGAATATTCTTCCGAAATACGTCAGGTTGGAAAAGCCGACCCTATAGGCAACCTCCTGGATGGAATGTCGGCGAAGCTGCAGCAGTCTGCAGGCTTCATGTACCCGGAGCATATTCACATATTCGATCAAGGTTTTCCCTGTGTTTTTTTTGAATAAATGACAGAAGTAATTGGGTGTGACACAGCATATCCGGGCAGCCTCCTCCACCGTCAGCGGTTGATGGAAATGGTTGCTGAGATGAATCAGCACCGGCTGAATTCCCGTCTCCCGGCGTTCTGCCTTTGAGCTTGAAGAATTGAACTCTGCTAAGGGAAAGGCAAGGCCCAGGGAGGAGAATAGGTCGCCTTTGATGCATAGTTCATAGCCGAAGCTTTTGTGCTGATAGCTGTGAACGATGCGTTCAAGGCAATCCCGGATTGGTTTGGTCGCCGGTTCATCTGCGGAATAGAATTCGGGCAGCCGGATTTCACCGGCCAGCAGCGGCCGGATGTGCTGAATTTCCGTATGATCCCTCATTCCGTTCAGCAGTGCCTCGTTGAAGACGATTGCATACAGCTCACTGCCATCCTCTGTGGGATAGGCTGCATGAATCTGGGGCTGGCCGACAAAAGCTAGCTCTCCCTCTGCCAATTCTCGCGAATTGGGGCCGACCTGGACCCGGAAGCTGCCTTTGGTAATGAGGATCCATTCGAGATGGTCATGCCAGTGGGGCGGAATTATGGAGCGGTCAGGAAAGTAGATATGAAATACATTGATTGGAAACAAATCCTCTGGAATTTCCGTATGCTCTTTTTTCCACGTATAAGGCTGGTCCTCGAAAGCTCCCATCGTCATAACCCCTCCAATAAAACGTAATATCGTATGATAGATGCGTATTTTTATGTATAGTACGGCGGTTCTGCACTCTTTATAATTTGGTTGCAACCTTATTATAGAACTGTTGGAGGTATCACGCTATGTTTCGTGAAGAGAATGGCAGACTGATTAGAGAGTATGACCATGAGAGAGTCTGGATCGAGCCTTGGGGCGAGCATTCACTGCGTATCCGCGCTTCCTATTCGGCAATCAGCGGTGAGGATTGGGCGCTTTTGCCTGCACCGCAGACCCCATGTGAAATCACCATCACCAAGGAAAGTGCGAAGATCGTAAATGGGAATATCCGGGCGGAAATCACGGACAAGGGGCAGATTTTCTTTTATAACCAGCATGGCAAGCTGTTGCTTAACGAAACGGAAGATACCTATCAATTAAAATATGGCGGAAGAGAGCTTCAGGCCATTCCCGGCGGCAGCGATTTCTCCGTGAAGCTCCGGCTGGAAGCGGACCCTTCCGAGAAGCTGTATGGCATGGGGCAATACCAGCATCAATTTCTGAATTTGAAAGGCTGCTCCCTGGAGCTGACCCACCGCAACAGCCAGATCAGTGTTCCGTTTGTGCTGTCCAGTGCCGGTTACGGCTTTCTGTGGCATAATCCGGCAATCGGGCAGGCGCATTTCAGCCTGAATGTTACGGAATGGACGGCCCCTTCAGCCAAGCAACTGGACTACTGGATCACAGCCGGTGATACCCCTGCCGAAATTGAGGAAGCCTATGCCAAGGCTACCGGGACGGTGCCGATGATGCCGGACTATGGCATGGGCTTCTGGCAATGCAAGCTTCGCTACCGTACCCAGGAGGAATTGCTGGAGGTGGCCAGAGAGTATAAACGCCGGAATCTGCCTATTGATGTCATCGTCATTGATTTCTTCCACTGGACGAATCAGGGGGACTGGAGATTTGACCCCGACTACTGGCCTGACCCTGAGGCTATGGTGCAGGAGCTGAAGAAAATGGGCATCGAGCTGATGGTCTCTATATGGCCGACTGTGCAGACGGAGAGCGAAAACTATCAGGAGATGCTGGAAAAGGGATATCTGCTCCGCTCTGATCGCGGTGTACGCACACAGTTCCAGTTTCTTGGACAAAATGCTATTTTTGATGCAACCAACCCCGAAGCCCGTCAGTTTCTATGGGGACTGATTAAACAGAACTATTATGACAAAGGCATCCGGGTATTCTGGCTCGATGAGGCGGAGCCTGAGCTAAGCGTCTACGACCATGATATTTACCGTTATCATATCGGCTCCAGCAAGCAAATCGGAAATATCTATCCGGTGAAGTTCAGCCAGACCTTTTACGATGGAATGTCTGCCGAGGGACAATCGGGCATCATCAATCTGGTGCGTTCCGCCTGGGCGGGAAGCCAGCGCTACGGCGCTCTGGTATGGTCTGGAGATATCCACTCCAGCTTCAAGGTCCTGGGCATTCAGGTGAGGGCCGGCCTGAATATGGCCATGGCGGGAATTCCTTGGTGGACAACGGATATCGGCGGCTTTCACGGCGGCAATCCGGGAGACCCTTCGTTCCGTGAGCTGATGGTGCGCTGGTTCCAATACGGCGCCTTCTCTCCGGTGTTCCGGCTCCACGGGGATCGTCAGCCTTTTGTTAAGCCTGCCGGAACGAAGGGAGGAGGCGTTTGTGGAAGCGGCTCGGATAATGAGGTCTGGAGCTACGGGGAAGAGGCATATGCTATATTCAAGGAATTCATGCAGATTAGGGAACGTCTGAAGCCCTATATTTCCCGGCTGATGAAGGCGGCCCATGAGAAGGGAACACCGCCCATGCGTCCTTTATTCTATGATTTCCCTCAGGACCCGGACGCCTGGGAGGTGGACGACCAGTATATGTTCGGTCCCGAGCTTCTGGTCGCCCCGGTGCTGTTCGAGGGTGAAAGACAGCGCAAGGTATATTTACCGTCCGGGTCACAGTGGACCCATGTCTATACCCGTGAAAAATATGCAGGCGGCCAGGTCATTGTGTCGGATGCGCCGCTACAGCAGATTCCTCTGTTCTTGCGCGATGATGCGGCGCTGCCAGTCCTTGGTGAAAGCTGAACCTGAAGAGGCGCTCTCAAGTTATTAATCTGCCGGAGTTCTCGGTTCTTTGGAGGCAAGCTTGTCACGGTAGGCCCGGGGGGAACAGCCGGTAAGCTGCCGAAACTGCCGGCAGAAATGCTCCACATTCGCATAGCCGCAGAGCGCAGCGATTTCGGCAATTTTGTACGGGCCAAAGCCAAGCTTTTCTTTGGCCAGCCGAATCCGGCAATGAATGACATCCTCCATGCAGGAAATACCGAAGGTTGATTTATATATGGTCTGCAGATAACCTGCGCTTATGTGCAGATACTCGGCCATGGATGAAACAGTCCAAGGATGACCCGGGTTATTGTACAGAGTCTTGCGCAAGTCCAGAAGATTGTAATATTGCGGAATCAGCTTGTCTTGGGACGCTTCGCACAGCTTGTTAAAGATGATTCTGAACAGGTAGTCGATGGAAAGCTCCCGATAGTCATTCTGAAAAGTATTCTCCAGGGTCAACAATTGAAACAACTGATGGCAATAGCCGGGGTCCGGCAGCGAGAATGGAACACCAAAAGGCAAAGCATTTTCTGTAATATAGGATTCGTCCGCATCGAACCGGACCCAATCGTTAACGTATTTATTGGAACAAGCGCGGTAATAAATGTTGTGCTTAGGCGGATAGAGAACAACAGAGTGTGCGGGATACTCCTTCAAGTCTCCGTTAACTTCAAACAACGCCGCAGTTTGTGTGAGCACCAGAAGCCAGGCATCCAGTCCTTCGGGTATGCTGTACACAAAATCGCTTGGATGAGCAGCATCATATTCTACGTAGTGAATTGTGGGCATGGGCTCCTCCTTTCTTCGGATACATCAACTAATGGACAGGAAATATCATTGTTTGGAATTCAGTAGCTCTCTATAATTTATACTGTAAATAAAGGGTATTTGGGAAGATTTCTGGATTCTATCATTGATTTATGAGTTTCTGGTTATTAGAAATCATCAATATGAAGGAGGGTCATTTGTTTCATGATACCACAACCAAACGAAGAGCGGAATTATATCCTTTGCTATACCCGGCTGCCGCAGGAGGACATGGTATATGCTCCGAAGCTGGCGTACAGCATGCATTTGGCTTACAGCAAGGACGGGCTTTTTTTTCAGGAATTGAACCATAATTCAGGGGTTTTATTCGCCAAGGCGACAGTGAATGAGGATGGTTCACTCCGGGCCAAAAGCTTGAAGAACCCGTACTTGTTCCACACTGCCGAGGGGAATTTCGGAGTGATCGCTGTTCGTACAGAGGCAGAGGGCGAAGCCGATGCACAGAGCAAGGGAAAGGTGCTGCTGTTCTCTTCCGCCAATTTGCTGCAATACAACGAAATTGGACTGCTGGATCTTAAGGCAGATACCTTTGTAAGCGATGTCTCCTGTGAGTATGATGCTGACCGGAAAAGCTACCTGATCCGCTGGAACGATGAGCTGGGGAACGGTTATCAGAATTTTATTACCGATATTATGAGCTTGAAGGATATCTCGGCACCGGAATCGGCCCAGCCTCCTGCCCTGGATACAGTGCTTGCTGATATTGAAGGGATACTGCCGCGTAACTTCATCCAGGTACAGAAGGAAATATTCCACAGGCTCTATTGTAAGCTTACAGTTCCGACTAACATTGCGATTGAAGTCCCGGACCGCGTGGCAGCGGCATCGGAAGAGGATTTGACAGCCATCCGGGCTACGGCTCTGTACAGCGACGGCACCCAATCCGTGAAAAGGGTGAATTGGAATACGGACGAGATCAATTGGAACAAGGCGGGAACCTACAGAATTTCCGGTGAAGTCCATCAGGAGCATTACCCGTTTCCGATGGCGCTGCACCGGGCGGACCCTTGTATTGCGAAATGGAAAGAGAAGTATTATTTCATTGCCACCAACGATGCAGACCAGAATCACACGTTATATATGCGGGAAGCCGATACGATCCCCGGACTGGTAAATGCCGAGGAAGTATTGATCCTGGATTCGAATACTTATGAGCAGATTGGCGGGCTATTGTGGGCGCCGGAATTTCATATCATTGAGGAGGAGCTGTATATTTTTCATGCAGCAACACCGGGTGAATTTCTGTGTGAAGAGTCGCATGTCATGAAGCTGAGGGAAGGCGGAAATCCGGTATGTGCCGCCGATTGGTCGATGCCCATGCGTGTAGTGAAGAAAGACGGTACGTATCTGTGTGAAGCAGGCAAGACCATTTCTCTCGATATGACCATCATTCAATGGAACGGAGAGCATTACGCCGCATGGTCGGAGCGCGAGTTCCTGCCTGTCGATCTTGGAGCCTGGATTTATATCGCGACAATCGACCCGCAAGAGCCGTGGAGACTGACGAGTGATCCGGTGCTGCTGACCAAGCCCGATTATGGCTGGGCCAATAATCACACCTTTGTGGATGAAGGGCCGTTCGCCCTCTATTCGGGTGACAAATTATTCTTGACCTTTGCCAGCGCGGCGGTGGATGCAACCTATGTCGTGGGTCTTTTGACAGCCGAGAAGGGCGCGGATTTGCTGGATATCAGCAGTTGGACCAAAGGGAATTATCCGCTGCTGACCTCCAGAAGTGTGCCGGGGGAATATGGGCCGGGCCACAACTCCTATGTGACGGACGAGGATGGGATCATTTGGAACGCCTACCACGCAAGACCGGGAATTGACGGACCGAGAAGCTCCGGTTTGCGCCGCGTGCATTTTGATATTGATGGTGTTCCGGTTCTGGATTTGACAGAGGATAAGGATCTGAACCAGGAGCTGAAAAAGGTATTCATAGAAGTGACCGTAGGTTAAACCGCAGATTAGCGTAATCGAATCTTCAATCATAGAAATAGCAGTTGGAACCCTTGACCGTTCACATAGGCCGGGGGTTTCCTTTGTTAAGATGAAAGGGAGTGAATCATGATGTACGGAATCATTATTGTCGATGATGAATTGTTTGTCCGTAAGGGATTAATTGAAATGATTGATTGGGAGAGCAGCGGCTTTCAGGTTGTAGATGAGGCGGACAATGGAGAAGACGCGCTGGACTTAATCCGCAAGAAGAGGCCGCATCTGGTCATCACTGATATCCGCATGCCGAGTCTGGACGGAATCGGGCTGATTCAGGCCGTGACGGAGGAGCAGCTTGACACTGGATTTATCATCATCAGCGGCTACAATGATTTTCGTTACGCGCAGCAGGCGGTTCGGTATGGCGTACTCGATTATGTGCTTAAGCCGATTAATGAGAATGAGATTTTGAAAGCGCTTCATAAATTTCGTGACAAGTTTTCTGCGCAGAAGCAGCTAAAGGACCGGCTCAGTATTCATGAGGGAGAGAAGCTGGTCGAAGCCCTCATCCGTGGTGAACCCAAGAACGGCCTTCTTGAAGTATGGGAAAAGCAATGGGCGGGGGCCAAGGCGTTTACTTATGTGCTGCTGGAAGTCAATAATGTGTTCCCCTGGGGAGACCGGCCCATGCCTGTCAAGGCAGACTTGAAAGAAGGGATTCAGCAAGCCATTCAGCTGCTTTGTGCTGAGACTTCGATTGTGTACGAGCACCGCCGGGCATTCGGCTTTATCGTGCCTGATCTCTATTTAAAGGAGCATGATGGAGATATCCGCAGCTTTATAGTAGATTGTCTGCGCCAGCTCGATAAGCGCTTTTCATTAAACATTCAGGCCTATGCTGGCCTGGCGGTAAACTCCTTAAGGTTATTGAAGCATTCTTATACCAGTGCCAAGGAGACTGTGCAATATAAATATCTCAGACACACCCAGTCCATATTGTTATATTCGGATATTGCCGGCATGGATCTCAAATACGTCCATATCAGTGACGAGGTGTACCGGACAATTATCGAGGCGATTGAAGAGAACAACGAGTATGGGCTAATATCGGCTATCGACCGGCTGTTTGCGGAGTTTCAAGAGAAGGTTGTCTCACAGGAAGCCATAAAAGCAGTCACCATTCAATGTGTCCACAATGTGCTGAATACGATCCGAAGCCTGGAAGGCAATGAGAAGCGGTTGGCGAGTCTTATCCCTATTATGAACTGGCAGGATCATAACATCACATGGGGGGAGCTTCGGACGTTGTTCGAAACCTTTGCACGGGAGTCCGCTGATTTGATTCAAAGGTTATATCAAAGCTATGGAGGCGGCGGAATTTATAAAATCAAGTCCTATGTGGATAAAAATTTTCACGAAAATCTCAATCTGAAGAGTATTGCTAATCAGTTCTATATGAATTCCGCTTATCTGGGGCAAGTGTTCAGAAAAAATTACGGGATGTATTTCAACGACTATTTGCTGAAGCTGCGCATTACTGAAGCCAAGAAGCTGCTGAGAGTGACCGACTTGCGGATCTATGAAATTGCGGAGCAGGTAGGCTTCAAAAATGCTGATTATTTCGTAACCCAATTTGAAAAGCTCGAAAGGATGACTCCCACAGAATATAGAGGCCGCATCAGCAACCGTTAACGCGAGGAGAGATTCTATGAATCTGTTAAATAACATAAGGCTCAGGAACAAAATGTTTCTGGTGTATTTCATCGGTGTCTTTGCGCCTATTATTTTGACCAATGCCATTTTTTACAATATTATCACCGGGAATGTGAGGGAACAAAGAATCAAGGATATTGACCGTGCTGTGGAGCAAATCAAGAATGAGTTCCGGTTAATGGTTGATCAGGCTGTAGGGCTGTCCTCCTTTTTCTATGCGGATTACAAAACCAATGAAGTGCTCAACAAGGATTTCGCTCAGACGGAAGACTATGTGGAAGCCTATGATATGTATTTAAGATCCATCTTGAATAATTACTCCCCTTTCTCCTCATCGCTGCAGAACAAAACCATCTATGTAGACAATCCCACACTGCTGAATTCGGGAAATATCGGAATTTTATCGGGTGAGGTCCGTGAAGAAGCCTGGTATAAGCTTTTGAAGGATGCGTCCTCGCAGCCTGTATTCGTTCGTATAGAAGACACGGAAGGCAGGTTCCAGTCTTTTTCACTGCTTCGGAGAATGGATTACTTTGCAGACCGTATGGTTAGAGAGAAGCTGGTGAAGATTGATTTTAAAACTATTAATATCATTGAAATTTTCGCGAATCTGAATGTGCAGGGGGATATGTACCTGCTGGGTCCCGGGGATCGGATTGAATATACAACTAACCGTACAATCGACTGGCAGGCAAATACCAAACAGCTGTATAGCTCCCTGAAATCGGATAAGGTCATTCAATTTGAAAAAGAATACGGCAGCATTGGGTATCTTCATGGCTGGAGGATCGTGGGTACCATCAATGAGAATGAGATCATCAAGGAGGTGCTGAAGTCCCGCCATTTCATCCTGTGGTCCGCCTGCATGATGATGGTTATCCCCACAGTAATCATACTGATTATTACCCGATCCATTAACGTACGGATTATCCAAATCCTGAAGCATATGAAAAAAGTCAAAGCACAAAATTTTCAGATGATCATGCATGGGGAGACCCGCGACGAGATCGGTCAACTGACACTGGAGTTTAACAGTATGATTATGCAGATCAAGACCTTGATTAACGATGTGTATATTACAGCAATCCAGAAAAAGTCACTTGAGCTGGAGCGAAGGAAGGCGCAGCTGAATGCGCTGCAAAGCCAGATTAATCCCCACTTCCTGTTCAATGCGCTGGAAACGATACGGATGCGGAGCCTGCTCAAGCATGAGAATGAGACGGCCAAAATGATTCAAAGCATGGCAATGATTCTGCGCAGCTCACTGACCTGGAATAAGGAATGGGTAACCGTGGAGGAGGAATTGGGCTTTATTCTGTGTTTTCTGGATATCCAGAAATACCGTTTTGAAGATAAGCTGAATTACCATATAGATGTGAAGCCCGAAGCCTATGCCTGCGTAATCCCTAAGATGGTCTTCCTTCCCTTTGTGGAGAATGCCAGCATTCATGGGATTGAACCGCTGAAAAAGGGCGGAGGGATTGAGATACGGATCGGGCTGGAGGAGGAATTTGTTGTTTTTTCGGTCAGGGACAACGGGCTTGGCATGAGCGGGGAGCAGGTCGAGAAACTGTATACTTACCTTGATATGGAAGAGATAATCGGTGACCGAATCGGGATACAGAATGTAATTTACAGGGCCAAAATGCTGTATGGAGGCCGGATTTCCTTCCATGTGCATAGCAAACCCGGTGAAGGAACGCTGATCGAGCTGAAAATTCCGTCGAAGCCATAGTTTTCAAAGGAGAAACCATAATTTCATGGGTAACGATGAATTGAAAACGCTTTTATACTGAAAAGGCAACACACCATAAATGTAAAAGGGGGAGTAAATGCAATGGGCAAAACCAAAAAGATTTGGCTTCTCTGTCTTACAGCAATTTTATCGTTATCCGTGGTTACCGCTTGCTCTGGAACCAAAAACACCAAGGAGAACACGGGAACAGAGCCTAAAGGCACTGAGGCTGCGGGAACGGAAACCAAGCAGGAGAAAGTAACCTTTAAAATTTTCAACGGGGTCGCCGGCTCGAAGGATGGCAATACCAATGAAACAACCATCGGCAAGCTCCTGGAGGATCAGACCGGCGTGAATTTCAAGCTGGAGTTCGTCGTGGGTGACTTGAATACGAAGATTGGAACGATGATTGCCGCCAACGATTATCCTGATGTGCTGATCCCGGATGCAGCGATAGAAGAAGTATTGAATGCCGGAGCTTTTATACCACTCGATGATTTGATTGAACAATACGGTCCGAATATCAAGCGCGTATATGGGAAATCGCTGAATCAGATGCGGTCCAAGGACGGCAAGATTTATTTCCTGCCGATTGCCGCGCAAGTGAACGATTTTATTCCGGAGCCGGAAGCGGGAGCGGCCTTCTGGGTGCAGCGCCGTGTGCTGGAGGAAGCCGGATATCCCAAGATCAAGACCTTGGATCAATATGTCGAGCTGATTAAGAATTACCGGGAGAAGCATAAGGATGAAAATCTGACCGGCTTGATCTCCCTGACGCATGACTGGAGATTCTTTGCGACCTCCAATCCGCCTATGCATCTTATGGGCTACCCGAATGACGGCAACGTTACTGTGGATACCAAGACCTGGGAAGCCAAGACATATGCCGGTACGGACGCTACCAAGAAGTGGCTGAAGGTGCTCAATGATCTTAATGCAAACGGTCTGTTCGACAAAGCGTCCTTTGTTGACAACTATGACCAGTATATTGCCAAATTAACCTCCCACAAGGTACTCGGGTTCTTTGATTACCGTTGGCAGGTTGATAATGCACTTAATGTGCTGAAGGATGCGGCAAGAAAAGATCCTTCACTGGACGGATATAAGTACTTCCCGCTGCCGATTACCTTTGATGAAAATACCCCGGATGCTTATCTCGACCCTCCGGGCGGACTGGTTACCAACCGCGGGATCGGAATCACGGTCAGCGCCAAGGACCCGGTTCGGATTATCCAATACTTCGACAATATGCTGACGGAAGAGAATCAGACGCTGCTCTCATGGGGAATCAAAGGCGAAACCTATGAAGTGAATGAACAGGGACGCTACTATCGTACCCAGGAGCAGATCGACAAGATTGATGAACCGTTCAGAGAGAAATACGGCTTCAAGTATTATAGCTGGAACTGGCCGATGTACAACGCCACCTCCACACTGGCTAACGGGAATGCCCGCAACGTCGCCAGCCAGCCTGAGGTCTTCCAAATGACGCTGACGGAGAAGGACAAAGCCATTCTGGATAAATATGGGGTGAAAACCTACAGCCAGTTGTATGCTGAACCTGTTCCCCGTCCATACTTCCCGGCCTGGGGTTTTACCAAGGAGCAGAACTCGCCGGAACAGCTCTGGGAAGCCAGCAAGGATGAAATTACCAAGAAGTATTTTCCGAAGCTGGTCCTGGCAACCCCGGATAAGTTCGATTCGATCTGGGACCAATATATCAAGGAATTCAGCAAGCTGGATACCGCCGGTTATGAGAAATGGACCACGGAACAAGTGAAGGCCAAGGTTGAACTGGCGAACCAGTAAATAGAGATCACGGGAAAGGCCAGGCTGTACCCGGCTGGAGGCTGGCCTTTTCCTGATTTTCGCTTTACCCGCCTGGGTTGGAAGGAGAGAATGCATATGGAAGAAAATACCGTTTTGACCATATCCCAGTCAACGGTGAATAAAGATCCGAATCGGATCAAACGATTCTTCAGAAAGCTGGTACAGCAGCGAGCGTTGGCTATGATGTCCGTCCCTTTTTTAATATGGCTGATTGTATTTAAATATTTGCCGTTATGGGGCTGGAGCATTGCATTTCAGGATTATAAGCCAGCCAGGAAATTTATGGAGCAGACCTGGATCGGGTTTGAGCATTTCAAATTTTTGTTCGGGGATGACCGGTTTCTCCGGGTGCTTCGCAATACGCTGGCTATGAGCTCAATCAATCTGATTTTTGGTTTTGTTACAGCGATTACACTCGCTTTGCTGCTCAATGAAATTCGAAATATCGCCTTCAAACGTGTGGTACAAACCGTCAGCTATTTGCCGCACTTTATCTCCTGGGTAGTCGCAGCAAGCATTATTCAAACGACCTTGTCACCGGATGGAACGATCAATCAGCTGCTGGTGGGGCTGGGATTTATTGATCGCGGCAATGAAATATTGTTCTTGGGCATTCCTGAATACTTCTGGACGATATTCGGAGCCAGCTCCGTCTGGAAGGATATCGGCTGGAATACGATTGTGTATTTGGCAGCCATGACAACCATTGACCCCACGCAGTATGAAGCTGCAGAGATCGACGGCGCGAACCGCTTCAAGAAGATGATCTATGTGACGCTGCCTGGCATTAAATCTGTTGTGATTGTACTGCTGATTATGAATATCGGATATCTGCTGGAATCGGGATTTGAGCCCCAGTACTTGCTCGGCAACGGCATGAATGTGGACTATTCCGAGAACATTGATATCTTCGTGTTGAAATACGGGATTGCCCAGAGCAATTTCTCTCTTTCCATAGCAGCGGGCATGTTCAAGACTGTGGTCAGCTTCATCCTGTTGTTCTTTGCGAACAATGCCGCGAAACGCATGGGCGAAGCCAGGCTGTACTAGAAAAGGAGGAGCAGGCATGGAAACCGTAGCGGCCAAAAAGAAAAAATTCAATAGCAAGTATAAAATAAGCTCTTCCACCGGCGACCGCTTGTTTGTCATTTGCAATTACATCTTCATGATCGTTCTGATGGTGATTACACTCTATCCGTTTGTGAATGTACTTGCGGTTTCTCTTAATAACGCACAAGATTCGATAAAAGGCGGGATATATCTGCTTCCGAGAGAGTGGACGCTCGCGAATTACAACTACATTTTCAGGGAAGCGACGATTTTTCATGCGACATTCATTTCAGTTCTGCGGACCGCCATCGGGACGGTAGTCACCGTCTTCTGCTCGGCCATGCTGGCCTATACGCTTAGCAGACAGGACTACGTGCTGCGCAAATTTATCACGATTGCCTTTATCATGACGATGTACTTTAACGGCGGCCTGATTCCCAACTATTTGCTGATGAGGGATATGGGGCTGGTGGGCAGCTTCTGGGTATACATTCTTCCGGGAATGATTGGCGTATTCAACCTGATCATTATTCGTTCCTTTATTGAAAATCTTCCGGAGAGCATCATTGAATCGGGAAAGATTGACGGGGCGGGGGATTTCAGAACCTTCTTCAGCATTATCCTGCCGCTAACATTGCCTGTACTTGCTACGGTGGCTTTGTTCTCCGGGGTGTACCAATGGAACTCATGGTTCGACGTATTTCTCTATAATTCTTCGGACATCAGTTTAAGCACCCTGCAATATGAGCTGCAAAAAATCCTGCAGAACTCCAATACGACCACCGGCACAACCAGCCTGGACGGCATGATTCAGGGGGCGAGCGGAGGACAGCAGAATATGGTTACGCCAATGTCTGTACGTGCCACGATGACGATTGTGGCCTCGGTGCCGATCATTATGGTCTATCCGTTCCTGCAAAAATATTTTGTCAAAGGCATGATGGTAGGCGGGGTAAAAGGGTAAGCGGTGCTCGGCGTTTGAGCAGAGCGTGTACTCCCTTTCCTGGAGCCTGCGTATAAAGAGGACCGTCTGCTCTCCGTACAGGGCAACCGGTCCTTTTGGCGTGTGGGCAGAAGTATCTTCTACGGTTATTTTTTGGCTGTGAACTGAAAAAATAAAGAGGATTTTGGACTTTGTTTATCGAATAAACAAAGAGGTAAGCGCTTATATCCTGAAAGGAGCAAAGCTATGTTAAGAGAAGTACGTGTGGAGAATGGTATGGTTCAAGGACTGCCTGCGGCTGATCCGCGCATTACCAGCTTCAAGGGAATTCCGTTTGCGGCCCCGCCTGTGGGGGAGAACCGCTGGCGTGCTCCCCAGCCTGCGCATAACTGGGAAGGTAAATTGAAAGCGTTTGAATTTGCCCCCATTTCGATGCAGGCTCCGATCGTCATAGATGAGAATAATGTGTATTCCCGTGAATGGGCGGTTGATCCCGATCTTCCGATGGATGAGGACTGCCTGTACCTGAATGTCTGGACACCGGCCGTCAGAACCGATGAGAAGCTTCCCGTCTTTGTATGGTATTTTGGCGGAGGACTTCAGGTCGGCTATACGTCCGAAATGGAATTTGACGGTGAACGTATTGCCCGCCGGGGGATTGTCGTAGTGACCGTTAATTACCGCCTGAATGCGTTTGGTTTTTTGTGCCATCCCGAGATTACTGCCGAGTCTCCCGGGGCTCCCGCAAATTTCGGGCATCTGGATCAGCAGGCGGGAACGCAGTGGGTGAAACGCAATATCGCTGCTTTTGGCGGAGATCCTGACCGAATCACCATCGGGGGACAATCGGCCGGCGGCGGGAGTGTCCTGAGCCAACTGACCTCGCCGCAGAATGAAGGGCTGTTTCAGCGGGCTGTGATTATGAGCGGGGTCTTTACTCCGCTGTACCCGAACAACCCGATGCCTCCGATGGACCATACACTTAGTGAGGCTGAAGAGCAGGGAGCAGATTTTTTTGAATTTATGGGAGTATCGACCCTTGAAGAGGCCCGGAAGCTGGGTGCAGTCTATATCCGCGATAAAATGCTGGAGTACGGCAAATTCTGGGGGACGGCTATAGATGATCACTATTGTCCGGGCAACCCGTACAACCTTTTTCTGAAGGGGCAGCACCATAAGGTACCGGTCATGCTGGGAAATACCTCCTCCGAATTTTTCGGAGTTCCTGTCACCGGCAGCGTGGACGAATTCAGAGCCTTGGCTGTGGAAATGTTCGGCGGGGAAGCGGAAGAGTACCTTAAGCTATGCGCTGCCGATTCAGGAAGCCTGGAGGAAATGCTGGAGAAGGCTTCCGTGAGCAATGTTGAATATGCGGTCCGTGTTGCCGTCAAGGCCAATAGCGATTCCGGCAGCGGTGTCCCGATGTATTATTACACTTTTGATGCCGAAATTCCGGGCTGGGATCATCCGGGAACCTTCCATTCGGTAGATCTGTGGTTTCACTTCGAGACGCTGGCCAAATGCTGGCGGCCTTTTGTGGGCAAGCATTATGATCTTGCCCGCCAGATGTGCAATTATCTTGCCTATTTCATTGGCACAGGCGATCCGAATGGCAAGGATTCCACTGGTGAGGAGCTGCCTCTCTGGCAGCCGTGTACGCCGGAAGCGCCTTACGGCATGGTATTTGCGGACAAGGCAGAATTTGTGAAGGAGCCTCCGGGTGAGCTGATGCAATTTCTGGTCGAGCAGCATTTCAAGCGGCAATCCATTCATAGCTAAGAGAGGAATGAACTTCAATGAACGAGAGCAATCCGAATTATACAATACAAACGGCCGGATATGACACGGAGCGGGAAGGCATTGAGCGGGGGGAGATCCGTACAATAGAATATCCCTCTGTAACGGTAGGCAACACCCGTAAGGCAATGGTATATACGCCGCCAGGCTATTCCGCCAGTAAGGAATACAGCGTCTTGTATCTGCTGCACGGGATCGGCGGAGATGAGGAGGAATGGTACAATCACGGCAAGCCCCAGATCATCCTGGACAACCTGTATGCTGATCATATGCTGAAGCCTATGATCGTTGTTCTTCCGAACGGCCGGGCGATGCCAAATGACCGGGCGGAAGGAGATATTTTTGCTCCCGATAAGCAGCAGGCCTTCGAGACCTTCGAATCGGATTTGCTCCATGATCTTATCCCTTATATCGAAGCGAACTATTCGGTCCTGACGGACCGGCTGCACCGCGCCATTGCCGGATTATCCATGGGCGGAGGGCAGTCCCTGAATATCGGTCTGAACAATCTGGACCGGTTCGCCTGGGTCGGGGCGTTCTCCCCGGCTCCCAATACGAAGCTGCCCGAGCTGCTGGTGCCGGAACCGCAGAAGGCCGCAGAGCAGCTCAGCCTGCTCTGGCTATCCTGCGGTGATCTGGACAATCTCAAGTATGTCAGTGACCGGACGCATGCCTATTTATCACAGCATTCCGTGCCGCATATCTGGGTAGAAGAACACGGTGATCATGATTGGCCGGTCTGGAAGAACGGCTTGTACCAGTTCTCCAAGCTCATATTTTAGCTGATCGCTCGCGGATACCCGCTGCTTGCAGCCATATACGACAAAAAAGGGACGTTCCCGGCAGCGATATCATGACTGCCTGAGAACGTCCCTTTATCTTATTTATTCGCGACCGCATCGGCACGCATTTTAATGATTTTTTGTGCTCTTTCCGTATCCGTGGCAAGGACATCATTCCAGCCGAGACCGACGACATCGGTCTTCAGCTTGGTCCAGAGCTGATCGAATTCGGCTTGATCCTTGGCAAAGATCATTTTCCAGGAGGTATTCTTAACATAGTCCGAGATCTGGCTTCGTTTATTCTTGATGTCTGACGAATCCGAGCCGAGACTTGTATTGATGTTCGGCACAATATCTATCATATTATTCTTCTGATAGTACTCTGTAGGAGTGGTTGCATTATAAGCCTTCTGCCATTCCGTAGTCAGAACGGTCTTGTTCGCCTCAATGGTTGAGCTCCAGTAAGTGCTGTTGTAGAATTCTTTCGTTTCCGGATCGACGACGAAATCGCTCATAATCATAGTGTTGAGCTTGCTCTGACCGTCCTGATATCCTCCGCCTCCGTATTGCTCAGGAACAGGAGTATTCTCCTGGAAAGCGGTTTGCCCTACTTCAGTCAGCTTGAACTTGCCGTCTGCCGTTTTCTCGTAATTGAAGCCTTCAAATCCATTGGTGTAGTAGCGCAGACCTTCAGGTGAGGCCAGCCAATCCATAAATTCAATGATTCTGTCAGGATTCTTTGCTTTCGAGCCAACAGCAAATACTCTGCCGTTGCCGAAGTAGGCATCACTGTTCTGGATAATATGGGTATCGGCAATCGGAATGGCAACATTGCCGTCGCCTTTATTCCCTCTTTCAATGGTATTGTAGAAGCCCCTTTGCCATGAATACCATAAGAGCAGAACCTGTTTGTTCGTAAGCTTCTCAGAGACTTTATTCCAATCCTGGGATGGCGAGTCGGGGTCAACCAGCCCCATCTTATTGGCGTCATAATAGAACTTGAGGATTTTCTTGTACATGCTGTTGTCGTCAATGAGCGGAACGATATCGCCTTTTGCATTCATTTGAATTGTCGAGGTTCCGGTAGGCTGCTCATAGCCGTACCAGTTGCTTAACCAACGAACATTCTCCATGCTTCCGTTGTCCCAATCCTTCCACAGCGTAATTGGGACGATTGGTTTGCCGTCCGGCGTCTTGGGATATTTCGCCTGCATCTGCTTCAGTGCGTTCATCAGATCAGTAAGATTGTTCAGCTTGGGAGCGCCGATCCCCTTGTAATAATCCCAAGGCATAATCGGACTGGAGTAAGGGATTTCTTCCGAGAAGGTTGTCGGGGAAGTGTCCGATACAAAAGTCGGCAGCGCATAAATTTTGCCTTCAGGATTTGTAGCTTCGAATGCAGCATTGAAGGGCTTGAAGTGATTGTCAACATATTTGGAGAGGTACTCGGTATTCTTGATCTTATCCGTGATATCCATAATAAGTCCTGCAGGAATTAATTCCTCCAGCTGACTGTTGTCGATAATCAGGAGGTCTCCCAGATCTCCCGATGCCGACCTCGTCTTGTATAACTGATCACCGGCAACCTGCGGAGACAGAATATTTAATGTGATATTGAATTTATCCTTAATCAGCTTTCCGTACCACCCGGTCTGCTCTCCTTGGTAATTCGCCGCATTGTCGAACACGGTAATGGTCAGGGGCTGACTGTGATCAATCCCTGCACCTGAATTGGATGACCCGGTTGCTGTACCCGCGTTGCCTGTATTGCCCGAATTGCTGCTGCATCCGCTGAGTGCCGCCGTTCCCAGAAGGATAGAGATTCCAAGCAAGAGCATCGAATTTTTGGCCAGCTTACTGTGTTTCTTCATTTACAGCCCCCCAAATGATTAATTTATCATAATAGTGCAAATTAACCTTTGACTGCACCAATTATAATTCCTTTTACAAAAAACCTTTGGAAAATCGGATACACCAGCAAAATAGGCGCGACAACGATAATCGTAACTGTCATACGAATAGACGTGGTGGTTTGCTTGGTGGCCAGACTTGCCATGGCTGTTGATCCGGCATTTTGCAGATTGACCATTGTGGATAAGGAGCTGGCCTGATTGATGTAGTTATACAGAATAAACTGCAAACTGTATAATTTGCTGTCAGTCACCAGCAGCAGTGTATCCTGAAAGGAATTCCACTGGTTGACTGCCGAGAATATGGCAACTGTGGCGAGTATCGGTTTGCTGATGGGCAAGATAACCTTGTAAAAGATGGTGATCGTGCCGGCACCGTCAATGCTTGCTGCCTGCTGCAGTTCCTTCGGAGTGGATTCCACAAACGTCTTCACAAGAATGATGAAAAATGGGGCTACGATGGATGGCAGGATGTATGCCAGGAAATTGTTGGTCAGATGCAGGGATCTCATGGTCAGGTACCAGGGGATAATTCCGGCGCTGAAAAACATCGTAATAATGGTGAACCGATACCAGAATTTTTTCCCCCACATATCCTCCTGAGCAAACATGAATCCCAAAAAGGCAGAGGCGCCAACCGTCAAAAGGGTTCCGATTACCGTTCTCCCCAAAGAGATGACAAATGCATTCCACAGTCCCGGTATTTTAAATACATCAATGTAGTTCTGGAAATGGATTTGCTTCGGCAAAAATACAATTTCACCTTTGGCGCTGAGGTCATTTGCGCTTATGGTATTGATAATGATCGAGTAGAACGGATAGATGCAAATAAAGGCAAAGAGAGAAAACACGATATAGTTCGCAACAGAAATCAGTTTGTCGGTTGCACTGACCTGCATTTTAATTTTTTTGGAGAATTGGTTGTCGCTCATACGATGCCCTCTCCCCTTAACATTTTGGACAGCCCGTTTACAGAAAAGAGAAGCACAACACTGATCAGGCTTTTCAGCATACTGATAGCAACGGAAACGGAATAGCTGCCGCCTCCCATGGCCAGATTGTATACATATAAATCCAGTACTTGTATGGTGTCCTTGTTAAATGCATTCTGAAAAACGAAATATTGCTCCAGTCCATTATTTAGGAAGCTGGCAATTTGGAGCATCAAGAGAACAAAATAGGTTGGCAGCATACTTGGCAGAACCACATTCCGAATCACCTGCATTCTTGTTGCACCATCCACATAAGCCGCTTCATACAAGGATTCATCAATTCCCATAATCGCCGCGATATACAGAATGGCCGACCAGCCCAATGTTTTCCATGTAGCCCATAACCACATCGTAATCCAGACATGGTCCGAGTTTTGCAGGAAGAGTACAGGCGAATCAATAAGTCCCATTTGGCTCAGAAAGCCGTTGACCGCACCTTCACTGGAGAACATGGAGAATGCCAGGGAGTATACCAATACCCAACTGATAAAGTTTGGCAGCGTGGTTACGGTCTGTATAAATTTGCGGAAACGCACGGCCTTGATTTCCGTCAGGAAGATAGCAAAAAACATGGGCAGCCAGGAGAAAAGGATACTCAGTCCGCTGATACCAAATGTGTTTTTGATGACCTGCAGCAGTTGATCCACTTTGACCTGGTTTTCTACCAGGGAATGAAACCATTTGAAGCCGACAAAAGGTGCTTGTGACAGCGGAATCGGCGGCATATAGTCAAAGAAGGCATACACCCACCCATAGAGCGGGTAGTATGCAAAGACAGCAAGTAAAACCATGAAGGGCGAAATATAAAGAAATTTTTTGAAAGAAATACTTCTCATGCTGTGACTGCGCATCGTTTCACTCCCCTTTGAATTGTTGAAGATGTTTATTGATAGCGCTTACATATCTATGCAACTATAATAAATTATCGTTTTCATTCAAACAATGACCGATCCTCACCAGTTATTGATCTATTATTAGATGAAACCATAATGGAATAACAATTATAATTCAATTTTTCAATTATTTAATATTAATTTAAATAATTACCTTAATTTTTAAAAGTCAGCAGGGGCAGATTGACAGAGAGGTTAGCTTCAAAGACGGGGTGAAGGCCAGTAAGCAGATTGAGGATGAACAAATCGGCATTGCTCGGCAAGGAACAGTGGCAGCGTCTGATTCCTTCCGGAGAAAAGCAACAAATGTCTATGTGAAAGCAACGTCAAGCTATAGCCCGAAGGAGCCGTGTATGATTAAATACATAAAGAATATAACAGCTGTTCCAGCACCTAATCTGTAGGTTACTGAAAGGATGAATCATTATTATGAATAAACACCAACTCGGCTTGACCCCGCCTATGGGCTGGAATTCATGGAACACCTTTACCTGGGACATTAATGAGCAGCTTATCCGGGAAGCCGCCGATACCATTGTCTCAGAGGGGTACAAGGATGCAGGATATGAGTACATTGTTATTGATGACTGCTGGAGCTTGAAGGAAAGGGACAGGGATGGCAGGTTAGTCGCCGATCCAATCAAATTTCCGAACGGAATGAAGGCGCTTGCAGATTACATTCATTCAAAGGGATTAAAATTCGGGATGTACTCTTGTGTAGGCACACATACCTGTGCAGGGTATCCGGGGAGCTTCGAGCATGAATTTCAGGATGCGGAATCACTGGCAGAATGGGGCGTCGATTTTTTAAAGTATGATTACTGCTTTAAGCCCAGACATATATCGGGGGAGCTGCTGTACAAACGAATGAGCCTGGCGCTCAAAAACTGCGGAAGAGACATTCTGTTCTCAGCATGTAATTGGGGCGAGGACAATGTATATCATTGGATTCGTGAATCAGGAGCTCATATGTACCGGTCTACAGGGGATATTCAGGATAGCTGGGATTCTATCAAGAGCTTGGCTTTATCACAGCTTGATAAAGCCTGCTATACCGGCGCATACTGCCATAATGATATGGATATGCTGGTGGTCGGCATGTACGGAGGCAGCAACAGTGATTTTATTGGAAGTCAGATCGGCGGTTGCAGCGACGTGGAGTACAAGACCCATTTTTCTTTATGGAGCATGCTGGGATCTCCGCTGATGATTGGCAGCGACATCCGCAAAGCCAATCAGGAAACCAAGGATATTCTGCTGAACCGGGACCTGATCGCCATTAATCAGGATGTGGAAGGCCGCGGTGCTTACCGCATCAAGCCGGAGCCGCAGTGGTTCCATACGGATGATGTCTTTATGCTGGTAAAAGTGTTAACGGACGGCGATCTTGCAATCGGCTTCTTCAATCTAAGTGATGGTCAAAGGGAAATGTCGTTGCAATTCTGGGATATGGGAATACCTTATGCTTCAGGTAAATCACTGTCCTTGTATGACTGTTGGGAGCATAAAGAAATCGGTGTTTATAAAGAAAGATACGCTCCTGTAGTTCCAGCCCATGATTGCCTGATTGTGCGGGCTAAACTGGTCTAAAGAATAGCATGAACATGAATAGAACATGCAGAGCATGCGGAGTTCCCTTAATGACGGACGATGTGGCGATTTACCTGAAGCTTGTTACGCGTAACGCTCAGGACTTCCTGTGTATAGACTGCCTTGGCGAGAAGCTGAAATGCGGACGAGGCCCTATTGAGCAATTGATTAAATATTTCCGGGAATCCGGGAATTGTGTGCTGTTTCGCTAAGCTGGACTATTGACATTAACCCTACCGGCAGGCAACGGGATAGGATCAGACAGGAATAACATGACTGCCTGCCGCAGGGTGCTCCATTATAGAATTAAGGGCAATATTTGCCGCGCTGTGTGCCGTCCTATATTGCGTTGGGGTATACGAGGTTGCTTTTTTGAATGCTTTTGAAAAATATAACGGGTCCTGGTAGCCAACGGAATAAGCCAATGACTTTATAGATAACAGAGAATTTTCCAGTAATTCGCAGGCGCGCCGAATTCTGAAGGCGGTTATATAGCCGGAAATGGATATGCCGTTTTCTTCCTTGAACAACCGAAACAAATAGCTGCGCTCAATCTTCACAAATTCCACTACATCCAGAACAGATAATGAAGGCTTCCAAAAGTTGCTTTCAATATATTCCCTTGCTGACAATACGTAGTCTTTTTTGAGAAAGGCTCGGTCACTAGGGTAGTACTCCATGTAATAGGACAATAAAAGATGCAGTCCTGCATCTGAACGCTCTTGTTCGAACGGTTCTATTCCGGCGGTCTTGACCATATGGAACAATGGTTTGAAATCTTGAGGAGATGCCTCCAGGGTCGGATGGTCAGGCGCAATATTAATCATCGACATGAGGCGCGATGCCTCTGCCCCGCTAAATTCAATCCAGAAATACTCCCACGGGTCCTGCGGATCAGGATAATAATACACTTCCGTATGAGGGAAAATAATAAAGCTTTCGCCTGTCTTCAAAGGGAAGGTAGCCTGGCCTGTCTTCAAATAGCCCTTTCCGCTTGCAATATAATGCAGGGCGTATACATCCCGGACACCCGGCCCCCATTTATGTGAATTTGGAGGTTTGTAACCGTTTCCTCTGCAAATTGAACGCCCGCTGAACCCATAACACATTGAATTCATAATCAGCACCTCTGTAATGCGTGAATATTGGATAGATACTATGATAGATACCATGATATTAAACTGTCAATGTGTATTCAATACGGGCAATGTGGCACAGCGGGCGGCATCCATGTAAAATCATAGTATATGGATTATTCAGATTATGGACTAAATGGTGCATAGAGAGGGAGGCCATATGAAGAAAGCAAACGCCAATTTAATGAAAGAAATCAATTTAAATCATGTGCGCCAAGTGATGAAACGTGTTGAAACGGCGACCAAGCCGCAGCTGGCCTCACTCACCAAGCTTAGCGTAGTTACAGTAAACTCCCTGGTCAAGGAGCTTCATGACCTTGGTGAGTTATTTGAAGATGAGACCGTTCCATCTAACGGCGGAAGACCTGCGCTGACCTATCGTTATAATTATGATTTCAGCCTTGCACTCGTCATTTATATGAAGGAGAAGGAGGGCCAGGAATTTTTTGCAGCAGCGGTAGTTAACCTGGAAGATCACATTTTGCAAAAAGAAGAATATTTAATTCCTGCTTTAGACCGTCAGCATTTCCATGAGGTGATTGGACGCTTCCTCGCTTTGTATCCTTCCATTAAAGTGATTGGCATAGGCATTCCTGGACAAGCCGTTAATGGTGAAATTACGGTCAGCAGTCATCAGGAGCTGAAGGGCTTTCGCATGAGCGAAGAGATTGAATCGCAATTTGGACTGCCCGTTATGGTGGAAAATGATATAAATGCCGCCATAAGCGGGTATTGCGCACAGCAGGAGCTGGAAGACGAGCAATGCATACTGGGGATATATTTTCCGGCGAAGTACCCTCCCGGAATGGGGATTTATCTGGATGGAAAAATCGTCAAAGGCAAAAACGGCATGGCCGGAGAAATCAAGTTTCTCCCCATGAGTCCAGACTGGTATCGTGAAATGGATCAGGAAGCTTTTGTGGCCGCAGTATGCCAGATCCTTCAAAGCGTCAATGCCGTCCTTGCTCCAGACAAAATTGTGCTCTATCAGGATCGAGTGGGAGCAGATGCTTGGAATACTGCATGGGAAAAATATCAGACTCAGCATCCGATGCCGTCGTTTCCTGAAGTGATTTTACAGGGGACCTTTCAAAATGATTTTGAGGCAGGCATGCGCTGGCTAACGCTCAAAGAGCTGGAGCCGGTCCTGACATTTAAATAAGATCAGCAGAACCCCTGGAATTTTACTGTAGGGGTTTCTTTCTGTCTTTTGTCTTGACAAGGAGAGGATACAGACGCATACTAAATAAAGATAGTTTATAAAGTTATTTTAATATGTCGGCAGCAATAAATATTCATTCATGATGAGGGAGGTGGAGTATGGCAACTTGGTTGCTGGTTGTTATTTATCTGGCGTTTATTAGCTTGGGACTTCCGGACTCCCTGCTTGGGTCGGCCTGGCCGGTGATGTGGCCTGAAATGGGGGCTTCACTTGGCTCCGCCGGTATTTTGTCAATGGTTGTAGCCGGAGGGACGATCGTATCCAGTCTGGCAAGCGGAACTTTGCTTCAAAGATTGGGGACAGGTAAAGTGACCCTGATCAGTTGTTTTCTGACTGCCGGAGCGTTGCTTGGATTTTCTATCGCCCCCTTAATGTTGTGGCTTGTTATATTGGCTATTCCGCTTGGTCTTGGTGCAGGTGCAGTAGATGCGGCGCTGAATCATTATGTAGCTGCAAACTACAAGGCGCATCATATGAACTGGCTGCACTGCTTCTGGGGCTTAGGAGCAACTATGGGTCCGATTATTATGTCTTATTATATTGCTGATCATAACTCCTGGAGAGGTGGATACACAGCAGTAGCCGTAATTCAGTTCACACTGGTCCTAATTTTGCTTCTTACGCTCCCCCTATGGAAACGTATCGCGGCTAGTCATGAATCTGAGTCCGCACCAAGTGACATGCAGTATGATCAGGCTGAATCCGATCCATTACAACCAGAGGACAAGATCAAAACCAGCGTGCTCCGCATCAAAGGCGTCAAGACTTCTCTGATCACTTTTTTATTCTATTGCGGAGTTGAAAGTATGGTGGGGCTGTGGGGAGCCAGTTATTTGGTTGGCGCGAAGCAGATCACAGCAGATACGGCTGCGGGATGGATTTCTTTATATTATGGCGGGATTACGATTGGAAGAATGATTACAGGCTTTATTACGCTGAAGGTCCATAATCGTGTGTTAATCCGGTGCGGTCAGCTTGTTGCTATTGCAGGCGGGGTCATCCTTTTGCTTCCGCTGCCTGATGCGTTTTCACTTGCTGGATTCATTCTGATTGGCCTTGGGCTCGCCCCTATCTATCCCGGGCTTCTTCATGAAACGCCAACCCGGTTTGGAAGGGACAACTCGGCGAGACTTATGGGAATTCAGATGGCTGTCGCTTATACGGGAACGACGTTTCTTCCTCCGCTTGTTGGCATAATCGCCACACAGGTGAGCATCGGCTTATTCCCGTTTATCGTGCTTGTGTTCCTTCTTACCATGCTGATGAGCGCAGAGGGAGTTAACCGCATCTTAAGCCAACAAGAGAAGGTGAGAATTTAGTATGTTAGCGTACGTGTTATTATGTGCTGTCATATGGATTGGGACTTATTTATGTATGAGGATATCTGAAGAGCCAATTGAAGTGAAACCGATTCGATCTATTGACGATTTGTTTGAATAGATATAAAAATAATGAAGCCGTGCGGATTGTCCGCACGGCTCTTGTCATTGCACAAAGCGCTTATTTGCTGCTGCTTCAGTTACAGTCTATAAATTCCTTGAATTTTTATCAACAAAAATACGTATGGACTCTTGAACTCGTGAGTTATCCATAGTAGTTAGATGCTTCTCATAGATTAATTTTCGTTTCTGCATTTCGTAATAATCAAGCAACGCTGTCTCCAGTAGCAAACCATGCTGAACCAGGAACGACGGATCGAGTATTCGCCTCAAAATCAGTTCATCATCCAATACAAAAACCGCTGCGTTTACAGGATAAAAAAGCCCTTGCTCCGCTCCTGCACGATACAGTCCTTCCAATTGTTTAAAACGAAACTGCTGAGCATTTACAATCTCGTCATACAGACGCGGATTATACGTTTTAAAGTCATGAACAAAATGCTCAGAATAATAGTAGTTGATCATTAAGGATTGCCCGAATGATTTCTGGTAACGCACCAAGACCGGCTCGTTCTTATCTATTGAAAAAATATCTTCATTGCGAAGGTAATTCTTAAATGTTGAGATGACCTCTGTCAAAATTTCCTCTTTAGATGAAAAATATTTATACATCGTCACTTTGCTTACTTCCATGTATCTGGCCATATCTTCCGCTCTCATGGAATTAAGGCTGTCCTTGCGGGCACGAACGATCAGACGATAAATCATTTCTCTACGCGTCTTCTCACGTTGATCTTCAACCATAATTCTCCTCCTTACTGTCTATCCATAAGTATAACACATTTATCTACCAAGAATACTGATATAACTAAATTAACTATTAATGTTGATTTAGTTAATTTGGTTTGGTATTATAGTTCTTGTCAACCAGATGGTTAGATGATCTGGCAATCCAATTGAAGGAGAGAATTCACGATGACACAACCTAAGATAGCAATTGTTACAGGCGGAAGCCGAGGAATGGGACGAAGCACGGTGCTGGGTCTTGCAAGCCGCGGGGTTGATTCAATTTTCACATACCATTCCAATCAGGAGGAAGCTGAAAAAGTGGTCTCTCTGGTACGCGAAATGGGCCGCAACGCCATTGCGCTGCAGCTAGATACCGGTAAGGTCAGTACTTTTGATGCCTTTGTATCAAGCGTAGCCAATGCACTCAAGGAGCTGGGGGCCGATCGCTTCGATTACCTTGTAAACAATGCTGGAACATCCCACCGCAATGCAATCGAGAAGACGACTGAGGAAGAGCTGGACAGCCTGTACGAAGTTCACTTCAAAGGCGTGTTCTTCCTGACACAGAAGCTCCTGCCGCTTATCCATGATGGGGGCCGTATTGTGAACATCTCCTCAGGTCTTACACGTATGACTATTCCGGAAAGCGGTGCTTACGCATCCATGAAAGGTGCAGTCGAGATCCTGACCCGCTATATGGCGAAAGAACTGGGGCCGCGCGGAATCGCTGTCAACGTCATTGCTCCTGGAGCCATTGCTACTGATTTCAGCGGCGGCGCACTCCGTGACAATCCAGAGGTGGGCAAATTTGTTGCGTCAACGACAGCTCTCGGCCGCGTGGGTCAACCCGATGATGTCGGAGATGCCATCGTTTCGCTGCTGTCCAGCGAGAATCGCTGGGTCACTGCCCAACGTATAGAGGTCTCAGGCGGACAATCACTGTAAAGTGGCGGGGAAAAATATATGAACTTAGGAGAGATTCAAATGTCTCAAGACAACAAAGTCTGGTTCATTACCGGCTGTTCCACGGGATTTGGCCGCGAGATTGCAGAGGCAACGATTGAGGCAGGTTATAAAGTTGTTGTAACGGCCAGAAATAGGGATTTGATAACGAATCTGGTGAATGGCAATGAAGCAAACGTTCTGGCGTTGGAGCTTGATGTAACAAAACCGGAACAAATTAAACAATCTGTAAGTGATGCGATAGCTAAATTTGGCAGAATTGATGTTCTGGTTAATAACGCTGGAATCGGGTATTTCAGCTCTGTAGAGGAGAGTATTGAAGAAGAAGCACGCAGGATGTTTGAGATCAACTTCTGGGGCCTAATGCATATGACCAATGCCGTTTTGCCTCACATGAGAACCGGGCGTTCAGGGCATATCATCAATTTTTCATCAATTGGAGGCCTGACATCGTACCCGTCCCTCGGCTACTATCACGCGACAAAATATGCCGTCGAAGGGATTTCGGAAAGCCTGTCACAAGAAGTGGCGCCATTTAATATTCATGTAACGCTGATAGAGCCAAGCGGTTTCCGGACGGATTGGGCAGGACGATCCTCGATTAAGACGCCCCCGGCTATAGCTGAGTATCAAGAACTTATTGGTCCTATGCTGGAGGCAGCCAATAGCGTACAACCACAAGGAGATCCTAAAAAAGCCGCAGAAGCCGTTATTGCCGTTGTCGAGTCCGAAACTCCTCCGCTTCGCTTGCTTCTTGGAAAAAATGCTTATCATGCTGCCGTTAATAAATTTACCAATTTGCAAAAGAGCATTGAGGAATGGAAGGAGATCACGTTAAACGCAGACTTCCAAAACTAATTATCGCGCAAGTCTTTCATTATGAGAGGCTTGCTCTTTTTTTGGCGAATTTTCCAGGTGAAATTCCGGCGATCTTGGTGAAACTGCGGATAAAGTTGGCATAATCGCTAAATCCGGATTGATAGCAGGCTTCAGTGATGCTGAGACCCTCGCAGAGATAGGATTTGGCCAGGGAGACACGGCGATCCAATATATACGAACGAAGCGTTAACCCTGTATGTTTTTTGAACTGGCGGCTGATATAAGTGCTATTCAGATAAAATGCAGCGGCCAGATGTTCAAGCGAGATGTCCTGCGAGAGATGAGCTTCGATATAATCCATGGTTTTACGGACCAGCTCTGGCATGATATCGGTAGGGATAAAGCTGGCATTCTGAAAAATAGTGTTAGTCAGCACTAATAACTGAGCGACATAGCTATTCGCCCGAATATCTGATCCATACGCATCTGAAGCAAGAACTCCCTCCAGATCACCGGTTAATTGTAGAAGCTGCTTCAACTGGGACTCGTCGAGATGAACGATATTGCCTTTACCCTTCGGACGGAAGTCGAAGCAACCGGATAAATTAGTTGCAGGTGTAGAAAGGCGATGCAGGTAAGATTTCTGCAGGTTGATGGTAATCCGTTCATATTCAGATTCATCCAGGCTGAAGGAACGGTGCATTTCTTCCGGGTTGATGACAAGCAAATCGCCTGGCTCCAAATGGTAGCAGCTGTTCTCGATATAAAAGTTGACGTTGCCGCGAAGAAAAAGGTACAGCTCGTATGCGTCATGCCGGTGATAGAAAGTACCCATGTTAAATGTAGTAATTCTGTGAAGATAGAGAAGATCTTTTTTTATGGGATCATATCGAAGCTCAAAGGGCTCGTTCATGAGTAACCTCCTGATCTGTTCGCGCAATAGATATAGCAGAATACGCAATGAAAAAATTCCAAAATTTCTTTAAAATGTCATCATACTAACATGTCAGGAAGCATATTGCAAGTATTTTTGTATGAATCAGCCGTGAGATGTAAGCGATTTAATGTGGATATTCCAAGTATATAGGATTATTGAAAAGGAGGCTCAATTTTTTGTCTTTGGTACGAAAGGGGGTGGTCAGAGCAGGTTATTGAAGTCACATTTTCAAAGTTTTTAATCTATGGGGAAGATTATTTGATGAGGGGATGAATGAATGATTTCACGAGTGAAAAAACCAATTAGTCTATTATTGGCATGTGTAACAGCGCTATCATTAATGCTTGTGCCGGCACCTCCTGAAGCTTCAGCAGCAAGTAATGTGACCGTTAACTTATCGGCGGAAAAACAAGTGATCCGCGGATTTGGGGGGATCAACCTCCCGGCTTGGATTGGAGATTTGACAGCAGCGCAAAGAGAAACGGCTTTTGGCAATGGTGCGAATCAGTTAGGTTTTTCTGTGCTGAGAATCTATGTAGATGACAATAGAAACAATTGGTATAGAGAAGTTGAGACTGCAAAAAATGCGATTTCGCATGGAGCCATCGTGTTTGCTTCACCGTGGAATCCTCCAAGTGATATGACTGAGACCTTCAACCGCAACGGAGATACATCAGCCAAACGCCTAAGGTACGATAAGTACGCCGCGTATGCGCAGCATCTTAATGATTTTGTCACATACATGAAAAATAATGGTGTGGATCTGTATGCGATTTCTGTCCAGAATGAGCCTGACTATGCACATACCTGGACCTGGTGGACCCCAGCAGAAATGCTTAACTTTATGAAAAATTATGCCGGGACTATCAATTGCAGAGTAATAGCGCCTGAGTCATTTTCGTATCTGAAGAATATGTCAGACCCTATCTTGAACGATTCGCAGGCTCTTGCCAATATGGACATTCTTGGTGCGCATACCTATGGCACTTCGTTTAATAATTTCCCGTATCCTCTGTTCGAACAAAAAGGAGCGGGAAAAGAGCTCTGGATGACGGAAGTATACTATCCGAACAGTAACAATAACTCTGCGAATCTCTGGCCGGAGGCCTTGGAGGTTGCCTATCATATGCACAATTCCATGGTAGAGGCAAACTTCCAGGCATATGTGTGGTGGTACATCCGCAGACAATATGGTCCTATGAATGAGGACGGTACAATCAGTAAGCGCGGGGACAGCATGGCACAGTTCTCGAAATTCATCCGTCCTGGATATGTAAGGGTTGACGCAACAAAGAATCCGGATACAAACATTTACACCTCTGCCTATAAAGGTGACAACAAGGTTGTTATTGTTGCAATTAACAAAGGAACTTCAGCGGTAAGCCAAAACTTTGTCCTGCAAAATGGGACTGCAGCGAGCGTATCGCCATGGATCACAGATGCCAGCAGGAAGGTTGCCGCCGGCTCATCTATCAATTTGTCGAACGGCTCCTTTACAGCCCAGCTTCCTGCCCAAAGTGTTACAACTTTTGTAGGTGAACTTGGCGGCAGCACTGGAAGCGGCACCACTTATGAAGCAGAGACGGGCACAACATTGACTAACGCCGTTATAGAAACCACCAATTCCGGCTATAACGGTAGCGGTTATGTCAACTTTAATGCTTCAACCGATGCAGCCATTCAGTGGAACAGCGTCTACTGTGCTGCTGCGGGCACGAAAAATGTGAAGTTCCGGTATGCACTGGATACCGGAACAAGAAATCTGGATGTTTATGTTAACGGGGCGAAAGTGATCATGAGTGCCGCCTTTGCAGCAACCGGCAGTTGGACAACCTGGGGTGACACAACAATCCAGGTCCCCATGAGTACCGGGAACAATACGGTGAAGGTGGTAACAACCGGTACGGAAGGACCGAATATTGATAGTATCACTGTTTCGGCCCAGTAGGGTTTATGGAGGGAGGATCTCCTTATGTTCAAGAAGTGCAGTGTGTTTTTATTGGTTTTTGCATTATTTTTGAGCTGCATACCTGAGACGTCTGTATTTGCTGCCAGTACTACAATTGCCAAAACTGTGGGGAATTCCAACCCGCTCATCGACCATCATTTAGGAGCAGATCCCTTTGCTTTGACCTATAACGGAAGAGTCTACATCTATATGTCCAGTGATGATTATGAATATAACGCCGACGGAACGATTAAAGATAATTCATTTGCCAAGCTAAAGAGCGTATTCGTGATCTCTTCAGCAGATATGGTGAACTGGACAGACCACGGAGCCATTCCGGTAGCAGGCGCTAATGGCGCCAATGGAGGCCAGGGGATTGCAAAATGGGCAGGGGCGTCCTGGGCCCCGGCAGCCGCGGTGAAAAATATAAACGGGAAGGATAAATTCTTCCTGTATTTTGCAAACGGCACCGGAGGTATCGGTGTTCTCACCGCAGACAGCCCGATCGGGCCGTGGACAGATCCGCTGGGAAAAGCGCTGGTTACAACCAGTACACCGGGAATGTCCGGCGTTGTTTGGCTTTTTGATCCGGCGGTATTCGTGGATGACGATGGCACAGGTTACCTGTATGCCGGTGGAGGTATCCCTGGCGGTTCGAATCCGACACAGGAGCAACGGGCAAATCCGCAAACAGCCAGAGTATTGAAATTAGGCGCCGATATGACCAGTATTGTTGGAAGTGCCTCTATGATTGATGCGCCCTTCATATTAGAAGACTCAGGAATTCATAAGTATAACGGCAAATATTATTACTCCTATTGTCTTAATTTTGGCGGTACGCATCCAGCCGATAAGCCTGGAGGTGAGATCGGCTACATGACCAGTTCAAGTCCAATGGGTCCCTTTACGTATACAGGGCATTTTCTGAAGAATCCAGGGGTGTTTTTCGGAGCCGGCGGAAACAACCACCATTCTGTTTTCAATTTTAATAACCAGTGGTATGTGGTGTACCATGCTCAGACTGTAAGCTTAGCTTTATACGGAGCCGGCAAAGGCTACCGGTCTCCGCATATCAATAAGCTTGTGCATAATGCAAATGGAACCATTCAGGAGGTTGCGGCAAATTATGCAGGCGTAGCCCAGCTCGCCAATCTTAATCCTTATAACCGGGTTGAGGCTGAAACGATTGCCTGGAATGGACGCATTCTAACCGAGAAATCTTCAGCAGCAGGCGGGCCGGTAAATAATCTTAACGTAACAAGCATTAATAACGGAGACTGGATTGCTGTAGGAAACGCTGATTTCGGAACAGGCGGAGCCAAGACCTTTAAAGCAAATGTAGCATCCACTTCAGGTGGAAAAATTGAAGTACGTCTTGACAGTGTAACCGGTCCGCTGGCGGGAACTCTTACAGTGCCTTCCACAGGCGGTATGCAAACCTGGAGGGAAATAGAAACTGCTGTAAGCGGAGCAACGGGTGTTCACAACGTCTTCTTTGTTTTTACCGGAACGGGTACGGGCAACTTGTTTAATTTTGATTACTGGAGGTTTACGCCAAATAGCACTGTCACCGGTGCCACTTATGATGCAGAGACGGGTTCGGCCCAGTAGGCTCGCTTAAGCTCTACAATTTCATTTCCGTGCGATTTTAAAACAAATCGTGCATTGCCCTCATATAAACTTCAACTCATAATTGTTACTATAACTTTGAAGCTAGAACAATAAAGAGTTGAAGTAGGAGGGTTAAAGATGTTGAAATGGAAGCGTTCTCTTACTGTCTTGGCCATGACAGCCTTGCTGGGAACATTGGCTGCTTGTGGAGGTGGCGGAGAGACCAAAAACAATGCCGGATCTACTACAGAGCCTGCCAGCACTGACACTGCCAAAACGGCTGCACCAAGCAATGAACCTGTCAAGTTGCGTATCATGTGGTGGGGCTCCCAGCCACGCCATGAGGCAACCTTGGCTGCGCTGGATTTGTACACAAAAAACAATCCGAATGTAACCTTCGAACCTGAATATTCCGGTATGGATGGTTATTTGGACAAATTATCGACTCAGGCTGCGGCCAATAATGCACCGGATATCGTTCAGCTTGATCCGGGCTGGATGCCGGACTGGATGTCACGCAAGCAATTGATTGAGCTGGCGCCTGAGGTTGATGTAAGCAAATTTGATGAGAAACTGCTGTCCGGAGGCAAACTGGACGGTAAGCAATATGCTGTTCCTCTGGGTTCGGTAGCGTTCGGTATGGTGTATGACAAGGCCTCTATGGACAAGCTCGGAATTGCAAATCCGGCAAATGGCTGGACTTGGGATGATTTCTTTGCTTTAGCTAAGGAATCCAAATCCAAGCTGCCAAGCGGACAATACTTTACCTTGGACTATGCGGGCAACTATTTTATGTATTCCGCCTACCAATACGCCAAGGGTAAAGGGCAGGTTATTACGGATGATGGCCACTTCAACGTCGATCAGGCTACTTTCTTAGATTGGACCAAGAAATTTGAGGAGCTTCGCAATGAAGGGCTGGTTCCTCCGGCTGATGTCAATGCATCTGATAAGGAAAATGATCCGCAAATGGATTTGATGGCAGCAGGCAAAGTGTTGTTCCGGTATAGCTTCTCCAATAACCTGGGTACTTGGGACAGTATCAAGCCAGGCGCTTATGCGCTTGTAACTATGCCGCGTGCAGAAGAAGCAGGCGGATGGCTGAAACCATCCATGTTCCTGGCCGTCTCCAAAGATTCCAAGCATGCAGAAGAAGCAAAAAAATTCGTTAACTGGTTCGTGAATAGTCAGGAAGCAGGGAACATTCTGCAAACCTTCCGTGGTCTGCCGGCCAACAAGGAAATTGCCGCTTCCCTGGAAGCGAGCATGAGTGATTTGGATAAGGTGGGTCTAGGACTTCTCCGCGCTACAGAGCCGGATGGTCAAGCCTGGTCTCCCGGAGCAGGCGGCTGGACGAACTTTATAGACAAAGACTGGGTGCTTATCCGGGATCAGTTGAGTTTTAAAAAGGTCACTCCGGAGCAAGCCTATGACCAGTTAAAAGAAGCGGCTCAATCTTACGAGAAATAATTCAAGGATGCATGGGGGCTGTCCCAAAAGCCATGAAATGGCTGCCTGGGACAGCCTTCGTTTTTTTAGTTCAAGTAGAGCAAATTACAACTTTTGCACAACGTAGATGAGGTTCATTCCACAATCAAGAGTGCCCTGTAGTTTGGTAAACGCAATTTCTTTTTCGACAATTAGCTTCCATAATTCTTTGTCGTTGCGGGCATTTTCTAGAGCAGAATCTCCGGCTTGCGTAAAGAGACCGGCGGAGCTTCTCTCTTGAACTTTTACAGGAAACTGAGCAAACAAAGCATCCATTTCGGTGCTTCTCATCATATGGACGTAATGCTTACTTTCCACTGGATAATGCTCTTCGTCTTGAATCCCTGTATCCAAAAGCCACCTTGTAGCTTCAAGCCCGAATTGGTCCTTTTCATACCGTATGCCTTCAAGATAATAAAGTGAAGCGCCAATGAAACTCATAGACCCTACAATCAATATGCCCTCCGGCTTTAATACTCTTAGAAGTTCTTGTATGCCCGCCTTCTCTTTGTCCAAAAGATAATTGATTACACCGCCTATACAGACCACGCAATCGAAAGATGAATCCTCAAAAACACTCATATCAAGAACATCTAAAACATGGTAGGCCTTTATGCTGTCAATCAGTGAGAGCTCGCGCATTTTGGACTGATTGAATTCAATTTGATGACTAGAGATATCGGCAACGGTCAATTCCGCACACATTGCAACAATATCCTTAGTATATCTTCCTGAACCCGCACCAATCTCCAACACGTTATCGGTTAGTTTGAGATAACGCTTCAAAATATCAAGATGTACCTGATATAAAAGTTCACCATGCCCATCTTTTTCAAGGCGCGTCCATTCACGGTCACCATAGTTATCATATCGGCTTCTTGGAATTTCGGGGTTGTAACTCATAAAAGCATCTCCTTTTCATTTTTGGCTTGATCATCGGGGGAATATCACTAATGTCGCTTTCAATCATACAACCACCTCCTTGAAAGATATGAATGTTCTTCGCTTGCAACTCATTATACCAAAATTTGTATTGATGAAGTATAGAACATAACGGATGCAGTCATAGGAAGAAGAAGGGGGCATACCGCCCCCTCCTTCTCTGTGCCCGTTATTTACGCGATCTAAACTTCGGCTTTTCTAATCTACTCTGTTCACGCATAGCCTGCATCTGCCTTGCATGTCTTGCTTCACGGCGGCTTTCTCGCGTTTTGAGTTGGCCGAGCATAATGAGCAGCCCCAGAGTGCCCAGCACATAAGAAACCACATGATTTACTTCGTTCCACATGTTTGCGGCAGTCAGAAAAAATACCGCTCCAATAATTGTGGCAATGATCCGCCCTGTATTCTTATTTTGCGTATCGATCAATTTTTTCTCAAAGGAACTCGATAGCTTTACCCGTAAATTTCCGCTATCCATTTTATCGACTGCAGAAATGAACTTCTTGGTCGTAGGAAGGATTCCTTTTAGAAGATTCTTGCCTTCATCAATAAAGGTGGAAAAGACACTTCCCCGCAGATCGTCAAGCACAACCTCTTGGATATAAGGCTTAGCGGTCCCAATCAAATCAAGCTCAGGGTCCAGTCCTAAACAAAGTCCATATATCGTGCCCACTGCTTTTCCCAAAAATGTTGTGTTTGCGGGTAGCTGAAAGGGCTGAGAATAGAGGAATTGACGTAACTCTTCAGCATTGTCACCTGACGTCACAAAACTCAAGTCAAACGTGTCACCGTTGATTTGTTCAAATAATAACGTAAGATTCCTTGAAAATACCTCTAAATCTGTATTCCGTCTTAAAAATCTCAAATGGTTCAAGGCCTCGATCGCGCCGTGAGCATCTTTTAAATACACCGCCATTAAAAGTGCTACCATTTGCGTCTTCATATCCTCGGCAATTCGTCCGACCATTCCAAAATCGATTAATGCTATGGTGCCGTCAGGCTGCACGAGAACATTTCCCGGGTGCGGGTCTGCATGAAAGAAGCCTTCCACCAGAATCTGTTCAATAAATATTTCCATCAATGACTTCGCTAGTTTGGTCCGGTCCACACCCCAGGCATCAAGCTGGGCAAAATCGTTGATTTTTACACCTTCCAAAAACTCCATGGTTAACACTTTTGACGTGGTATAGGACCAATGAATGCCTGGAACAACGATATCCTCCCGATGGATAAACTGCATCTGAAATTCTTCGGCATTTCGTCCCTCTTTTTGATAATCAAGCTCGTCCATAACGGTTTCGTAAAACTCATCATACACGGCATCGAGGTCCATGAAGGCTGCAATTTTCGTCTGGCGCTTTAATAACGAAATAGCAATTTGGATGGATTTCGCATCAATTTCAATAATATCTTCGACCCCGGGCCGCATCACTTTCACTGCGACTTCTTCACCTGTTCGTAATGTCGCCCGATGTACCTGTCCTAAGGAAGCCGCTGCGATAGGAGTAGCACTAAACTCGGCAAAAATTTCGTTAATGGATGCTCCAAGTTCACTCTCTACCTTATGTTTGATCTCGGAAAAATCTACGGACGCTACGGAATCCTGCAGCTTTGACAATTCATCAATGATTTCCTTCGGCAAAATATCCACTTGCGCACTAACATGCTGACCAAGCTTGATAATTAATCCGCCCATATCCATTGCGGTCTTCGTAAAATATGCTGCCTGTTTTTGATATAAAGCTTTTGTTTTCGCTTCCAAGCGCCGTCTCGAAATAAAATACTTTTGCGTGCCCAGCCACCAGAAACCCCAGGTGAACTTAAAAATCATCCGCATGGTTCTTCTGAACCGGACATCCTTCATCAATTTAAAGAATTCGCTCATTCTTTTTTATCTACCTCAGGTCCTCTCTCACCCATTGATGTGGTTCCCAGCACTTTGCCATGCCCGAATCCGTGACTGTTGTCTTTTGTATGATGCATCCTAAATCTCTCCTTTGGTAAACAATCTGCACGATAGTATGCTATTTCATACTAATCCTATTTTCAAGGGCGTGCAATTTTCATAAATACCGTTTCATAAGTAATCTTAATTTGCCGTCTTATTGACAAAATCAATCTCATTTCTGATCCCTTTATGGGCGTCATTCCACAGGCCCTTTATCAGGCGAATGCGCAGCAGGCATGTGTTAGGGTCTTCGTCGTTATTGGCTTCGTAATACCACTCGGCGAATATTGTGCGCAGCTTTGTCATCATCTCCGCATTTTTCTCGTCACATACCCAGCCCAGGTTTTCACCGATACCATCGGCCGTAAAGTTCTCGACGATGATACAAACGGCGACTTCGGGGTTTTGGGCGATCTGCTGCATCTTGCCTGAGGTCGCGTTAGTGACAGTGTAGAACGCGCCGTCCTCATAATAGGCGTCCACAATGCGGGCGGCGGGACGGCTTTTGCCATTGGCTCCCGGTTCCAGCGCGATGGTGGACAGAGAGATCAGGCCGTCCTTGTTACCCACTTGTTCTTCCAGCAGCTTCATGGCCTCGTCGTACTTGCTCATTATATTACCTCCTAAAGTGTCATAAGGTATACATAATAAGCTTATCATTGTAAAATCCTAGTGCATGTGAAGAATAATACGATAAAATATTAAATCGTTAATGTGGGAAGCGGTGAATGCCGCTTCTTTTTGTCGTTATATTTTGAAAGAATTCGAGCATTCCTCTCATTTAGCGGGGAGTGAGCGGATTATATACTTAAAGTATAAAAATTGACCACAAGAGGTGACCACAGATGAACCGTTCCACAGCCACCACTATAGCCCCTTCTGCTGCAAAGACGAAAAAAAGCTCATACTTCCGAAGCAGATGGAACGCTCCGCTTGCAGGCTATTTGTTTATTTCACCCTGGCTGATCGGGTTTCTAGCGCTTACGGCGTATCCATTATTCCTATCACTTTATTATTCGTTTACCGACTACACTTTGATGCAGCCGATGAAGTGGATCGGGACCCGCAATTACGAGCGGATCTTTACAGCCGATCCGAAATTCATTCAATCCGCGAAAGTGACTTTTACGTATGTGCTGGCTTCGGTGCCTTTGAAGCTTGCAGCGGCGCTTTTTGTCGCAATGATTCTCAGCAAGGCGGTCAAAGGAATAAGCGCTTACCGCACGGCAATTTATTTTCCCTCGCTTATTGGAGGCAGTATCGGAGTCTCGCTGCTCTGGCGGAACATCTTCGGTGTGGATGGGATTTTTAACAAGCTGATCGGTGCCTTTGGCTTTGAAGGAAAAGGCTGGATTACAAGTCCCGACACGGCGCTTGGCACGCTGATTCTGCTGACAGTCTGGCAATTCGGTTCTACTATGGTGATCTTCCTGGCGGGGCTGAAGCAAATTCCTAATGACCTGTATGAGGCATCCTCGGTTGACGGAGCCAATAAAGTGACTCAATTCTTCAAAATCACCCTGCCGATGCTTTCACCAATACTGTACTTCAACTTAATCATGGCGGTCATAGGCGCCTTCCAGATGTTCACCTCTGCTTTTGTAATTACGAACGGTGGACCAATGAACTCTACTTATGTGTATGCAATGTATTTGTACGAACGGGCATTCAGCCGTTATGAGCTGGGATATGCTTCGGCACTGGCCTGGATAATGCTGATCGCCATCGTTGCAGCGACAATCCTGATCTCTTATACCTCAAAGTATTGGGTATTCTATGAAACAGACACTGGAGGGAGAAAACGTAAATGACAACAACAAAATGGAAGCCGGCCTTTCGTCATCTGTTCATGATTCTCTTCAGCCTTATCATGGTTTATCCGATTATCTGGTGGGTCGGAGCTTCATTGAAGCACCCTACCGAGCTTAGTTCACCGTCTATCTTCCCGTCTTCTCCGCAATGGAGCAACTTTACCAAAGGGTGGACTTCGGTTCCCGGACATACGTTTACGGATTTTTATCTCAATACCTTTGGACTTGAAATCGCTGTAATTATTGCAACGCTTCTATCCTGCACTCTGGTTGCTTTCGGGTTCGCCAGACTGGATTTTCCGCTGAAAAATTTCTGGTTCTCCATCCTGATGCTGACGCTGATGATGCCGGGACAGGTGCTGATTATCCCTCAATACGCTCTGTTTTATCAGCTGGGCTGGGTCAATACCTATCTGCCGTTTATTATTCCCCATCTGCTTGCTGGCGGAGCAGGCGGCAGCTTCTTCGTCTTCCTGCTGATTCAATTTATCCGCGGTGTTCCAAGAGAGCTTGATGAATCGGCCAAAATTGACGGATGCTCCTGGTTCGGTATTTTCTGGAGAGTGGTTATGCCTCTTGCCTTTCCCGCGATCGTTACCGTCACAATTTTCTGCTTCTTGTGGAACTGGGATGATTTCCTGGGGCATCTCCTGTACATCAATACGGTAGACAAGTATACTGTGGGTCTGGCGCTTCGTATGATCAACGACTCTCAATCTGCAGCAGAGTGGGGACAACTGCTGGCTATGTCGCTGGTGTCTATTGTTCCGGCTACAATCGTCTTCATGTTCCTGCAGAAATACTTCGTTGAAGGAATTGCAACAACAGGGATAAAAGGATAAGATGTAAAAAAAACATCCGTCTGCTAACGGTAAAGCGTCGAATAACTTTCGCAGCTTTACCGTTTATTGCGTCTGAACCGGAACTGAAGGAGGCAGGTGGAGCCTTGACCAATCCTTTTAAAAAATATAGAATCGACCGTCTGTTTTTCCATAGCTTTGCCATAGTGCTTATTACGGTTATCGTGGTTACCGCATGGACAAGCTACAGCAATTCTTCCAAAGCGCTTGTGAAGACCACATCCCATTATCAGCAGCTGCTGCTGGATGAATTGAATAATGAAATTACGACCCGTCTGGTCATGATTGAGCAGATTTCACTGTCCAGCTCCCGCGACACCGAACTGATTAATTTTCTTCTGAACAGGCAGGATGAATTCGAAAGGTACCGCAGACGTGCAGGTGTGGAAAGCGCACTTGCGAATTTGACCTATGCTATTCCGATGATCCAAGGGATTGACCTTTATATGGATAATCCCATTCTAAGTGAACGGCAAAACTATATTCAGTTCCGTAAGCTAGGGGATTTAAATAAGCAGGAATGGTCAAAATGTCTGGTAAAGAGTGATTTCTGCTGGTCCAAAGAGTACAATTTCTCCAGCGCTCAAGGTGAAATTCCTGTGCTTAGCTTTTCCAGAAAAATAGTAAATGAGAATGACTATCTCGGTGTTCTTGTCGTCCACATCAAGGCTAACGAGATCAGGAAGCTGTTAACCGGTAATTCCGACGGATCGAACCGGATCATGGCGGATACCGAAGGGCAGCAGATTATGAAGATTGGCGATACGCTCGATCAGAACGACTGGTCCCAGTGGATTGATCTTAAAAGCAATAAATCGGGATACGTCCATATTCCGGCAACAACCGGCTCCCGCGATACCTTACTCGTCTATTCCAGGATGGATAACTCAATCTGGACGCTGATCGAATTCACGTCCTGGAATCAGATCACGGCCAGCAGTCTGAAGCTCGCAGAGTGGATCGGTCTGATTGGTATCGCTGCAGTGCTGCTGGTATTGCTCCTGACCGATTTTTTGAGTAAGCAGTTTACCAAGCCGATCAAAAAACTTGTAACCGCTATGCGCGTGTACTCCGTAGGCGGCGACAATGTAGAGCTTCCGGTGGATTATGAGAATGAATTCGGTTATTTGTTCTCGGGTTACCGCAAGCAGAAGGAACGGATTGAGGAGCTGTATCTCTCGCTGGAGCGGCGTTATGAGCAGCAGCGGAAAGCAGAAATTGAGGCGCTTCAGGCTAACATCAATCCCCATTTTCTTTATAATATGCTGGATCAACTGAACTGGATGGCGATTGAGGCCGGGCAGGATGAGCTTAGCCGCATTCTGGAGCTGATGGGACGGATGTTTCGGATCGGCTTGTCTAACGGCAACAGCTTTATCACGATTGCAGATGAACTGCTGCATATAGAGTGCTATCTTGAAATCCAGCAGCTGCGCTGGGGAGACGGACTTGAGTATCGGATTGAGGCGGCAGACGAGTTAATGACATTATACATTCCGAAGCTTACGCTACAGCCGTTCGTGGAGAATTCCATGGTTCATGGATTCAACAAGCAACGCAGCGGTTATGTGTCTATTCTGCTGGAGCAAACAGGCGATGTTCTGCACATTACCATTGAGGATAACGGATCTGGACTGAAGCAGCTTGAAGACAGCCCTCATAAACGTCATACGGGTGGTTACGGTATACGTAATGTGAGAGAGAGAATCGCCGGGTATTTCGGAGAGTGCTACGGAATTACGCTGAGCGAACGGGAAGAGGGCGGAACAAGGGTGGAAATTATGCTGCCTCTGCTGACAGAACCTCCTGCCAAAAAGGACTAACGCTCGGGTGACAGTTTCAGTATAGTAAACGCTTCCACTGCCGTATGGCAGAAACCGTCGCGCTTCGGTGCTTACAGAGTTTTAGGAGGTAGGGATAATGTGGAAAATTGCAATCATTGATGATGAGCGGCAAGTCCTGAAGGGGATGAAGCGGGTGATTCCCTGGGATGAGCTGGGAGCTGAATGGGTTGGGGAGGCTTTGAACGGAGAGGATGGACTGGAGATGATTCGCGTTGCCCAGCCGGACATCGTGATCACTGATCTGTACATGCCCGTGATGAGCGGACTGGATATGATGGAGCAGCTCAGGAAAGAAGGTTTTCAAGGCAAAATCATCATTCTGAGCGGTTATTCGGACTTTGAACATGCAAGACAGGCACTCCGGTTTCAGGTGAGCGACTATGTCTCCAAGCCGATCAGTGTGCCGACGCTAAAGTCAATCTTAAGCAAAGTCATCGGGGAGCTGGAGGAGGAGGAAGAGAAACGAATCAGGCAGGAGGAAAGTGAGCTTAAGATGAAGCTGTATGAGCCCTTTGTTGAAAAAGAGTGGGTTCGCTCTGCAGCCGTCGGTACCTTAGACCATGCTTACAAAGACAACACTCACCTTCCGCCGGCTTATCATTATTGGCTGGAACGTAAGCATGTTACGGTCGGCATTGAGCTGATCCGTGATGAACGGGCCAGTTGCTTATCCTTATCTGATTGGAATCTGTTCCGGTTTGCGGTTAGCAATATCGCATGTGAAGTCGCGTGTAAGCTATTTCCGGATGTGGAATACACAGAGCTTCACAGCACCAGGGCGTTATTAATCATTCACCCGGATGCCGTGCACCCGGATGAGCTGGATAAGAAGCTGGAGGAGTTAGGGATTGGGCTGATTGACAGTATCGGGTGCTATCTTAAGCTGGTGACACGAATAGGAATCGGCGGTGTTAAGGATACATGGACCAGGATTTCTGACTCCACAGAGGAGGCCTTCCGGGCAATGGATCAAAGAGCATTACGGATTGCTCCGGCTTTTGAGGTGTACAGATATCAGGAGAATAGCAGCAGCGATCAGGGAAGAGCCACCCTTTTCCCGGTCAAATTCTCATATAAGCTGGCCACTGCGATGAAGGCATCGCAGGAATCCGAGGCCCACCAGCTTGTTATTGATTTTATAACGGAAATGAAGAAGCAAGACGGAGTTTCACAAGGAGCCGTACAAATGCTCGGGAGCGAGCTATGGGGAATTATAACCTATTCGCTTTATGAATCCGGACTTGTACTGGATAACCTGTTCGCGCATGACCAAATTGCCAAGGAGATTAGCAGCTTGAGCGGGCCGGACCAACTGGAAAACTGGCTGATCGACAAGATTACAAGAATTTGCAGCAGCAGGCAGTGGAAAGGGAGCAGCAAGCATAGACAGATTGTCGATTTCATGACCAGCTATATTCATGAGCATTATGCTGAGGAGCTTACGCTTGCAGAGCTATCAGATAAGGTGTTCATTTCGCGGAACCATCTTTCGATTATTTTCAAAAATTTTACCGGAGAGACCTTCAATAACTACCTGACCCGGGTACGGATTGAGAAGGCGCGGGAATTACTCATGGAGCGGAATATGCTGGTGTATGAAGTGGCTGAGCAGGTCGGCTACAAGAATATACCCTATTTCAGTACGCTGTTCAAAAAAATAATCGGCATGAACCCCACAGAAATTATCAAAAACTAGTGTCACTTTCGGATCTGTTCGCGCAATAAATATAGCGAAATCTGCAAGGATTATTCTCTGGAGCTACTTTAAAATGTCATTATCCTGGCATGCGGGATGAGGATTGAAGGCGTTTTAAAGCAGACTGGAGGATATTATCATGGAGCTGATTGTAACTGCAAGAAGCAAAAATCAAGAGGATACTGAATATGCAGGCTTGCATAGACATGGACTAAGCGCGTCTGTAGAGATCACAGGCGGGGACGGCAGTGCCAAGCAGCCCTTTCAGGCAATGGTAAGGGTAAGAAATCTGAGCAGCACAATGTGGTCGGGAGTCATTCATGTGGAGCTGCCGTTTGCCAAAGTTAACCCGCGTTTTTTTCTGCCGGCATTTATGTATGGCCGAAACCGCGGGGAGGCTCCACAGAATGTTCCTAATGAGTTCCCCAGATTGAGAGAAGGAAATCCTGTACGTCCTTCTTCTCCTTGGTGGATGGTGCGAAGCGACCGCTTGTCACATCCAGCGGCACTTGTATATGACAACGGCAAAATATATGGCCTTTGCGCCAGTCCATACTTCATAAGCAAGGATGGGATCAAATCCCAGTGGGAGCAGGACTTGGCGGGTGAATTCTACCAGTATGGCGGCTATTCCTGCTCGCTTGCCAAAGGAACGGTCGGATATACGCTTGGGTATGAGAACGCTCCCCTGCTGTTTATCAAGTCGCGACTGGTCAAGGAAAGGGCACCTCTTGGCGAGAATTGCTTTGAACTGGCAGCCTCAGAGTCTGTGGAGTTCACTTTGGATTTATATGAATACGCTGCTGAATCCGAGCTGGGCATCAATGCTGCGGTTGAAGAAATCTATTACCGCTATCATCAGCATCCAAGACAGGGCAGCGATATTCGAACTGCTGCAAGCGATTTGTCAAAGGCTATCTACCAATATGCATGGCTCCCCGAGGAACGCAGTTATTCCACCTTTGTCTACGAGGATAAGGAAACGGGCGGCTACCGGTATAACAAAATTATCTCAATTAGCTGGACCGATGGATTACCTGTGGCAACTCCGGTTCTGATGGCTGCCCTGCGGCTTGGTGACGAGCCTATGCGCGAACAGGCGCTTTCCTGCATCCGGAATATTATCGAAAACTCTTTAAATCCTGCATCGGGGCTGCCTTATGAGGCGTATCAGGACGGGCAATGGAGCAATAAAGGCTGGTGGTTTGACGGGATGCGCACACCTGGACATTCTGCCTATCTGTGCGCGCAGGCTTTATTTTATATTATGAAAGCCTATGAATTTGAAAAGCGGATCAAAAACTGTCACCATGAGGATTGGATGGTATTTGTGAAGAAGGTCCTCCTCGTATTGGAGAACAGCAAAAACTCGGATGATGAATATCCGGCCATCCTGTCCGGGAACACGGGTGCCGGGCTTGAATATGATTCCTTTAGCGGAGCATGGTGCATGGCCGCCATGGCATACTACAGCTTCCTTACTGGAGACAGAGTCCATCTGGACAGCCTTAAACGCAGCGAGAAGCATTATTATGAGTCCTATGTGAAGCGCATGGAGTGTTACGGGGCTCCGCTTGATGCGGATAAGGCGGTGGATTCGGAAGGGATTCTGGCATACATTAAGGCTGTCAGATTCCTGCATGCCCTCACTGGTGATGAGATGTATCTCAATCACATGAGGGATGCAATCGACTATGAGTTCACCTTCAAATTCGCCTACAATTCACCGGTTAAGGTGCCGCCGCTCAGCACCATCGGCTGGTCCAGCTGCGGGGGAAGCGTCACATCTGTCGCCAATCCGCATATCCATCCAATGTCGAGCAATCTTGTAGATGAGCTGTATTACTTCGTGCAGCAGCGGGAGGATGATTACGTCCGGCAGCGGATGCTGGATACGGCCCGTTGGGGGTGCCAGACCTATAACCGTTTTGATAAGGAATTTGGCTATGGCAAAAAGGGCTGGATGTCTGAGAGATTTTGCCACTCCGAGGGGCTGGTAACGGAGGTTTACAGCGATGGCTCCCCGGCCAGCACATGGTTCTGTCTAATGCCTTGGGCTGGCGGCAGTATATTGGAAGGTCTGGTCGGTGACTACTGGGAAGCGAACGTGAAATAATCGCTTTCGAACGTGAACACCTGCATATAGAGGCTGGCTTAATCCCAATTGATATGGGTAAGCCAGTCTCTTTTTCTATAGGAGAAAGACACCTTCAATTTTTTCCACAGGATGTTGAATATCTAAAGGAGTTGTTGGTTGACAATTGATTCTGAGTCACTTATAATTGACTCAGAATCAAATACGAAAATACGGAGGTTTTATCCATGAGTCAAAAAGTTGTATTAATTACAGGTGCATCATCGGGAATCGGTAAGGAGGCGGCCATTGAGCTGAAAAATAAAGGTTTTACGGTTTATGCAGCTGCGCGGCGCATCGACAAAATGCAGGATATTGCGACAAAAGGCATTCGTCCCATTTCCTTGGATGTCACCAATGACGAATCCATGATTCAGGCCGTCAATGAGATCCTTATAAAGGAAGGAAGAATAGACATCCTGGTTAATAACGCAGGGTATGGCTCGTATGGAGCGGTCGAGGATATTCCTATGGAAGAGGCCCGGCGGCAGATGGAAGTGAATGTGTTTGGACTGGCAAGACTGATACAGCTTGTGGTGCCAAGCATGCGAAAGAACAAATTCGGCAAAATTGTTAATGTCTCCTCAATGGGTGGTAAGATTTGGACCAATTTTGGCGGATGGTATCATGCAACCAAATTTGCAGTAGAAGGTCTTTCGGATTGCCTCCGACTGGAATTGGAACCGTTTGGCATTGATGTCATTGTTGTGGAGCCGGGCGGAATTAAAACAGACTGGGGAATCATTGCCGCGGAAAATCTGAAAAAGGTATCGGCAAAAGGACCGTATGCTCAGACTGCCAACAAAGCGGCAGAAGGGATGATCAAAAATTATACAGGTAATCAATTATCAAAACCGGAGCTGATTGCACGCACCATCGGCAAAGCGGTAACCGTAAAAAAACCAAAAACGCGCTACCTGGTTGGTTTTATGGCGAAACCGATGGTATTTATGAAAACAGTCTTTGGAGATCGTGCTTACGACAGAATCATCAAAAGATTCGGTTAAGCAGACAATATAATCATTATGAAAAGGGTGGATACTATGGCTAAGTTTGATCCTTTGTTACCGAAAACAACAACGTACTGGAAAACGGACGGCATTTTCTTTATCAAGCATACGAATTTTTTTGTAACCATGGAGGAA
>NZ_JBVYOK010000009.1:0-261554 GCF_056120445.1 Paenibacillus sp. sgz302115
GTACCTCAGGCCGTGCTTTTGCCCCCGGCTTCCTTCAGATTCCACCTCGCGATGGACACCCTTGCCCTTGGCTAACGGTAGGCGCTTGCCAGCCCCCGCTCGGGACTTTCACCCTAGAGATGACGCCCATGCTGGGCGTACTCAAAAAAGAACGCCGTCATCTCAAATGACAGGCGTTCTTTTTTTGTTCACAACCAGTTTATAGCCTACCCCCCGGATAGAATCAATATGCACCGATTCCGGGTCCAGCTCGAGCTTCTTGCGCAGGGAGCTGACATGAACATCCACCGTGCGCTGTCCGCCGATATAGTCAAAACCCCAGACGGCATTCATCAGATCATCCCGGGTAAGCACCACACCCGGCTTGCGGGCCAGATACAGCAGAACCTCGAATTCCTTAGGCCGCAGATTGATGCTCTGTCCGCCCAGCGACACCTCATACCGTTCAGGGTAAATTTCCAGTTGGCCCAGAATAATAGTTGAAGCGGCCACAGCAGCTTCCGGCTGCACCTCCTCGGCCATCCCGGATATCCGGCGCAGCACCGCACTGACCCGGGCGAGCAGCTCCGATACGCCAAAAGGCTTGGTAATATAGTCATCGGCGCCGGATTTCAGTCCGCGGACTACATCCTCTTCAGCATTTTTGGCGGTTAGCACGATAACAGGCGTACGGATGCCCTGACCGCGCAGTTTATCCAGAATATCAATTCCGTTCATACCAGGCAGCATGAGATCCAATACGATTAAATCAAAAGGTTCTCTAGTCGCACGGTCGTATCCTGCCGTTCCATGATCCTCCACCGTCACCTCATAGCCTTCCTGCGTCAAATTATAGGACAGCAGCCGGGCAAGTGTCGGTTCATCTTCAATGACAAGCAATCGTTGTGCCATAGGTTCCCCCGTCTTCATATGTTTTAAAATTTACAAAACTGTTGGCATGCCCATCATATCACCAGAATGTTAAGCCGGTGTAAAATAATTAAGCTTTCATTATATTTCCGCGCTATAAATTTAATACTATACTGCTTGCCAGAAACGCTCAAGATGCCCGTCCCTGCCTTAATTGTATTTGCTACAACTAAAAATTCCATTTTTAGCACTGGAACCAATTTAATTGTAATCTGTACATTTAAACAGGCAGCGATGCAGCAAAAGAGGACCTTTCGCCAATTTTAACTGTACGGAGTACATTTATTGGTAAAAATGCGGCTTACGCCTGCTTTTTAACTGCACAAATTACAATTATCCAGCGCCCGCCACTCCAAAAGCCAGCCTCCCAGCCTACTCCGCTTCATCCTGCAGCAGCGGGAGTTCAAGGATGAAGGAGCTGCCGATGCCGAGGTCGCTCTCTACTGAGATTGAGCCGCGGTGCAGCTCTACCAGATGCTTGACAATCGACAGCCCCAGACCGGTTCCGCCGGAGCTTCTGGATCTCGCTTTGTCCACCCGGTAGAACCGCTCGAAGATCCGGGGCAGATCCTTGCGCGGAATGCCCATCCCGGTATCTCTGACGGTAAAGACAACCGTTTCCGTGCCATCGGTCTTCTGCCCGTTAACAACGGTTACCTTCACGCTTCCCCCTTCGTGCGTATAATTGATTGCATTGGAGAGCAGATTCATGAAAATCTGTCGCAGCTTGTCCTCATCGCCCTCCACGAACAGCTCTGCAGGCACATCTGCACTAAGACTGATATTCTTCTTCTCCGCAACCTTGCTCATCGTCTCCAGCATAGAATCGAAAAATTCAATCAGATGTACAGGCGAGCATTCCAGCTGCACACGTTTGGATTCAATTTTGGACAGCTCCAGAATATCTCCGATCAGACGGTTCAGACGCTCATTCTCATCATAAATAATCTGCAGAAAAGAGCGGGCGGTCTTCTCGTCCGTCACACCGCCGCCGAGCAGCGTCTCGGCAAAGCCTTTGACAGCGGCAACCGGAGTCTTCAGCTCATGGGACACGTTGGCCACGAACTCACTGCGCATTTTTTCCAGACGGCGGATTTCCGTAACCTCCTGCAGCAGGAACAGCATCCCCCGGCAGGCGCCGTCCTGCATCATTGGAACGCCATCCAGCCGCACAATCCGCTCCGCAGGGTTATAGATGCTCCGCTCTTCATGAATCGGCTCCTTGCGGGAAACGCCCTCCTCAATCAGACGGGTAAGCTCATAATGATGCTTCAGCTCCTTATAGGAGTGTCCGGTCATCTCGCTGTTCTTCACATCCAGCAGCCGCTCCGAGGCACGGTTCAGCAGCGCAATCTCACCTTCGGCATTGATCATGACAATCCCGCCGGTCATGTTGTCCAGCACGCTCTGCAGTAGATCCTCGTTGTCGCGGATCGTCTTAAGCTGGGCCTGCAGGCTGTCCGCCATGGCATTGATCGCGTTCGCGAGCTGCCCGACCTCATCCTTGCGCCGCATCGGTACTCTGGCATCGTAGTCCAAGTCGGTAATGCGGCGGGCCACCCTTGTAATCTGCTCAAGCGGTGAGGTCATACTGGAAGCTACCTTGTAGCTGACAAAGGTCGCCGCGATGAACAGCAGCACAAGTCCGCCGGCCATAATCATCCAGGCACGGTTCAGCCCCTCCGTCACAGCGTCGAGGCCCATAGAAAGACGGATATAGCCGTCAAAGCCCTGATCCGAGACAACGGCTCCGGCCACATAAAGCATTTTACGGTCCAGCGTGTCGCTGTAGCGGATCGCCCGGCCAATTCCTTCCTTGGCTGCAAGCACTTCCTCTTCACGGGTCGAGTGGTTGTCCATTTCCAGCGGGTTCTTCTCTGAATCACCGATAACTTTGCCATCCTTAGTAATAAAGGTTATTCGTGAATTGGTCAGCTTGGCGATACGTTTAGCCTCCGCCGTGTAGTAAGTCATAGCATCCGGACCGTTCATATCAATGAATTTGAAGGTGCCAGAGAGCAATTTTATTTCCCGGGACATGTTCTCTTCGAGCGCTGAAATATGGGAGTTCTTAAACAATTGTGCCATAGTTATACCGGCGCCGATCATGGATATTCCAATCAGTGCCATCAGTATGACCGTGAGGCGAATGCGAAACGGTTTCATCAGAATTAGTCCTCTTTCTTATCATTATGTCCTTGAGAACATCCTACCTTCATTTTCGCCAAAATACCAGTTCCTCAAAGATTATCAACGCAGTGTAAACTTGAGAGGAGCTTAAAGCCGAATAGAGGCCTTTTTGAAATTATGGTATTATGACAAGCAGAAGCTCATGCTCACAAAAATGTTAAAGTTCGCGAGGGAAGCCGATGAAAGTAACAATTTCGGATGTTGCCAAAGCCGCCAATGTGGCTAAATCCACCGTCTCCAAGGTGCTGAACGATTCTCCCAAAATATCCGCCGAAACCAAGCTCAGAGTCCGCGAGATCATGAAGCAAATGAATTATACGCCAAGCAGTATAGCTACAGGTCTAGCCAGACAAAGAAGCCATACGGTCGGGCTGCTGGTGGACATGTCCAAGGAAAGCGAATTCCTCAACCAGTTCTTTTACAATATTATCGGGGGGATTGAGAGTGTAATCGGACCTCTGAAATATGAATTAACGATCTGCAATGTCCAGCATAATGATGAGGAAGGCCATTTCCTGAACAGGCTTGTGCTGAACCAGCGTGTCGACGGCATTATTGCCAACAACTCGGTGCTGACCAAAGAGCTGTCCATGGAGCTGGACCGGCTGGACTTCCCCTATGTCTCCATCGGTGAGATTGATGCTCCCGCAAGCTGGGTGGATTTCGACAATGAAGCCGGGGGCAGAATGCTGACCAGCCATCTATTGCAGCAGGGTTATGCCAGACCCGCTTTTATTGGCGGAGAACGGGATGAGCGGATTTTCACCCGGAGACTAAGCGGCTATCTTCAGGCTTTGCAGCAGGCAGGACTCAGCGCCCGGGAGGACTGGACTGTAAACGTCCGGGCTGACGAGCATGAGGGTTACCGGGCTGCACGGGAGCTTTTATCATCTGAAGAACGCCCTGACTCTGTTGTATGCATGACCAACTATGTCGCCTTCGGTGTGCTGAAAGCCGCCCGCGAGCTGGGAATTGAAGTTCCCGCACAGCTTGGCGTTGCCGCTTTTGACGAGTATCCCTTGTCGCGTTATACGACTCCTCCACTCACCTCGCTGAATATAGATACCTTCAGGCTTGGCGTAACCTCCGGCCAGTGGCTGATGGAGCGTATTCAGGGCAGCGGTATGGCATCACGGCAAATGCAGCTGGAGCCGGAGCTTATTGTGCGGGAGTCCTCTGCGAGATAACAGCTAACTTCACATTAAAAATCCGGATGTTTTCCAGAATTTGATGAATAAGCTGCCAGTTCCTGCCCGCAACAAAAAGAGGCCGTATTTGGCCTCTTTTTGCGCCGCAAGGGTCGCTCCGTATGGGAACGCCCCGGTAGCTACGTATTATTTTCTACTGCTGACTACGATATAATTTAGACTTTTGATACATTCACCCGGATGATGCCTCTCAAGGAATCCACCAGACCTTCGGGAGTGCTCGGAGTCAGCATAATATCATGAGTCAACAAACCCCGCCCGGCTTCAGAACCCCGCCTCCCTGATCTCTATTCTTTGTCCGGCTTGACTACCGTCAGCAGCATGTGAAAAGCTTCCCGCGCCTGCAGCGCATGTGGAATCTCCGAAGGCATCACAATGGATTCCCCCTGCGAGACAGTATATTGCTGATCGCCAATCGTAATTTCAGCCACGCCCGACAGTATCTGAACCAGCGCATCCCCTTTTGTCGTATGCATCTTAATGCCTTCCCCTTGGTCCAAAGAGAATAACGTCATGCCCAGATTCGGGCGCTGCACCAGTGTCATGCTTGAGGTTTGATTAGGGGCTACCGGGATCAGCTCGTCCAGCTTCATGACCTGCGAGTGCGGCAGCTTTTTGATATATTGGCTGTTTTCCATATGGATCATGCTCCTCTTCTTCTGTTAATTTAACCCATTCACTTGCACAAACTTGCATCTGGCCGGCGCCTCGATAGAGTGCTCCGTATTCCTTGTAATTGCGAAGAATTCGCCTGCGCTAACGGCAACAGGTTGCCCTTGAAGCGTTAGATTCAGTTGTCCTTCCAGCACATAGATGACTTTCGTATTCGGCGAGGATTCGTTGCTGATGCTCTCACCGGAATCCATTGCGTACAGCAGCAGATCCATATTGACCCCGCTTGCCAGCGTACGGCTCGTAATTTGCCGGTCACGGTATATCACCAAATCGCGTAAATTTACTGCCTGCTCAAAGGGAATGTTCATAGCAGCCTCCTAACTTTTGCAAAAATAGCAGTCACAACTTGCAAAATGAACTATAATGATCTTAGCAAGTCATTGAGAATGTTTATCAATTACTGAAAGTATAGCAGAGCTTACGCTAATTTTCGGTTGCCATGGCAACAGGAGGTGACAATTTTCGAAAATGTACAGTAATATGTTTAAGGAAACGGCGTTGTTCAAAGGTTTTTCCGAGCAGGAGATTGTTCAGTCCCTAGCCTGTCTGGGCGGGTACAGCCAAACCTACCGGAAGAAAGAGATTATTATCAACAATGAGGAGCAACTGCATTCGATTGGGGTCGTTCTGCAGGGCACCCTGTTCATGTGCAAGGAAGATCCTATGGGGATGCGGTTTATTTTTTCGGAGCTAAATGCAGGGGCCATTGTCGGGGAAACGGCGCTTCATGCCGGCCAGCAGCAGACAGGCTATGAGATAACGGCGGCAACTGATTGCGAAGTGCTGTTCATTCGGATTGATCAGATCGTGCGTCCCGGCCAGGTGATTTGCACGCTGAGAGCCAGGATTATTGAGAATCTCGTCAGCCTTATTCTGCACAAGAATCAGGAACTATATGACAAGCTGGACATCGTGACGCATAAAAATCTTCGCAACAAAATTCTCTATTACTTGCAGCAGCAGGCGAAAAAAAATAACAGCCCCAGCTTTACCATTCCTTTTTCGCGGGAGGAGCTGGCCTATTACCTGGGTGTGGACAGAAGCGCCTTGTCCCGCGAGCTAAGCCGGATGAAGGCAGAAGGTGTCCTCACCTATTCCCGCAATGCCTTCCGGCTTCTTCAAAGTGAATAACGGGTCTCTTCGTTCGCTGCCGGACCAAGCCGGCAATCCGATAAAAATGACCGAAAACACAAGAGCAGCGATCCTCCAATAATGGGAGAATCGCTGCTTTGCTGTCTTTTTGCGGTTATTAAATGGACTGGGCTGTCTCTATAGATCCTTCCAGCGCTGCACGGTCAAGGAGACGGTCTGGGCCCCGCCTGCCGGGGTCAATGTCCGGTTCGCGATATCTGCGCCGCTGGAGGCCGTCTCGACGGTCGCCCAGCTTCCGCGTGTAATCTTATACTGCACTGCCGTTCCGGCTGGCAGGCTCAGTGTAATCGAGTACACTCCATCGCTGCCTTTGGTCAGTTGATAAGCGGGGTCCGCCGCATTCCAACTGTTAAATGAGCCTGTCAGGAAGACTGGTCCGCTTGCAGGCGTCGAGCCGGGAACGCTGACCCGGAACGTCACGCTGTCTGCCTGGGGTTCACCTGCTGCAATGCTGCCGTTCACCAGACTCCAGACCCCTGAGGCAAAATGATAATTATTGCCGCCGTTATTGTCCCAGGTACCGCTGCCGTTATTAAAGGCTGCGGTCAGCCCTGATGCACCTTCCAACGGGAGCGTAATGGATTTGTAGCCTGAGAACGCAGAAGCCTGCATCTGTGTTCCCGGTGCTGTGGTCCACACCGTCGAACCGTCTACCTTATAATGGATATAAGAGTTCGTATACGCTGTATTCTTGTAATAAATCGTCGCCGTGTTGCCTACAGGTGTCGCGGTTGGCGTCGCTGTCGGCGTAACCGTTGGTGTTACTGTTGGCGTTGGTGTCGGTGTAGTCGTTGGTGTAGGTGTTGGCGCTACTGTTGGCGTTGGTGTTGGTGTTACCGTCGGCGTTGGCGTTGGTGAAGCCGTTGGTGTCACCGGTCCGCCTGGCTGAATGCTTCCGGTTGGCGTATAGGTCCAGGTGCCGGTGCCGAACAGATAGTTACTGCCGCCGTTGCTGTCCCAAGTGCCGCTGCCATTGTTGAAGCAGGCTTCGAGCTGAGAGGCTGAGCCAATGTTAATCGTAATTTTATTGTAGCCCGGTACTTCAGATACCGGTATCGCTACACCCGGTGCTGTCGTCCACGTTCCTCCTGCCGGACGGTAATGAATGTATGGCGTAGTGTAGCCCTGCTTGTAATAGATGGTTACATTATTTCCGGCAGGAGTGGTCACCAGAGCTGCTGCGCTGAGTGCCGACAGATTGCCTGCCGCATCAAAAGCTTTTACCTTATAGCTGTAGCTCGTTTGCGCTGACAACCCGTTGTCGGTGTAAGAGGTTGTGGCAGAGGTTCCCACCTTCACCCCATCACGGTAAATCTCATAGCCGGTTACCCCGACATTGTCAGTGGAAGCCGACCAGCTTACGAGCGCACTGGATGCATTCTGCACTATGGCCGTCACATTTCCCGGGACAGTCGGTGCTTCAGTATCCACAATAGGCTGCGTCTTGGAATAGATTTTGGCTGAGTTTGCATCCACCGTTACGGTAATTTGCTTGCCGGTTGCGCCGCCTGATTGAACGGTTACCGTGTCGGATGTATTCAATTGATTAATCAGAACAGTTCCAACAGCCAGCGTACTCTCTGCACGCAGCGGAATGGTGACTGTCTGCGATCCGCTGGATTTGTTGCTGAATACGGAGATAACCTCCTGGCCCACATTAGTTCCGCTGTCTACACGGCGGGAGAACGCGTACAAATTCTGGGCAGACCACATTTCACGCTGGGTGCCTGTGCGGAGCGCCGGATTGTTTTTGCGGATTTCATTCAGTTTGGCAATATGCTTGTAGGTGTTCGTGTTCTCATTAAAATAGTTCTGCAGAACATTGCCGTTCGCATCCCGCTTCACCATCGACCAGCGGTTCCAGGTATCGGCGATTCCGCCTGTCATAATCTGGCCGTTGCCATTGCCTTTATTCTGTTCCGTGCCCTGGAAGACCACCGGTGTTCCGCGTACGGTGAAGATGAAGGACAGCGCGTTCTGCAGCTTCTCAACGCTGCCTCCGGCTTCCGTCAGGAACCGGTTACGGTCATGATTGTCGATAAATGTAACCATATGGTTCGCATTTCCGTTGTAATAGGAATCTTGGGCTAGTGTGCTTTTGATATTGGAGTCAAAAGACTGCCCGTAAGCGAAGCTGTTCAGCACCGAGAAGAACATCGGGAAATCGAGCATGCCCCATTCCTTGTTGTTGCCTACCCAGCGGGAGACGAATTCCGCATTTCCGTCAAAATTCTCGCCGAACGTGTTGACTCCGAGCAGATTCTGCAATTCGCCGATATCCGTCGGCTTGATCAGCTTCGCAGCATCAACGCGGGCGCCGTCCGCTCCCGTGTAGTCAAACCAGCCTTTAATAGAATTGAATATGGCCTGCTTGGCGGCTGGAACGTCAAAGTCGATATCATCCAGCCCGCCAAGATCGTGATTCTCTAAATAATCCTGGGCCCATTGATCATATCTTCCGTCTGCCAGCGACCAGTTGATATCTCCATTATGGTGATACCAGGCCGGGTTATTGAAAGGCGCTGCCGGCTGCAAAGCCGGTATATCATAATAAGCCTGCGTACCCAGCATGTAGTCTCCGACATGGTTCGGAACTACGTCAATAATGACCTTAATTCCGAGCGCATGTGCGGAGTCCACCAGTTCCTTAAGCTTCTCTTTGGTTCCAAAATAGGGATTCGCAGCGTTAGGATTTTTTACGTTATAGCCGTGGTAGGCTGTGTTTTTCCCTGTACCGTTGTTATCGCGGTTAGTCATCTGCGGCTCTGCAACCGGAGAGATCCAAATAGCGGTGTATCCCATGTTGTGAATGTAGGGCAGCTTGTCGATAACTCCCTGCCAGTCCCCGCCCTTCATATAACGGAAATCTTCCTCAGAGTTCTCACCATAACGAATGGCGGCTCCGGTGGCGTTGTTGGAGGAATCCCCATCATTAAAACGGTCAACCATGATCTGATAAATCGTGTCGTTCTCGGTAACGGTCCCGATGCTGGCCGCTTCGGCCTTTGCGGGCGGCAGCACAAACAAATTCGTCGTGATAGAAAGAACCATAGACATGATTAGAACCGGAACAAGCCAAAATTTGCGTTTCATTCCTCATCTCCCTCTCATATGAGCACATTAGAACTTTACTGCCTGTGAATACACTTCCCTCACTTGCAAGACAACTGTTGCAGGACCATGCTACAGGATGGGAAACCGGTTTCCTTCTAAAAATTAACATGCTTATGTATGCGTTGTCAAGCTTAAAAATATCGTTGATAGATTAAGGATTTTGCTAGAAATGGAAGCCCGGTTTAGGCCATAACTTTAATAAATTTGCACCAAGGAGAAACGGCTACGGCGTCCTTAGAAGGACGGTATCCGTTTCAGCGAGAAATATAAGGATAAAGTATAGCGTGAAACTTATACTTTCTTATATTTAAAAAAAGCCTTCCCCCATTAAATCCGGAGGAAGACTTCCTGCATACATATGGCTTGCTTTATTTGAATACCGGTTCCCGGAACTGGGCCAGCTTGGCGGCAGAATCCTTCTCTACGTCGGCATGCAGGCTGTTGCCGTGCGCGTCCATAGTAACGATGGCGGCGAAGCCGTCCACCTGTAAATGCCACATCGCCTCCGGGATTCCGAATTCCATGAAATCGACGCCATCCACCTGCTTGATGCATTCGGCGTAATATTGCGCTGCTCCGCCAATCGCATTGAGATAGACACCCCCATGCTCCTGCAGCGCCTTCAGCGTCTTGGGACCCATTCCCCCCTTGCCAATGACCGCACGGATGCCGAATTTACGCATGATATCGCCTTGGTAAGGCTCCTCGCGGATGCTTGTGGTTGGGCCCGCAGCCTTCACATGCCAGCCCTCGTCATCCTTCAGCATCACTGGCCCGCAGTGGTAAATCACCGCCCCATTCAGATCAACCGGCGATTCGTGATCCATCAGATACTTATGCAGCGCATCGCGTCCGGTGTGCATCTCCCCAGAGAGTATTACAACATCGCCTACCCGCAGACTGCGGATGTCTTCCTCGCTGATCGGTGTAGTCAGGCGGATCTCACGGGACTGTTCAGCCGTCCCTTCCCCGGGCTTGGATTCAGTTCCTCCAGTCGTTTCCGCTGCAGGGATCGTGGCATCCCCGGGAACGGCCCCAGAGGCTCCGCCACCCACAGTAACCGCCACCGGTTCAGGTATAGCAGCCGGTACGGAGCTGTCATCAGCCTCAACAGATATTCCCGTGCCGCTCTCATACAGCCATTCCTTGATGTTGCCGGTCGCCGGATCAACAAGTACCCCCTGGCGGCGGAACGCCCAGCAATTATAAGCAACCGAGACGAAAAAGCTGGCCGGAAGCCGGTTCATCACACCGATCTTGCAGCCCAGCAGCGTAACCTCACCGCCGAAGCCCATCGTGCCGATGCCCAGCTTGTTGGCATTCTCCATAATATATTCTTCCAGCTTGCCGAGGTCTTGGTTGGGGTTGATATCCTCTACCTTGCGGAACAACTGTTTCTTCGCCAGCTCATAGCCAGTTGTCCGGTCACCGCCAATACCGACGCCAATGAAGCCTGCGCTGCAGCCCTGACCCTGTGCCTGGTATACAGCATGGAGAATACATTTGCGGATTCCATCAAGATCGCGGCCCGCTTTGCCCAGCCCCTCCAGATCTGCCGGAAGGCTGTACTGGATATTTTTATTCTCACAGCCGCCGCCCTTCAGAATGAGCCGGACATCCACATCTTCTTCTTCCCACTGCTCGAAATGAATCACCGGTGTACCCGCGCCAAGGTTGTCTCCGCTATTCTCGCCGGTAAGCGAATCTACAGAGTTGGGGCGCAGCTTGCCGTTCTTCGTGGCCCGGATAATGGCGTTATGAATGTCCTTCTTCATCTCAATCTGATTGATGCCCACCGGCGTATGAATGATGAAGGTCGGCATCCCTGTATCCTGACAGATCGGCGAGACTTGGAGTTCAGCCATGCCGATATTCTGCGCAATGGTGGTGAGCGCCAAGCCAGACCGGGTCGCCCGGTCCTCCATAGCGCGACCTTTCGCTACCGCCCGGCGCACATCGCCCGGCAGATTCGTGGAGGTCTCTACGATCAGATTATACACGCTGTCTTCAAAATGCTGCATCCTTAGTCCAGCTCCTCTCCATACGTTCGCGGTTGTCCAAACTCTGTTACAATTAGTTATTATCATAACATATTAAGCCACGTATGAAAGGGGTTACCTAAAAATTGAATTACCATTTTTCCGCCTATCTGTACCGGCTGCAGTATATTCAGCGCTGGAGCCTCATGCGCAGCACCGCTCCTGAAAATGTCGCACAGCACTCGTTCCATGTAGCCCTGCTGGCGCATATGCTCTGCTCCATCGGCAATGTCCACTTCGCCCGGTCACTGAACGCCGACCGGGCCGCCGCAATGGCGCTGTTTCACGACGCCGCCGAGGTCTTCACCGGCGACATCGCCACGCCGGTGAAGCATAACAACCCGCGTCTGCTGTCCAGCTTCCGCGAGATGGAGCGGATCGCCGCCGAACGGCTGGCGGCGATGATACCGCCGGAGCTTGCGGCCGTCTACACGCCGCTCCTGCAGCCGCAGATCAGCCCTCCCGGCTCCGGGGATGCCGGGCTGCTGCGTTATGTCAAAGCGGCGGATCACCTGGACGCCTATCTGAAATGCGTCTGGGAGGTCGCCGCAGGCAACCGTGAATTCGCCGCCGCCAAGGAGCAGACCGCCGCGAAGCTGCGCGCGCTGGCAATGCCGGAGATGGAGTACTTCCTGACCCATATGGCTCCGGGCTTTGAAATGTCCCTGGATGAGCTGTCCGCCGGAATGGGTGGGAACGAATCCGTGGAAAATGGCGAATAGCAGTAAAGGGTAGCGGACCTGCGAATGAAGCGGGAACACTGCCCTCAATTTTCGTGAGTGGACGCACCATAGGAATATCTCCTTGACCGCAACCAGGTTTGTCAGAGGGTTCAACCCTGGTTCAACCAGGGTTCAGCATGCGTTCAGCCGAGCTGAAAAAGTTAGGTGGAATTAGTAGAACTAATTCACAGCTTTCTGCTCCACAGCAGGGTTTAGTGGGATTTCCTCCAAATATTTCGGCTAAAATCAGGGACTGAAGGCACATACAGCTGGATTAGGTTTCCTTTTTCCCACTTGCGGTATGAGGAAACTAGGAGCGCCCGTTTTAGGTTTACTTTTTCCACTTAAGCCTCCTTTATAATTACCAAGATCTAGTAAAAATCCCAATCCTTGAATACCGGCTGCAGACCATTTGCCTCCAGCATATCCACAATTGCAGGCACACTCCGTTCATCCGAGATTTCGAACTGCGGAGTACCGCCTTCCTGGGTATGGCCTCCTACCTCTGTAGAGACTCCCGCCGACATTTTGGTGATTCCCAAATGAATCAGATGATCACGCAAGGCAGCCGGCTCCCGGGTGGATAAGGTAAGGCCGGCACGCGGCAGAAACAGGCGGTAAGCCAGAATAATTTGCACCAGCGCACGGTCGGTTACATCACTGTCCGGGTTGAACTCGCCCAAATACGGGCGGAACCGCGGAGCGGAGAGGCCGATTTCGCATTCGGGATATTTGTTCTGCAAATAACGTGCATGCATCGCGGTCATAAAGGCTTCCTGCCGCCAGTCATACATCCCGAGGAGAGCACCGATGTTCACCGAGCGGAACCCGGCCTGGCAGCCCCGTTCAGGCGCATCCAGACGGTTGCGGTAGACCCGCTTGGGACCCTTGACATGCAGCTTGCGGTACGTCTCCTGATGATAGACCTCCTGATACAGCGTCAAGCCGTCCACTCCAGCCTCCCTAAGCTCCTTATATTCCTCCGTGGACAGCGGGTTCACCTCGATGCTGATGGAAGAGAAATATTTGCGGAGGATTTCCACGCATTCCTTCACGTAGGAGGCCGGACTTTCCCTGCGGGATTCCCCAGTAAGCAGCAGGATGTGCCGGAGACCTGTGGCGGAAATCGCCCGTCCCTCTTGCCCCACCTGCTCCGACGTCAATCTTTTTCGCGGAAAATCATATATGGAGCTAAAGCTGCAATAAGTGCAGTGATTCACGCAGAAGTCGGCGAGATACATCGGTGTGAACATCTGCATGACATGTCCAAAATGCGAACGGGTCAGCTGCTGCGCACGCTGGGCCATCTCCTCCAGACAAGTCTCCGCAGCCGGGGACAGCAGGGCTTGAAGATCCCGCTCTTCCAGATGCTCCTTGCGGATTGCCCGCCTCACATCCTCCACCTGATATGCTTTCCATAAAGCTTCGTAAGGAAGCTGCTCCAGACGGGTCAGTGTCTCATAAAAGCTCATGTTCCTCCCCCATTTCCGTAAGGCACTGCAGAAAACCCGTCAAGGGCGAAGATGCTACGGCAGTCTCTTCCACCGGCCCTAGTCCGGCCAAGTAGGCTTTGCGGCCTGCGGTTACCGCATCGCGGAACGCTTCGGCCATCAGCAGCGGATCACGGGCCGTAGCGATAGCCGTGTTAAGCAGCACAGCCGCTGCGCCAAGCTCCATCGCCTCTGCTGCTTCGGACGGCTTGCCGATTCCCGCGTCCACAATAATGGGAAGCTCCACCTCGGCAATCAGAATCCGCAGCAGCTCCTTCGTCTTCAAGCCACGGTTCGAGCCTATCGGGGAGCCAAGCGGCATGATGGCGGCGGCTCCCGCCTTCTTCATCTGAATGGCTGCTGACAGATCCGGGCTCATATACGGAAGCACTACGAAGCCGTCAGCGGCCAGAATTTCCGTAGCCCGAATCGTCTCCAGGTTATCCGGCAGCAGATACTTCTGATCGTTAATGATCTCAATCTTGACCCAATTGCCAAGGCCGGCCGCTCTAGCCAGTCTCGCAATGCGCACCGCCTCTTCAGCAGTTCTAGCCCCTGAGGTATTGGGCAGCAGCGTCATATGGGCAGGAATATGGCTGACAATATTGTCTTTGCTCTCCGGATCAACCCGGCGCAGAGCAACCGTAATCACCTGTGAGCCTGAACGTGCGATGACCTCGGGAATCAGAGTGTTCCGGCTATATTTTCCTGTACCTATGAATAAACGGCTGGATAAAGAAATGCCGCCAATAATCAATGGATCTAACATGAACCCGCCTCCTGATAAATATTTTTGTTCACAATAGCTCAGCCCCCGCCTACAAAATGCACCAGCTCTATCCGGTCGCCTTCGCTGAGCAGCGTTTCTCCGTAATTGTCTTTGGGGACAATCTCACCGTTCAGCTCCACAATTACAAGCCTTCCGTTCCACTCAGGGAGGCATAGCAGGTCGGCCAATGTCCGGCAGTCTTCTGCATACACCCCGGCTTTCCCATTAATGATCAGCTTCACGCCTGTTCACCTCCTCCGCCAAAAGAATCAGCGATATTCACAGCCGCCGCGCTGGAATTATTCTGCACCGCCGCTCTGTAAGCCTTAGCGGCAGCCACAGGATCTGCGCTGCTGCAAATGCCGGACATCACCGCAATCCCTGCGGCGCCCTGCCGCACAATCCGGCCAGCGTTGCCCGGTTCAATCCCGCCGATGGCAATCAGGGGAATGCTGCTGCCCCGCACGGCTGCTCTCAGCAGATCAAGGCCACGCTCTTGCTGTCCCCGCTTGCAAGCTGTGGCAAACACATGCCCGAACAGGCAGTAATCCGCCCCCTGTTCTCCCGCTTCTGCGGCCTCCTCCGCAGAATGCACCGACCTCCCCAGCCGCAGGCCGGGAGCAGCGGCGCGGGCAGCAGCAGGCGGCAGGCTGTGCCAGGCAAGCTGGACACCGCCCGCGCCGGCCGCAAGGGCAACATCAAGACGGTCATTAATGATCAGCTTGGCCGCTGAGATTCCCGCCCTGATCAATTGCTCCGTCAGGTTCAGCAGCTCCCGGGCGGACAAATGCTTTTCCCGCAGATGGATATAATCCACAAGTGGATGCACAGCCGCAGCAAGTGCAATCAACCGCTCCGGCCCAAGCTTCCCGTCCGAAATCAAATGAATTTCAGCCAAGCGGTTCACCTTCATTCATTGTTGTTGCTGCAACACCAAACACAAAAAAACCGCCCCCAGCAATAGGAGGCAGTCGGAAATATATACAGGAATACGGGCTGAAGGATAAGCCCCGCTGCAGTCATTCGTTCACACTTTCCTACGCTGGTATAAACCAGATCAGGTTCAAAGGGTCCGAACGGTCAGGTTCGTCTCAGCCTTGCGGCACCCCTAGTGGCAAATTCATATTCAGTTGCTGACGTGCTTCATATTAACATAGTTTTCCTCGAAAAAGCTATAGAAATGATATGAGAAGTTACCAATGAGCATGCGCAGCAAAAAGAGCGGACCGCAGAGGTACGCTCTTACACCTGATTTATAGAGCATCAATGCTCCTGTTAGCCGTTTATAATCTCGCCGCCATTGACATGAATCACCTGTCCGCTTACATAGGATGAATCCTCAGAAGCGAGATAGACATAGGCGGGTGCCAGCTCCTCCGGTTGGCCGGGGCGTTTCATCGGCTGTGTGCCGCCGAACTCGCTGACCTTCTTGGCGTCAAAGGAAGACGGGATAAGCGGAGTCCAGACTGGACCCGGCGCGACAGCGTTGACACGAATGCCCTGTTCCGCCAGATTCATCGAGAGTGACCGGGTGAAGCTGAGAATTGCGCCTTTGGTGGACGAATAGTCCAGCAGCTGCGGGCTGCCCCTATAGGCCGTGATGGAGGTCGTGTTGATGATCGTGGAGCCTTTTTTCAGATGGGGCATTGCCGCCTTGGTCAAGTAGAACATAGAGAAAATATTCGTGCGGAAGGTACGTTCAAGCTGCTCGGAAGTGATATTCTCAATCTTGTCCTGCGGATGCTGCTCGGCGGCATTGTTGATCAGGATGTCCAGCTTGCCCAGTCCGTCCACCGTCTTTTTAATCAGATCCTGGCAGAAGGCTTCCACACCGATATCACCGGCTACCAAAATACATTTGCGGCCTTCCTGCTCCACCTGGCGTTTGGTCTCTTCGGCATCCGAATGCTCATTCAGATAAGAAACAACGACATCCGCGCCTTCCTTGGCAAAATGAACAGCCACCGCGCGCCCAATGCCGCTGTCACCCCCAGTAATAAGCGCCGCCTTGCCCAGCAGCTTGCCTGCCGCCTTATAGGCTGACGTCTCGAATTCCGGCAGTGGCTTCATCTGGCTCTCAATCCCGGGCTGTTGCTTCTGCTCCTGCGGGGGTAAGGTTTGTGTGGCTTGATTGTTTGGCATGATCCTTGTCTCCTTTCGCTGTGCAACTATGGAAGTAGCATCATCGTTTTAGGATGGCTTATGGGGCTTGGATTATGCGTCGGGTGTGCTGTAAAACTTGAAGACAAAGGCGGACGCTACCGCTCCTACAGTTCCAAACTTCCCCTCCGCCACTTCTGCCTTTTGGTAGTTCTTTAGTTCAGCTTATATAGCTGAATTATCTTTACCACATACAGTCGTTTTTCGTGAAGACACCAGATATAATTTAGAGAACATTGTGTTTGTCAGGCATGGAGATTTGGACGGAACAACGAGGTTAGGTTAAGGAGGCAGGCACATTTATGACCAGAAATTCAAGGAGCATCGTCGTTGCCGTCAAAGGAGTTATTGTGCATAAAGGCAAAATTCTGCTTGTACAGCGCGCTGCGGAGGATTCTGTAGGGGCAGGGAGTTGGGAATGCCCGGGAGGGAAAATTGAATTCGGAGAAGGCCTGGAGGCCGCGCTGGTGCGGGAGATCAGGGAGGAGACCGGGCTTACGGTAGCTGTAGGAGCACTTTTATATGCATCCTCCTTTCTGAGCGATCCGGGCAGGCAGCTAGTCATCATCACCTACCTGTGCCGGTCACAAGAAGATACAGTACTGCTCTCGGAAGAGCATGCGGCTTATAAATGGAGCACCAAGCTTGAGGCTCAGACCCTGCTGCCGCCCGGCATCCTGGAGGAATTTGAGAAAAGTAATGTGTTTGCGCTGGAGGAGCTGCTGTGAGCAACAACTATACTACAAGAAGAGGGGGTCCCATGAGCCATGAAGTGGCTGCCTGGAACCCCCTCGTTTTTAGCAGGATAGGCTTGAGTACTTATGAGGACGCTTTCCCGCTATCTTCCTGAAACGTCTGTCCCAGCCTAGAATAGAGAGCGAATTTACCGCTATTTTGATGTTCACTTCATGTTCACACTCGTTCCGGCATTGACACGAAAATAGCTCTTTCCTCCCCCTCCTGACGTCAACCACTGATTGCCCGGTTCAGCTTAAATAATATGTCTGTACACCATAAAAAACATCATCACAATCAGCACGACCATCAGCAGCAGGCTCATGGTGCGCAGCTTTGCAGTGTGGGCCGTAACATCACGGTTCTCGCGCATTCCGGCTGCGGCCAGGCGCAGCGGCTTGCCCATAATCCCGCCCAGGGCGAACATTGCGAGCAGCAGTACAACCACAACAACCATCCAGGCTACGGTATAATCCCCCTTCGAGATCATATAACCGCCAGTCAGCAATTGAACAACCAGCCCGTATTGAGCGAAGCGGTTAAAGCCGCCAATTGCGCTCAGTGTTCCCTCCTTGGCTGGAGCGGACAGCTTTGCCGTGCTGCTCAGAATAAACGGCAGAACCAGATAGAAACCAAGTGCCAGTGTCCCGATCATATGTAAGAAAAAGAAAATCCGATCCATACTATACTCTCCTCACTTTTCGCTGTGATATAAGTTACATTACTATTATACCCAACCAAATAGCAGATGAAAAGAAAAGCCCTCATTTCTTAATAGCAAATGAGGGCTTCTAGCCGGAATTTAGATTGTAACTACTGCAGTAATCGCACGTATTGAATCGGCAGACTTATCCAGGGCCGCTTTCTCTTCCGGCGTCAGCTCCAGCTCATAAATCTTCCCAATGCCATCCGCACCCAGCAGCGCCGGAACTCCCATGAACAGACTATCATAGCCGTATTCCCCTTCAAGCAGGGCGATCACAGGAATAATCCGTTTCTTGTCCTTCAGTATCGCTTCTGCCATCTGCACCAGCGAAGCCGCAGGCGCATAATAGGCGCTGCCGTTGCCGAGCAGGCTGACGATTTCACCGCCGCCGACACGCGTGCGCTGCACAATCTCGGCAATCCGCTGTGCAGGAATCAGCGTCTCAATCGGAATGCCGCTGACACTGGAGTAGCGGACCAGCGGAACCATGTCATCCCCGTGGCCGCCCAGCACAAAGCCGCGCACATCCTCCACAGACACGTTAAGCTCCTGCGCGATGAAGGTACAATAACGCGCGGTATCCAGCACGCCGGATTGGCCAATGACGCGGTTCTTAGGAAAGCCCAGCGTCTTGTAGGCCACATAAGTCATAGCATCCACCGGGTTGCTCAGAATGATGACAATGGATTCGGGAGCGACCCGCTTCACATTCTCACAGACTGATTTCACGATGGAAGCATTCGTATTCACGAGATCATCGCGGCTCATGCCCGGCTTGCGGGCAACGCCCGCCGTGACAATCACAACATCGGAATCTGCCGCATCCTCATAGCTTGAGGTTCCCGTAATCTGGCTGCTGAACCTCAGCACAGGACCGGCCTCCAGCATGTCCAGCGCCTTGCCTTTGGTCGGATTCTCAAGCTGGGGAATATCCAGCAGCACCACGTCGCCGAGCTCCTTCTGTGCAATCATAAGCGCCGTGGTAGCGCCGGTAGAACCGGCGCCCACGACAGTAATTTTATTGCGTTTGATGGCCACTCGTCATCCTCCTGAAAGATTGATCGGCTTACAGATGCTTGATGATTTCGTCAGCAAACGCCGAGCATTTCAGCTCCGTTGCACCTTCCATTTGGCGGGCAAAATCATAAGTAACCGTCTTGTTATTGATCGCTGTGCTCATGCCTTTATAGATCAGGTCAGCCGCTTCCTGCCAGCCCAGATGCTCCAGCAGCATGACCCCGGACAGGATCACCGAACCCGGATTCACTACGTCCTTGTCAGCATATTTCGGCGCAGTACCATGAGTAGCTTCAAAGATAGCGTGCCCGGTAACATAGTTGATATTCGCTCCCGGAGCGATGCCGATGCCGCCAATTTGCGCAGCCAGCGCGTCGGACAAATAGTCGCCGTTCAGGTTCAGCGTAGCAATCACATCGAAATCGGTTGGACGGGTCAGTACCTGCTGCAGGGCGATGTCCGCAATCGCATCCTTGATGATGATTTTGCCGGCCGCTTCCGCTTCCTTCTGAGCCGCATTCGCCGCAGCCTCACCATCACGTTCCTTGATGGCATCATATTGATTCCAGGTGAAGACATGCTCGCCGAACTCCTGCTCAGCGACTTCATAACCCCAGTTCTTAAACGCGCCTTCTGTGAATTTCATGATGTTGCCTTTATGAACCAGCGTTACGCTCTTGCGTCCGTGCTTGATGGCATATTCAACTGCAGAGCGGACCAGACGCTTGGAGCCTTCCGAGGATACCGGCTTGATGCCGATACCGGATGTTTCCGGGAAGCGGATTTTGTTCACGCCCAGCTCTTGCTGCAGGAATTCGATCACTTTCTTCACTTCGGCAGAGCCTTCCTTATATTCGATGCCGGCATAAATATCCTCCGTATTCTCACGGAAAATAACCATGTCCACCAGCTCAGGATGCTTCACCGGCGAAGGAACGCCGTCGAAATAGCGGACCGGACGCAGACACACATACAGATCCAGCTCCTGGCGCAGCGCCACGTTCAGAGAGCGGATGCCTCCCCCGATTGGCGTAGTCAGCGGTCCCTTGATCGCCACAATATATTCACGGATCGCCTCCAGCGTATCATTCGGCAGCCATTCACCATATGTATTGAAGGCTTTTTCACCGGCAAACACTTCGTACCAGGCAATCTGCTTCGCACCGCCGTAAGCCTTGGCTACTGCAGCATCCAGCACCCGTTTGGAGGCTTTCCAAATGTCGCGGCCTGTACCGTCACCCTCAATGAACGGGATGATCGGATGATCCGGAACGAGCAGCTTGCCGTCTTCGATTGTAATTTGTTCGCCTTCTGTCGGCAGATCGTATTTTTCCAGTTTCAACATTTGTAGATATCCTCCTAAAAGTTTTGTGAGTTTGGTTTATATTTCATTCTACTAAAGGGGTATAGCGGCCCGCAAGGGCCGCTTTTTATCTCTCGTCAACCGGAATGTACTTTTGTTCGGACAAACCTGTGTATTCTGCACGCGGACGAATGATGCGGTTGTCTACATATTGCTCCAGAATATGTGCGGTCCATCCCGAAGTACGGCTGATCGCAAAGATCGGCGTAAACAGCTCCCGGTCAATGCCTAGCTGCGTGTAAACCGAAGCCGAATAAAAATCCACATTAGGCTTAAGTCCCTTCTGCCCTGTGATCAGCTCCTCGATCTTCACCGACATGTCGTACAGCGTCGTGTCATTCTTCATCATTCCCAGCTCGTAGGACATCTTCATGAGATGTTTGGCGCGCGGATCGCCGTTCTTGTAGACACGGTGTCCGAAGCCCATCACCTTCTCACGGCGTTCCAGCTTGCCCCGGATGTACGGCTCCACGTTATCCAGGCTGCCGATCTCCTCCAGCATCTTCATCACGGCCTCATTCGCCCCGCCATGCAGCGGCCCCTTAAGCGCGCCGATTGCCGAAGTTACGCCGGAATAAATATCGGAGAGCGTAGCTACAGTTACCCGGCCGGCAAATGTGGAAGCGTTCAGCTCATGATCGGCATGGAGCACAAGTGCGGCGTCCAGCGCTTTGATGGATACGATATCCGGCTGTTTGCCCCACAGCATATACAGGAAATTCTCGGCAAGCGAAACGCCGTCCTTTGGCGCAATAGGCTCAAGACCCTTGCGTATCCGCGACAGTGCGGCGACCACCGTCGGAATCTGCGCCTGCAGCTTCACCGCCTTGGTTTCATTCGCTTCACGGCTCATGTCGTCTGCCGCTTCGTCGTACAGAGCAAGGCTGGATACAGCCGTACGCAGCGCCGCCATCGTGTTGGCTTCTTTGGGATACAGCTTCATTTGCGCGATTACCTGCTCCGGGATCTTGGCGAACGCACTAAGATCACGCTGCAGCGCGTGAAGCTCGGGAGTCGTCGGAAGATTGCCGAACCACAGCAGATATGCGGTCTCTTCGAAGGTGGCATTTGCCGCAAGATCATCAATATCGTAACCACGGTAAGTGAGCACGCCGTCCACAATCGAACTGATCGAGGAGGTAGCGGCAACGATGCCTTCCAGTCCTTTAGTAGCTGTCATGGTATATCTCTCCTTTGCCAACAAGAGTATAAAAGCCGTTTTGAGCTCATGAAAACATTTACATTTTAAGGTATCATAACTTTCTAAAAAATAGTCGAAATGAGCTCCTGCAGAGAATGCAACGAAATTTTGGCTTTGAACCTTACATAATCATACCGGATTTTGACGGTTATGTGAACAACGTGGAAGCTTTACACCGCATTAAATGATTTTATCGGAGAGATAGAAAAAAACTTCTGGCTATTTTGATTCATGTTTGCGCTTTCAGGTTATATGGAGCGTCGTTCAACATCTGGTAGTCTTTATATCCAAGCTTTGAATATATATAAGACGAGCCGTTTTTCGGGGCGCTGGCAGCCTTACCTGGAGGGGATAAATTGATGGACTCATTGGTATTAAAAAGAGTACTGCGCGGCCTGTGGGTCGTCCTCGCCGCCGCGTCGCTGCTGCTTGCGGTATATGTGCTGCTGCCGCTGGTCTACCCGCTGCTGCTCGCCTATCTGCTAGCCTACCTGATCCATCCGCTGGTGCTGATCCTCAGAGGCTTCAAGCTTCCGCGCTGGCTGGCCGTATCCTTGTCGCTGCTGTTCTATATCGGGGGCACCCTGCTTGTACTGACTGCGCTGATCACAAGGCTTGTCAAGGAGCTGATCGTGCTGCTCCAGACCTTCGATCTTCATACCGATAAGTGGCGGGAACTGCTATTGTCCGTCAGCCGCAATGCCAGCATTCAAAATATTATTAACCAAATCAACCAGTTCTACCACGATAACCCGAATTATCACGCCACCATTGACAGCAATATCAGCCGGACCACGGAAACGGTGGGCCAGGCCGTGACACAGCTTATCACCGGATTCTTCAACATGATCCTGAAGCTGGTCTCCGCCCTGCCAAGCATAGGCACCATTCTTGTCGTCGTAGTTTTATCCGCTTTTTTTCTCAGCACCGGCTGGGAGCGGCATAATGCTAAGCTGAATGCGCTTGTACCCGCGCCTCTGCGAAGGCCGGTGGCCGATATCTGGGAAGGTCTGCGCAAAGCGCTGTTCGGCTACCTGCGGGCGCAGCTTGTGCTCATCTCCATTACAGCCGTTATTGTCATCATCGGTCTGCTGCTGCTGGGTGTGGATTCCGCCTTCGCCATTGGACTGACCATCGGAATGGTCGATCTGTTCCCTTATCTCGGCGTAGGCATTGTGCTGCTCCCTTGGGCGGTTTATTCCTACATGACAGGCAATCTGGCGCTTGGCATCGGGCTGTCAGTGCTCTATGCCGTGATCCTGATCACCCGCCAGGTGCTCGAACCGAAGGTGCTTGCCAGCAGCATTGGCCTTGATCCGCTTGCCATGCTGATCGGTATGTACGCAGGCATGCAGCTATTCGGCATGCTCGGCCTTCTCCTCGGTCCGGTGATACTGGTCGTCCTCGACGCCTTCAACCGGGCCGGTGTTTTCCGCGCGCTGCGCAGCTACATCGTCAGCGGCAGGCTGCATTAGCTTAGGGCATCTGCCCAAGCAATGCAAAATAGGCGTTCTGCTGCATCATCTGCAGCAGAACGCCTGGCGGCACTTTCACCTTATCTGCGGTAAAAGGTGAAGGTGCCGTTTTTCATTTTTTTCTCAATCCACTTCAACAGAAAAACCCGGTACAGCGGCCGGGTCAGCGGAAACACCAGAGTAAAGCCGACGATATCCGTCACGAATCCTGGAAGAATCAGCAGCAGACCGCCAAAAAATATGCACAGGCCGTCCAGCATGGTCCGTCCCGGCACCCGGCCTTCCTGCATCTGCGTCTTGCTGTCCAGCAGCACCTTCTTGCCTTCGAACCTCATCATTAAGAAGCCGATCACGGAGGAAGCCAGCATGAGCAGCAGTGTTTTGGGCGCTCCCAGAAAACCTGCCACATAAATAAACCCGAATAATTCCACGGCTGGGATAATAAATAATGCAGCCCACAGCCATTTGCTTCTTATCATTCTGCTCCTCCTTCTTTCCTTAGCGCCATCGTTATGGCGTAAAACAATTCCGGCAGCACCCGGTCCAGCCTAACAGGCTTCCAGTCCATATTCAGCCACACATGGCTCGTTGAGCCGGTAACCAGCAGCTCTCCTGGCAACCGCTGAAGGCCTGACGGCACGGAAAGCTCCGCATGCGCAGCAGCATCTGAACTCCCGCCCGCTTCCGGCTCTGCCAGCCTCCGGATTTCATATTCGTATACCACCCTCAACGCCGAGAAGGTCGTAAGCCTCGCATACACGGCGATAAGATCATCATAGCGCGCCGGACTTTTAAATTGCAAATCTGCGGACGTGACAGGCAGAAGCACCCCCATGCTCTCAAGCGAACGGTAGGCAAAACCCAGCTCGCGGAACATCTCGGTGCGTCCAGTCTCAAACCAGCTCAAATAATTGGCATGATACACCACACCCATTTGGTCGGTTTCCTGATATCGTACACGAAAGGCAGTGCCATGCCAGCGGCTGGTCAATACCGGATTACGTGATTCCATCTGTAAATGCCCCTTTCTGTATTAACAGCCCCGGTACTCTAAGCCCCGGTCCCCTTCGAAGCCACAGGCAGCGGGATGCTGCCCCGCGTGCTTCGGGCTACATAGAAAAGCAAAAGCGCTCCCGCCGATGAGCTGAGCATGCAGGACAGATTCATCAGCCCCACACCGCCTTGCTCCAGCAAAATTCCGTTCAGCAGATTGCCCAGAATCCCCGCAAAGCCGGAGAACACAATATTGAACACGCTTTGGCCCGTAGCCTGCATCTCCGGTAACGTAATCTGGGACACATATTCGACCGCAGCGATATAAAAGAGCCCAAAAGACAAGCCATGCAGTACCTGCACAGCAACCATCACCACAGGACTCGGAAAGGCGACCTGAATTCCCCACCGCAGCACATAGATCAGCGCCCCAAGCAGCAGTGTGCGCTCCCTGCCCAGCTTCCTGATGATCTTAGAGGCATACAGCATGGAGGGAACGTTGGTTACAGAAGCGATGAAGAGCGCAATTCCGGCATAGCTTGTTGAACCCCCGACAGATTGAAAGGCCAGCACAAAGTATGTGCCAAAAGCCGTCATCGTCTGGTTCACCAAAAAGCTTCCGCCCAGAAAGGCCAAAAAGATTTTGTTACCCAGCAGCTTTTTGATCCCCTTGGAGAACGACTGGCTCATCATGCGGTTCTCTTCCGCCTCCTTAGGCAGGGTGAGCGCAAAAATGACGGCAACGCCATTGAGTAGCAGATACGGCAGCCAGATCGTGGACACGGAAAAATGCGATACATACTGCGACCCCACAAAGGCGCCTACGGCCGCTCCTATGCTCATCATCATCCGGATGCTTCCATAGGTGGCCCCCGCCTGATTCGCTGCTGCAATGGCGTAAGAATCGGCTATAGGAGCTTGTGTAGATGAGAAGATGGTTGCCACCGTGTAGACCACCAGCAATACGATGAAATATTCCGATTGGTACAATGTTGCCAGCACAGCCGGCACTGCCACACTCAGAATAAGTACAAGCCGGGTCTGGTTATTACGGTCGGAAATGACTCCCCAAAGAAGCTGAATACAGATCGCAATCAGTGTGCCTGTCGCCATCAGCATACCAATTTGGCTGCTGTCCAGTCCATTATGCTTCAAAAGAAGCGTAAGATACGAGCCAAACGAGCCGCCGGCGAGTCCCAGAAAAAGATAAAATCCGCGCAGATTGAGCATTTTTTTCATTTGTGCGATAGGTCCTCTCTATTCCTTTTTAACGGAATACCCATACTTCAAATCCATCTGCCGCATTTAATAGAGCAGCAAACTATAAATCCTTATATCGTAAAGGCGGTGGATCTGTGAGCAAAGCTGATCTTTCAAAGCGCACCCGGCCCTGTGTCACGGCTAAAGCCCATAAGAACAAAGCTCAAAGCACCGGTTTTGGCTGGGTCTCCAGCAACTGGAGCGGATATGCCATCTCCGGCAAAAAGGGTGCCTTCAGACAAATATCCGGCGATTGGATTGTCCCTTTTATCAAAGCCACTTCCAAAACCGCTTATTCCTCAGCCTGGATTGGGATTGACGGCTTCAAGAACAGCAATCTGATCCAGACGGGAACCGGCCATGAATCCATTAACGGGGTAGTCCACTATTACGCCTGGTGGGAAATCCTCCCTGCTGCGGAAACGGTAATCCCGTTGCCTGTCTCGCCAGGGGACCATATGCGGGCTTCTATCACCAAGGAAAGCAGCGGCAAATGGCTCATCACCCTCCGCAATCTCAGCAGGCAATGGACCTTCCGCACATTCCAGCGTTACACCGGACCGCAATCCTCCGCAGAATGGATTATGGAAGCTCCCCAGGTGGGAGGCAAGATCGGAGCACTTAGCAAAATGACTACCACCAGATTCTTCCGCTGCAGTGTGAACGGCAAAAGCCCGAGGCTGACGCCTGCCGACAGCGGAATCATGGTTCAGAACAAGATTACGGTAGCCGTGCCTTCCAGTCCCAGTGCAAACGGTGATGCTTTTAATGTCAAACGAGTCTATCGTAAAGGAAAACCTCTGGTTCACTCCAGAAGCCCTATTTTTGTCCGGTCTTAATTGTACTTTTCCCCAAACTCTCAATTCAATATATAACAATTCTGAAATGTGAACTACACGCCACATAAAAGGTGGGTGCTTCTTGGTCAATAGAGCTACTGCTCCAAGTTTATCCAAGCTTAGAGGATAGTTCCTATCCCGATCAGTGCAATTTACATTGCTAATTTCAGAAGATTTACAGCCGCATTCCTATCTCTGTCGTGTTGTGAACTACATTCAGGACATGTCCATTCACGGACAGCAAGGTTTTTCACTTCTGCATTTTTGTATCCACAGCAGGAACATAATTGGCTGCTTGCATAGTTTTTTGGCGCAATCATCACTGTTCTTCCGTACCACTTTGCTTTATATTCGAGCATCGCTCGAAACATGCTCCACGATACTTCAGAAATGGCTTTAGCTAATTTGTGATTCTGCATCATGTTCTTTACACGTAAGTCTTCCATCACGATCACTTGGTTATCGCGTATCATTTGGGTTGACGTTTTGTGCAAGAAGTCTTTACGCTGATTGGCTATTTTTTCATGAAGCTTGGCAACCTTCAATATTGCTTTAGCTCGGTTATGGCTCCCTTTCTTCTTTCGCGATAAGTCCTTTTGCAGCTTGGCTAATCGTTGTTCAGATTTACGTAGATGTTTCGGATTTGCGATCACTTCACCACCCGAAGTCACCGCAAAGTCTTTCAATCCTAGATCAACGCCAATCTTGTTTTCTGTTTCTGGCAAAGGGGCTATCTCTGTTTCTACCAATACGGATGCAAAGTATTTTCCTGATGGTGTCTTGGATATCGTGCAGGATTTGATCCGCCCCGTAAATGGACGATGTACCTTGATTCGGATTCTTGTCTTTAGCTTCGGAATTTTTATCGTTCCATCTTTAATGACTATCGTTCCGTTTTGATTGTTCGTTTTGAAGCTATTATTGTTCGTCTTCTTGCTTTTGAATTTAGGGGAGCCTATGCTCTTATCCCGAAAAAAATTCTTATAGGCTTTCTCCAGGTTGAGCTGGACGTTTGCTAATGCAAGGCTGTCCACTTCTTTCAGCCACGGGAATGCTTTCTTGTACCTGGCAGGTGTATTGTGGAGCATTTTCTCCGTTTGTTTATAGTGTTCGATCTTATCCGCAAGCATTTTGTTGTAGATAAAACGGGCACATCCGAACACCTTGGCTAGATATTGCTGTTGCTCATGGGTGGGATAGATCCGGTATTTATACGCTTTAAGTACTGACAATGCCACGCAACTCCTTTCCAGGAATTTACGAGTTCATTATAGCACGAATGTTCGTATGTAAGGATGCTGAATTTCGATAAGAAAGACCGTTGCCATTCATCCCACCACTTTAGAAATAGGGAAATTCTGATGGTTAAAACAGCCCGCAAAACCACCCAGGTGCCGACTGACGTATCGCCACAGAAGATGATAATGGGGCTGGCATAAGAATTGACACAGTAGCTTCTCTATTTGACAAAAAAAGCAATGGCATCTTGCACCATTGCTTTTTTGTATTCAGTCAAACATGGTAAAGAGCATTTTTCCCGAGATTAGTTAGCAGGAATAGTGTCTACTTTTACCAGGTTAGTGGAGCCGGAGCGTCCGAGCGGGATACCTGCTGTAATCACAACAAGATCGCCTGCATTAACCAGACCGGATGCTTTGCCGCCTTTAACAGCAGTTTCCAGCAGTTCGTCTGTCGAAGTCGCTTCAAGTCCGTGAACCGGAGTTACGCCCCATACGAGAGCCAGCTGACGCATTGTTCTTTCTTGAGTCGTCACCGCGATGATCGGCGATTTAGGACGGTATTTGGAAACCACACGTGCTGTGTGTCCTGTTACAGTTGAAGAAATAATAGCTTTAGCATTCAGATCCAGAGCGGAAATCGCTACGGATTGGCTGATCGCTTCAGTTACTGTTGTTTCTTGAGCAATTTGCTGCTTCATGAAGATTTCGCGGTGGTTCAGAGCAGATTCAGCTTTCTCAGCAATGCGGGACATTGTGAGAACGGATTCTACCGGATATTTCCCGGCAGCAGTTTCACCGGACAGCATGATTGCATCTGTTCCGTCAAAGATAGCGTTCGCTACGTCACTCGCTTCAGCGCGGGTAGGACGCGGGTTGCGCTGCATGGAATCCAGCATTTGTGTAGCTGTGATAACCGGTTTGCCGGCGATGTTGCATTTTTGAATCATCAGCTTTTGAGCCAGAGGCACATCTTCAGCAGGGATTTCCACGCCAAGGTCGCCGCGGGCAACCATCAGGCCGTCGGAAGCTGCCAGAATTTCATCAAGGTTGTCAACACCTTGCTGGTTTTCGATTTTGGAAATGATTTGGATGTGGGAAGCATTGTGCTTCTCAAGCAGTGCACGGATTTCCTGAACGTCGCTGGCTTTGCGAACGAAGGAAGCGGCGATAAAATCGATGTCCTGTTCGATCCCAAAAATGATATCGTTGGTGTCTTTTTCCGTAATGCCCGGCAAGGAGATGGCAACTCCTGGTACGTTAACGCCTTTTTTGCTCTTGATTGTACCACCGTTAACAATGCGGGTCTTGATTTCTGTGCCTTGAATGTCAACAACGGTAAGTCCGATAAGACCATCGTCGATGAGGATAGTCGATCCTACTTGAACATCGTTAGGAAGGTCGCTGTACGTGACAGAGATACGGTTTTGGTTGCCAAGGATTTCTTCCGTAGTCAATGTCAGGTACTCATCCTGAACCAGTTCAATCGGTTCTACTTCCAGCTTGCCTGTGCGAATTTCTGGTCCTTTGGTATCGAGCAGGATTGCAACAGTCTTACCAAGCTCCTGGGAAGCCTGACGGATCGTTCTGATCCGGCTGCCGTGCTCTTCAAAATCGCCGTGGGAGAAGTTCAGACGGGCTACATTCATACCGGCCAAAATCAATTTTTTGATGTTCTCCAACGATTCGCTAGCAGGACCAATCGTACATACAATTTTACTTTTCCGCATTAGGTTTTCCTCCGTTTTTTCGTTCTCTCTGTCTCACTTTTTCCAACTACAAAATCTACTATAAGGCTTGTCGTTTGCATAGGAACTTTATCACATGAACCTTTAACTGCGCCCTTATGAATATTACTGCAACTTGGGCACAAAATCAATGTTGAAGCATCTTTTCATTGTAAATTAACGTCGAATTTTCAAAGAAAGCGCACAAAATAAAATAACCCCGCAAATTGCACGGGATTATTTTTACGCCAATAAATGTAATCTGCTTCCAGTTTCATCTATGGACTAAAAAAGCGAATTTATGTGTGAAAGTGCAAACGAACAAAGCCTGCATCCGGTAAAATACAGGGCCTACTCCACGCTCTGCACTTCTTCTTCCTCTTCTCCTTCTTCTGCGGCAACGAACTCTGTTCCGCCTTCGGCAAACTTACCGATTTTGCGGAATTTCAAATAACGGTCCTCTTTGAGTTCAGCACAGTCCATAGCCGACAGCTCCTGCAAATGACGCCATACGGCATCCTTGATTGCCGCCGCCGTTGCCTCGTAATCACGGTGGGCGCCGCCTCTCGGCTCAGGCACAATCTCCTCAATAACTTCCATATCCAGCAGGTCGGCTGCCGTAATCTTCATGGCTTCTGCGGCCTGCTCCGCCTTAGAGGCATCCTTCCAAAGGATTGACGCCGCTCCGTTCGGGGAGATTACCGAATAAATCGCATGCTCCAGCATGAGTACACGGTTGCCTACAGCCAAAGCCAGCGCTCCGCCGCTGCCGCCTTCACCGATCACAATAGAGATCACAGGAACAGCAAGCTGGGACATCTCATACAGGTTTCTGGCAATCGCCTCGGACTGGCCTCTTTCCTCTGCCGTATTGCCGGGGTAAGCCCCCTTGGTGTCGATAAAGGTAATGACCGGACGGCCGAACTTCTCGGCCTGCTTCATCAAACGAAGCGATTTGCGGAACCCTTCAGGATGCGCGCTGCCGAAGAAACGCGCAATATTGTCCTTAGTATCCTTGCCGCGCTGCTGGCCGATTACTGTTACGGGAACTCCGTTCAGCTTGGCGATACCGCCAACTACAGCAAGATCATCACCGAACAGACGGTCGCCATGCAGCTCAATATAATCAGTAAAAATCAGCCCCATCAGATCAAGCGAGGTGGGACGGTTGTGATGCCGTGCCAGATGCATCTTCTGCGAAGGCGATATATTGGAATAAATCTCATCCTCTAGCACGCGGTAGCGTTCCTCAAGCCGGGCGACCTCATCGCTGAAATCAATCCCCTTCTCTTCGCCGAACTGCTTCAGCTCAGCAATTTTCTTGCGCATTTCCAGTAGAGGCATTTCAAAAGGCAACTCTCCCGCCAACCTAAAATCCCCCTTTCACGTCATGCAGGTCCAGCAGCTTGGTCAATGTGGCGCGCATTTCCTTGCGGTGCACCACGAGATCAAGCTGTCCGTGCTGAAGATTAAATTCAGCGGTCTGGAAATCCTCAGGAAGCTTCTGGCGGATCGTCTGCTCAATGACAATCCGGCCGGCAAAACCAAATACGGCTCCCGGCTCGGCAATGATAATATCACCAAGACTGGCAAAGCTCGCGGATACACCGCCCGTGGTCGGATCGGTAATCACCGAGATATACAGTCCGCCCACCTCGCCAAACCGGGCGAGCGCCGCACTTGTCTTGGCCATCTGCATCAGGCTCAGAATACTCTCCTGCATCCGGGCTCCGCCCGAAGTCGAAAAGATCAGCAGCGGGAGTCTCTTCTCGGTAGCTTCTTCAACCGCGCGGGTAATCTTCTCGCCCACAACCGAACCCATACTGCCGGTAAAAAATTCAAAATTCATCACAGCCACAATGACAGGATGTCCGCCAATGGTGCCTTGTCCCGTAATTACAGCATCAACCTGTCCGGTTTTGGACTGCTGCTGCTCCAGCTTAGAAGCATAGCCGGGGAACTGCAACGGATCTACGGATGCCATTTCGCTGTCAAACTCAACAAACCCTTCCGGGTCCAGCGTCATTGCGATCCGCTCCGAAGCGTTCAGACGCATATGGTAGCCGCAGGAAGGGCATACCTTCAGGTTCTTCTCCAGCTCCTTGCTGTACTGGATCGTTCCGCATTTGCTGCATTTGCTCATTAAGCCCTCGGGAATCTCCCGTTTGGGGCGTTCGCCTTCCGCCGCTCCGCCGCTCCGCTCCAGACGTTCTGAAGGAATAGTCGCGTACTTCCGTTTTTTCTGAAATAAATCTTTGAACAAGGATCGCACCTCTTCAGCCGTTTATTTGCGCATTCAGCAGCTTGCCGCTGTCATAACTGCTCACTTGATGTATATTCAGGGATGCAGAATCAGATTAAGGACTTCCTGCACTTCCTCAAGCTCACCCGAAGGAACCAGAATCTCAAACTGCTGCTTGGACATATTGACCGGACGGCATTTTATCAGAAAGCCTTCTTCCGTAAGCTTGCTCTGAATCATATCCGCCACTTTGGCGGTTGGAGCTATATAAATTACCGTCCACATGCCTTGCAAAGCCTCCCTAATCTTAATTCCCAGCCGTATCCCGTATAATGGAATCATGATAACACAGTTTTCTTTTTTCCCGCAACAGGAGCGGAGTGAAGGAACAGGGGCAGGAGGCTGCATTCAGCAATTCCAGGCCAGGCAATTATTCCGTATCGGCGCTATAAGGATATACCTTGGCTCCCTCATGCCCGTGGGCAATTCTGGCCGATGCCGCCGCTGCAATTCCGGCAACAAGATCATCCAAAAACACGTGAATGCCTCCCTTATCCGCATTCAGCTCACCGATGATTCCAAGCTTTATTTTGTCGAGATAACCGAAGCCTGTCAGCCCTATCATTCCATATACCCCCGTGATGCCGAGCGCCAGGGTCTCGTCCGCGCCATACAGCGATTCATCCGCCTCCATCACCGCCTGCAGCGGCTGGGGAAGAAGCTTCTTCTCCGCTAGTTCATCGAGTGCGACGCCAGTCATGAGCGTGTACTGGACCTCTCTTTTGCCGAGGACCGATTGGACACTCGCAAGACACTCGTCCTTCGTTAATTCAGCATAATAGGCCGACTGCAAAATATATACGATCTCGGCAATGGACGTCAGTGACACTCCCCTGCGCTCCAGCAGCTCCGCTGCCATTTGATATGACATGGTAATATTCCCCTTTCCGCACGGGACAATGCCCTGTGGTTTCCTAATGTATGCGGAAAGGGGCAGAAATGTTCTTATTTTATTCTTACCGTTCCGGCTCCCATCATTGTCTCGATAGCCGCGATTAGCTCCTCCGAGGGCTTGATCCGGTAGCCGTCGCTGAGCGCCAGCAGCCGCTGGTCGCGCTCGTAGAACAGCAGGGTAGCTGCCGGACCGGGATGGCGCTGCAGCAGCGCCTGGAGGCGCGACAGCAGCGCCGGGTTCTCAGCAGCCTGCGTGATCTTGATAAAGACACGCTGGCCGCTCTCCGCCGCGTCTGTGCCATCCGCGGCGGACGTGGACGCCGCAGGCGCAGGCGCAGCCGCGCGCGGCGCAGTGGCAGGCGCAGCAGCTCCGCCGGCTGCGCCGCTGCGGGAGGCGCCGGGGCTGCCGGCGCCTGTCCGTGCTGCCGGAGCCCCGCCGGGCACTCCGGCTGTGGCCGCCCGGCCCGCGCCTGCGGCCCGGGCGGCGGCTGCGCTGCGGCGCTGCAGCAGGCCGCGGAGCGTGTCCGCGCCAAGCGGCGCGACCTCTTCGGCCAGCAGCTTGAAGCCCTCGTCCTCCTGCTGCACCTTGGCGCGCAGGGCCAGCAGCGCGCCCTTCACGATCAGGGCGCGGCTGCGTTTCCACACCTCAGGGAAGAGCACGACCTCGCAGCGCTCGATCTGGTCTTCCCATTCCACGAAGGCCATCGCCTTGCCGGCCTTCGTAGTGATTTCCTTGACGGACACGACCATGCCCGCTGTCACGGCCTGGCTCTCGTCCGCCGCTTCGCCCAGATCCATCAGCCGCTGCATCCCCGGCTCCTCCAGCAGCTCCGCAGCATCGTCGAGCGGATGCCCGGAGAGGTAGAGCCCGAGCAGCTCGCGCTCCAGCTCCAATTGCTGCGTGACCGTGAAATTCGGGATATCCGGGTAACGGATCTCCCAGTTCGGCGTTTCTATCAAATCGTCGAAGAGCTGAATCTGCAGCTCGTCGCGCTCCTTGCGCCACTTCGTTGCAGCTTCTACCGTCTCATCCAGCATCGCGAGCAGCTGCGCCCGGTGTCCCGGCAGCCGGTCAAAAGCTCCGGCCTGCAGCAGAGACTCTATGACGCGCTTGTTGCAGACTCGCAGATCTACGCGGCGGCAGAAGTCAAGCAGGCTGTCGAACGGACGCTCCTTGCGCACCTCCATGATGTTCTCCACAGCAAGTGTGCCGACATTCTTGACCGCCGCCAGTCCAAAGCGGATATGCCCTGTGCCTTCGCCCGGAACGGGAGTGAACAGCACACCGCTCTCGTTGACATCCGGCGGCAATACACCGATGCCGCTGCGCCGGCATTCCAGCACATATTCCGCCACCTTGCGGTGGACGCCCATCACAGCGGTCAGCATCGCCGCCATGAACTGCACGGGATAATGGGCCTTGAGGTAGGCCGTCTGGAAGGCCAGCACGCCATAGGCTGCTGCGTGGGCACGCGGGAAGCCGTAGTTGGCGAAGCGCACGATCATATCATAGACGGCATTGGCATCCGCCTCCGTATAGCCCATCTGAAGACTGCCCTGCACGAAGTGGCCCCGCTCCTTGTCCAGCGTCTCCCGCTTCTTCTTGGAGACCGCACGGCGCAGCAGATCCGCTTCACCGAGCGAGAAGCCTGCCATCCGCGAGGCAATCTGCATGATCTGCTCCTGATAGACGATAATCCCGTAAGTATCATCCAGAATCTGCTTCAGATCGGCATGCGGGTACTCCACTTCGATCTCCCCATGCTTGCCTGCAATATATTTAGGAATAAACTCCATCGGGCCGGGCCGGTACAGCGCCACCACAGAGACGATATCCTCGAAGCCCGTAGGCTTCATATCCTTCAGCACACGCCGCACCCCCGCCGACTCGAGCTGGAAGACGCCGGTCGTCTCACCCGCTCCCAGCATCTCGTACGTCAGCGGATCATGGTCGGGAATGCTGCGGAAATCAGGCACGCTGCCGGTCATTTCCCTGATCCAGTTCATGCAGCGCTCAATAATCGACAGGGTGCGCAGCCCGAGAAAATCCATCTTCAGCAGCCCGATGCTCTCCAGATGCTCCATCGAATACTGGGTCAGCGCCGTGCTCTCGTTGCCGGCCTGCAGCGGCACGTTGTCAGTCAGCGGCCCCTTGGAGATCACAACTCCTGCCGCATGGGTCGATGCATGGCGGGGCATGCCCTCAACCTTCATCGCCATGTCAAGCAGGTCCCTGATCTTCGGATTGCCTTCGTACAGCGCCTTCAGATCCGTGCTCTCCTCCAGCGCCCGGGTGATGCTGATCCCAAGGTACCCCGGAATCAGCTTCGCCGCTTTGTCCACCTCGTTATACGGCAGATTCAGCACACGCCCTACGTCCCGCACAGCCGCTCTCGCCGCCATCGTTCCGAAGGTGATAATCTGCGCCACATGCTCCTTGCCGTATTTATCCACCACATAAGCGATAACCTCATCGCGCCGCTCATCGCTGAAGTCGATGTCGATATCCGGCATCGTAATGCGCTCGGGGTTGAGGAACCGCTCAAAGAGCAGATTGTACTTCAGCGGGTCCACATCGGTAATTCGCAGGCAATAGGCGGTCAAGCTGCCGGCGGAGGAGCCTCTTCCCGGGCCGGTAACAATCCCCTGCCGGTGGCAGAAGGCGATGAAGTCCCAGACGATCAGAAAATAATCGCTGAACCCCATGTTCTCAATAACACCCAGCTCATAGGCCAGCCTCGCCCCGGCGGCATCCCTCTCTTCCTGGGAGGACCAGCGCGGCGTGTCCGCATAGCGGGCTTCCAGCCCGCTCCAGCACAGCTCGCGGAGGTAGGTCGCGGCATCCTTTCCCTCCGGCAGCGGAGAATACGCCGGCAGGATATGCTCGCCGAAGGTTAGCTCCAGATTGCACTTCTCAGCAATCACCGCTGTATTACTAATCGCCTCAGGCACATGCGGGAACAATGCGGCCATTTGCTCTCCGCTCTTGAGGAACAACTGCTCCGTTCCGATCTTCAGGCGCTCATCATCATCCACTGTCTTGCCGGTCCCGATGCAGATCAGCACGTCTTGAACTTCGGCATCCTCCTTGGCGAGATAATGGACATCGTTCGTAACCACCAGCGGGATGCCGCATTCGGCGGCGAGCGCGATCAGCTGCGGGTTGACCCGCTTTTGCTCAGGAATTCCGTGATCCTGCAGCTCCAGGTAGAAGTCCTCGCCAAAAATCGCCTTATACCGCAGCGCCGCCCTGCGCGCCTCTTCCTCCCGTCCGTGCAGCAGATGCTGCGGCACCTCGCCGCCGAGACAGGCGCTGAGGCAGATGATGCCCTCCGCATGCGCTGCCAGGGCTTCCATATCAATGCGCGGCTTGTAGTGCTGTCCCTCCAGATGACCGATAGACACCAGCCGCATCAGGTTTTTGTATCCGGTCTCATTCTTCGCGAGCAGAATCAGATGGTAAATGGGCTGATCCTTGCGGCTGCCCCGCTCCCGGCGGGAGCCTGCCGTCAAATAGGCTTCACAGCCGATGATCGGCTTGATGCCGCTGGCCTTGCACGCTTTATAGAAGGGGATGGCTCCGTACATCACTCCATGATCCGTAAGCGCAAGCGACGTCATGCCGTATTCGCCGGCCCGGCGCACCAGGTCCGTAATGCGCGCCGCCCCGTCCAGTAAACTGTATTCGCTGTGCACATGCAAATGCACGAAAGGGCTCATATCCCCACATCCCTTCAGGTTCCAAAATCAAAGCATAAGATGTAACTATTTTATCATATTAGAGGGGGAGCCGCCCATAGAATGAAGAAAGAGCACAAGGACAGGCTGCGTCAAGAGCGGCCTTGTTCGGAAAGGGGCCTTGTAATGAACGTTTTTTTGAGCAAAGCCGTTCTCGATTTCTTTATCGCCTTCGGGATTGTGCTGGGTGGGGCGATGCTGGGCGGCATGGGAGCCGTAGTCTCGCTGCAGCCGCCGACACAAACCATGCTGGATGTGGCCGACCGGATCAAAATCTGGGCGCTTGCCGCCGCCGTCGGCGGAACCATCGACCCGATGCGGGTCATTGAGAGCAACATGGTAGACGGCAATCTCTCCCCCGCCATCAAGCAGGTCCTCTACCTGGTCTTCGCCTTCCTGGGCGCCCATATGGGCAGCGAGCTGGTCAAATGGGTGTGCGGCAAGGGGTGAGCAGGCCATGAGGGTTCCACCGTTCCGGTATTACCGCCGATTTTCGCAAATTTCTGCAGTATTCGTATTAGGGATGGTCGTGGGCAGCATCATGTACAATGCGGTTTTTCATATGGGCTATGATGTGCTATGGCAGAACAATCTGGACATGCGTATGCAGATCGACCAATATCAGAAGGACATCAAGACGCTCAAGAAATACAACAACACCTCTACCGTCATCCGGGAAATCAAGCTCCGCACGGAGGACAGCAAGTTAAAGGAAGACACAGCCGCGCTCGACCCCGTAACCGTGAAGGAAATCATCAGCCGCATGAGCAGAGACCTGGAGCCTATGCGCGGGCGCAGTATGTTCGACATTGACAGCGATGGCAAGCTGGCCCGGCTGCTGCTGGACGGCAAAATCTATACCGTGCGCGAGAAGGAATATTCGGTTCGAATCCGCACCATGCTCGTCATGGAGGGCGTGCTGCAAATTTGGGTCGAAATCAGTCCCTATAAACGCAGTTGAGAACAATCGTGTTACAATAGATGGCAGATAACGGCTTTTTTACATTTGGCTAAAAGGAGCTGCCTGTCCATGATTCTGCTGATCAAGTATTTGCTGTTTGTCCTTATGATGGTCTTTATGATCGGTGCCGCTGTCTACAGCTTCTCTTCCCGCAGAGCGCAGGACCCTCTGGAAAAAGGCATAAAACGCTCTATCATGAACATCATGCTCGGCGGCATGCTTGTATCGCTCTCTCTAATCTGCATGTTTATGTTCCGCGGCTCCACAAGCAATATCATTGTCGAGGCACTTTTTCTGCTGATCGGGGCGTTCAACATCTTCTCCGGGCTGCGCAGCTATGGATTTTACAGCCGGAACCGAAGGAACAATAGCCAAGCATAGAGGAGGAAATGTAGTGAAACTCAATTTGTCCCACAATAATCTGACTTCTTTGCCGAAAATAGCTTTTGCCCTGAGTGAGATTGTGGATTTGAATCTGCAAAATGATAGATTTCGGCCATAATCAAATAGAAGCCATTCCACCGGAAATCGGCAGCCTGGCCCATTTGGAGGACTATCTTTATCTTCATAATAATTTGATCCAGACCATACCTATAGAAATCGGGAAGCTCGCCAAGCTAAAATATTTGAATCTGAGCGATAACCCTTTTAACGAATTGCCGGGCGAAATTGGCAGTCTTTCCAAGCTGGTAGAGCTTCGTGTGATGAATACGCAATTAAGCGCATTACCTGAGGCATTCGGCGGTCTGGCCCAAATTCGGGAGCTGCATCTGAAAAATAACCGGCTGACTGCTCTTCCTGAGAGCATTGGAGGACTTGCTAATTTATTGGAGCTGGATTTAAGAAGCAACTGCCTGCTGGAAATCAAGGGGCTTGAGCGCTTGGATTTGAGGTGGAATCACGGGCTGAACGTCCCAAATTGGCTGCACAAATTAGAGGATAACGGCTGCATTATATATTTGTAATTTAAGGCATTGCAAAGAAGACTATTCCGAGCTGACAGCCAGTCTGGAATAGTCTTCTTTGTGTATTCATGTACTGCCGCCGTCAGTTATGGTCAATCGACTGCAGCATGAGTACAGCCTTGGCTACCAGGGTATCCAAGTGGCTGATTTCAATCTCCAGCTTGCAGGTACGGCGGCTGATTTCCAGCAGCTTGGGCATCACAATGATTGAATGCTCAATCTGCACCGGCCGGATAAAATAGGTGGACATATTGTCAAGCACATAATCGTTGCCAGTAATATCCTTGGCCGCCTTGAAAGCGGAGAGGGTCATCAGTGTTGACAATACGCCTTCGGAAATGGTCCCGAGATCCGTCGCCATCTGCGGTGTAATGAAGCCGTGGAAAAAAAGTCTGCCCTCCTCATCCCGCTCATCGGCAAAGCCGTTCCAGATCAGATGGTCGAACGTCTCTCCGAGCTGCGGCTGGTTGCTGACATCGCGCAGGCTCTGCAGCACCTCTCTGCGGGTGAGCGAACCGACCAGCTTGCGGTTGCGGTCGACAATCGGCAGGAAGTCGATGCCCTCCCACATCATAATCTGCGCCGCCGAAGCCAGCGAGGTCTGCAGTGCCGCGGTGATCGGGCTGCGGACCATGGCCTTCTCGATGCTCTGCCCTTCGGCAAGCTCCTCCACATCACGGCGGCCCACGATGCCAATGACCCGGTTCCACTCATCGGTAACCGGGAAGCGCTGCTCGCCGCTGTCCAGCGAGAGCTGCCGCAGCTCACTGACCGTGCTGGTTATTTTCAGCGTATTGAGGCGGGGCTTGCTGTCTACAATATCTTCAACCAGCATGATTTTCTTCTTGATCAACCGGTCAAAAATCGCCCGGTTAATCATCGAAGCTACGGTAAACGTATCATGCCGGGAGGAAATCACGGGCAAATCCAGCTCGTCGGCCAGCGCTTTTACCTCACGGCTTGTCCCAAAGCCCCCGGTTACGAGCACCCCCGCGCCCTGCTCCAGCGCAAGCGAATGCGCATCATCGCGGTTCCCCACAATCAGCAGGCTGTCCGCATCGATATAACGGACCATGGCATCGACCTTCATCGCGCCGATCACATATTTATGAAGATGCTTGTTCAGCCCGTTCACTCCGCCAAGCACATGTCCCTCTACGATGTCGACTACATCACCAAAGGTGAGCTGGTCGGAAATGTTGCGCGGTTTCTTCTCCACCCGGACTGTGCCGATCCGCTCCTTCGTAATGACGATGCCGAGATTCTCCGCCTCCTTCACCGCACGGTAAGCCGTGCCTTCGCTGACACCCATTTCCTTCGCCAGCTTGCGGACGGATATCTTGGTCCCTACCTTCAGGCTTTCGATGTGCTGCAGCAGTTGTTCATGTTTTGTGATATTATCCCCTTGACCTTCCAACTGTTACACCCCCATGCTCCGATCTGTACTACTCTGTACCCATTATACACGGTGGGGACGCAGAAGCACAACAGATTGGCCGAGCATTGTGACGAGCAAGGGGCGCGCCGTGGGCGGTTTTACCAGGGAGCCTATCATATTTTTAAGAGAGGTTAAGATTTTTGCGATACTCTCGCCGGTTCTTCATTCCACTTGCCCTGCCACTGCTCCAGCTTATGCTTGCGGACCGCTTCAAGCCGCTTCTGCTTCTCTTCATCCACCCCAATGATGAAATGCAGGTGCGAAGCGATGACCAGAAAGGCAAAAATGCACCAGACCACACCGAAGCCCAGTGCCCAGCTTGGTCCGCTCTGAAAAGACAGCTGCGGCAAAGCGTAGAGAAGCATGGCCAGCGCCGCCAGCATGTAGACGACATGCTTGAATTTGTTTCTTTTTTTCATGGATGACAGCTCCTTCTTTCTAAAGGGTTGTTCAATTGAATCTATATCTCTACTCTATGAACAGGCTGCCGGAATTATGAGATAAGCCGGGAAAAAATATGGAGAGTGCAGGCTTTGGCATAGCACGAACGGCTGCGATATGAGATGATGTAGGCATTTCAGGGAGGGATTCTATTTGAATAATGCATTTAGTTACTCAGAGTACATTATCCGTAAAAAGGTGTTCTCTATCATGGGAGCCAAGCTGCATATCTACAATTGCTCGGAGGAGCTTGTGATGTATTCGCAGATGAAAGCGTTCAAGCTGAAGGAGGACATCGCCCTTTATACCGATGAGAGCATGACAAAAGAGCTGCTGCGCATCAAGGCCCGGAATGTGATTGATTTCAGCGCTACGTATGACGTGCATGATTCAGAGACCGGTGAGCATCTCGGCTCGCTGCGCCGCAAAGGGCTCAAATCCATCGTGAAGGACGAATGGATTCTTCTGGACAGCAAGGATACCGAAATCGGATTGATTAAGGAAAACAGTACAGCGATGGCGCTCCTGCGGCGGCTCATCACGCTGATTCCGCAGAAATATAATGTTGAGCTTGGGAACACCACCATTCCCGCCTTCCGCCAGAACTTCAATCCCTTCGTCACTAAAATCATCGCCGACTTCTCCGAGGACCGCAAAGGGGAGCTCGACCGCCGACTCGGTCTGGCCGCCGGAATTCTGCTCTGCGCTGTGGAGGGCAAGCAGGATTAGGGCGGCGACGCCCGTAATCTGAAGCTCTGACACAACAGGAGGGTGCTCCAGCAGCCAAATGTGGCTGAGGGACACCCTCCTGTTGCTTGCGCACGGCTTGTACCAGCCGTATAGACGGCGAAACCTATTGTGCGCCGCCGTACATCTCCGATAAGCTATCGGTAATAATTTTGTTCACATCCTCAATGACCACGCTGAGACGGCGTTCCGCATCGAACAGACGGCGGATGCCTAGGTTCAGGTTCAGCACCTCGAACAGCTTCTCCATCTTCCCCATTTCCTCCTGCGGAGGCATCTCTCCGTTCATCATCCGCTGCTGCAGCTCAATCTGATTCTGGCGGAAGTTATCCAGCATCCGCTTGCTTTCCGGGTCCGCCTCAATCACCTTCATCGCATTTCTGATGTCCGTTACCTCGCTGCTGTCCTTAATGGCCCGCGCCAATTCATGCGCCTTGTCAATTACGTTCATTATTATTCCTCCTAAAATTTTGTGAGCATTTACTTCTCCGGGTTCACTTCGAACATAATTCACTTCGGAAGCATCTGCTTTTGTTCTTTCCAAACGAGGGATTTAATCCGCCCGGCACGGCTTTTTCAAGATTAGGTCAATCACCAAGGGTCAGATGTCTCCATATGATGAATGATATGTAATCCTTAAGCTTCATATTGCCGGCATCATGCTGCCTACCGGAAGGAGATCCAAGATGTCTAAGTTCAAGATCCCGGTCCAAACGGTCCACTCGGGCATCCTGCAGGAAAACACTGTAATGCTTGGCGACAAATCAATGAAGAGGCTCAAAATTCCGGCAAACGGGACACTCCAGCTCACCTTCGGCTCTTTCCGGCAGGAGGTCACAGTCATTCCGGTTCCCAAAGCCGACAGCCTGCGCATAAGTGAGGCGCTGGCGCGGCGGCTTGGACTCAGACAACGGCTTACGCTTAATGTGTCCTACACCTCGGGAAGCCGCATTCTGCGGCTCGGGCCGTTAATTGGAGTGCTGGTAAGCCGCGACCATCCGGATAATCCCGACAGGCTGTTCGGTCCGATCACTATGTTCTGCCGGGAGCTGACCAATGCCTGCCATGCACAGGGCGCCTATGTATATTTCTTCACCCCGGAAGCACTGGAATCGCGCAGCTCTTCCGTTCAGGGCTGGGTATACGACGAGGGCTGGCGAAAGCTGACTCTTCCTGTAGCCGATGTGATCAACAATCGGCTTACATCACGAAAGGTTGAGAACAAACCTAGCGTACAGCATTTTCTGGCGGATGTAAAATCCCGCTATGGCACACATTTTTTCAATGAAAAGTTCCTTGACAAGACAGAGGTTTTTGAAGCGCTTGCCCAAGATACCGCCCTGCAGCGGTATTTGCCGGAATCCCATACCCTGAAAGGCTTCGCCACCCTGAAGAAGATGTGCAACAGCCATTCCAGTGTATTTCTCAAGCCTGTTCGCGGCAGTCTTGGCAAAGGTATTCTACGCATTTCCAGGGAAGAAGGCGGCGGCTACCGGCTGCTGTCCACCACACCGCTGGGCACACGTAAGATCAGCTTTCCCACTCTGGCAAAGCTGTTCCAAGCCATCGCCCCCAAGATGAAAACCACCCGCTACCAGATCCAACAAGGCTTGCCTTTAATGGAGCTGGGACGGCGTCCGGTTGATTTCCGGGCGCTTGTGCAGAAGAACGGCACCGGCAAATGGGGGGTTACCTCCATTGTCGCCCGTACCGCCGGAAGCAATCACTTTGTCTCGAATCTGGCCCGCGGCGGGACACTCAGCACAGTGCGGGAGGCCATCTCCAAAAGCAATCTGCCCGCCGGCGTGAAGGAGAGCACACAGCTTCAGCTTCCCCGGGCAGCGCTGGCTATTGCCAGAGGCGTCGAAACCTATATTCCCGCGCATTTCGGAGAGCTTGGAATTGATCTCGCCCTCGATCAATCGGGAAGAATATGGCTTCTGGAGGTTAATTCCAAGCCATCCAAGAATGACAACACACCGCTGAACGATCAGAAGATCAGACCTTCCGTCAAACAAATGATTTTATATTGCCGCTATCTGGCCGGGTTATAAGGAGGACATCATGACGGAAACAGCAATGGGGTTCCTGGGCATCATGACAGGCCGCCGCCAAGGAAATCCCCCTATCTCGGAGCCGGAGTTCTGCACTCATTTATGCCGGGCGGCCCCGCTGTATGATCTCAAGGTCCTCGTGTTTCACCCGGATGGCGTATCCAGGGACGGGCGATCCATAAGCGGCTATACCTGGAATGAGGGGCAATGGGAGCCTACGCTGGCTTCTCCTCCCGACGTGCTCTATAACCGCTGCTTGTATTCAAGTCCGAAGGAAAAAAGAGCTGCTGCCACGGCCCTTGCCGCTCTTTCACACTCCCTTCCCTGGTCGCGCGGACTGCCCGATAAATGGCGCGTATATGAAATTTTGCGGCAAAGCCGCAAAGCTGCTGCCATGCTGCCTGAGACCAGGCTCTACAAGGGGACCCGGGAGCTCGCCATAATGCTTGCGGAAAGAGAGCAAGGCGTTTTCCTGAAGCCCAAAGCCGGCTCGCATGGCAAACGCACCCTGCACGCCGTACGCTTGCCGCAAAAGAGCGGCGGGGGAATCCGTGTACGCGGAAGGGACGGAGCAAACGAATTTTTTCAGCATGTATTCGGCACGCTGGGTGAAGGTCTGGGCTGGGTCCATGATTTCATCGGCTCACGCCGCTATATAATACAGCCTTACCTGCACCTGACCAGCAGCCTTGGACAGCCGTTCGATGTGCGCGTGCTCATGCAAAAAAACGGCCGCGGGGCCTGGATGCTTACCGGTATGGCCGTACGCCTCGGAAACCGCGGCTCGCTCACCTCGAATCTGCATGGCGGCGGAACTGCAGTGTCTCCCCTGCCCTTCCTGACAGATGAATATGGAAATTACGGAAATGAGTTGCTCCAAGAACTTGCCGCAGCCGCAGCGCTGCTGCCTCCCCTGCTGGAAGAAGCCTGCGGCAGACTGGGGGAGCTTGGCCTGGATTTTGGCCTTGATGCCGGTGGCAGAATCTATCTGCTTGAAGCCAATTCCAAGCCAGGGCGCACGGTATTCCGGCTGACGGGCGACCGCCGGGCTGCTAAGCTCGCCGCCGAGAACCCGCTGCGCTATGCGCGTCATCTGCTTCTTGCGTCAGCGGCAAATCAGAGATTTGCCGGCGGACCGCTCCGTTACAAACGGGAGAATGATATCAATGGTTCCTAAGGAGGATTCATAAATGGGTCTCACTTTTTGCAATGTGCATTTCACCAAGCAGCCCCAAAGAGTAGTCTATGTTTCGGGTGAACTGATGAAAAGCCTGAAACTGTCCGGCAAGAAAAACATCCGCCTGCGGCTCGGCAAGGATGCGGTACCGGCAACGATCAAGCCGATCAAACGCGCCGGAAAGCATCTGTTCCTCGCCTCGGGCGTAAAGAGCGCAATTAAAATCCCGAAATCAGGCGGCATCTTTCTCCGTAATCTGCAGAATGATGAGGTTCAGCTCGGGCCGCTTGTCGGTGTGTTGTCTGACGGCCCCGCCTCCTCGTCGCAGCCTTTTGGCTCCCGGACCGGCTTCATCAAGCAGCTGCTGCGCGAAGGCAGCAACAAATGCTACATCTTCGCCTTCACACCGCGTGACATAGACTGGCAGCAGGAGCGGGTGAACGGCTATTTTCTGAACGCAAGCGGCAAATTCGAGCGCAAGCAGGTCCCTCTGCCGGATGTCGTCTATAACCGGCTGCCCAGCCGCAAAGCCGAGACCTCACCATACATCAACCAACTCCGCGAGAGGTTCGCGCGTAAGAGAATTCCATACTTCAACTGGAGCTTTTTCAATAAATCGGATATTTACCAGTTACTGGAGAATGACAGCACAGCAGGCCGCTACGTGCCTGAAACGCACAGCAACCCGAGTGCGGAGCAGATGCGCGACATGCTCGACCGGCATCATTTCGTGTATTACAAACCTTCAGCCGGCAGCCTGGGACACGGAATATACCGCCTGACCTATCTCCCGAAGAAGGGCTACTTTGCCCGTTACCGGCGGGACGGCAAAAATGTGCTGCTGCGCTTTGCCAGCTTTGACAGCCTGATGAGGATGCTGCGCAGCCGGCATGGCCAAAACCTGCAGAACTATGTGGTGCAGCAGGGCATCCGCCTCATTGAAATTGACAGTTGCCCGATTGACTTCCGCTTTCACATGCACAAGAACGGCAGCAACCAATGGGTAGTCGTCGGGATCGGTGCCAAAAAAGCCGGTCGGGGCAGCGTCACCACGCATCTTAAGAACGGCGGAGCACTGCTCACCCCGCAGCAGGCCTTGGGCCGCGTCTTCGGAGCCAGGGCGGACGAAGTGCTCCAGCGGGCCAAGACTACAGCCGTAAGACTGGCTGAATCTCTGGAAATCCAGCACCGGCATCTGCTCGGTGAAATCGGCTTTGACCTTGGCATTGACCAGGATGAGGATATCTGGATGTTCGAGGCTAACGCCAAGCCGGGACGCTCAATCTTCCGCCATCCTTCACTGCGTGCTGAAGGCAAAGCTTCCGTTGAACACATTCTGGAGCATTGTCTGTACCTCAGCAAATTCCGCAGGAGGGATGAACTGTGAGCATCCGTTACCCGGACCCCGGCAAACCTGTTATCGCCATCCTGACCACCAGCGACAGACTGCGGCAATTTCGCGGGAACCGGAGAAATTTCCGCGACATCATCCGCACCGGTAAAGACATGGGTTATCTTGTGTATGTCGTCACTGTCCGCGATCTGAAGCTGGAGGATAAAGTTGTGAACGGCTATGTTCCTTCCGCAAGCGGCAAACTTTGGTACAGCATTCCTATGCCGTTGCCGCAGGTCATTTACAACCGGATCCCGAATCGCGACGATGAGGAGAAGTCGCTTGTCGCCCGCAAAATATCCGAGTGCCTGATGCATCCGGATATCCATCTTTATAATCCAAATTTTTTTAATAAATGGCATCTATTCGAATGGCTGAAGGAATCGCGCGCTACCTCGAAGCATGTGCCCAAAACGAGACGGCTGCGCAGCGCGAATACACTGATTGCCATGCTGAAAAATCACGACAGCCTCTACCTCAAGCCGGAGAGCGGCAAAGCCGGTAAAGGAATCATGCGGCTGAAATACCGTTCGGACACTCTAATGCCCTACCGGCTGCAGATTCAGAGCGGCAAAAAAAATGTGACCTACAAAGCAGCCTCCATTGACCGTCTCTGGGCGCGAATCAGCAAGGAGAAAGGGACCTCCCGCTATATTGTGCAGCAGGCCATCGGGCTCGCCACGTACCACGGGCGCCCCTTTGATCTGCGTGCGCTGCTGCAGAAGAACGGCAGAGGCGCCTGGGCGGTGACCGGCATCGGCGCGAGGCTGGCCGGAGCCCGAAGCATCACCACCCATGTACCGCGCGGCGGCAGTATCGAGGAGCCCGCGAATATGCTGGAAGCAACCTTCGGGGAGGAGCGGACGATAGCGATTCTGAAGAATGTCCCCACCACCGCGCTGCTGATTGCCCGGCAGATTGAACGGGCCTCCGAAACAATGCTTGGAGAGATGTCGATGGATCTAGGCGTGGATGAGGAAGGCGGACTGTGGTTTTTTGAGGCCAACTCCCGGCCAATGAAATTCGATGAGCCGGCGATCCGCAAGCTGTCGCTGGAACGGATCTTTCAATTTAGCCAGCATCTCTCCCGCCAAAGCAAGTAGCGACAGAAACCTGTAAAGGAAGTGACACACCATGCAGATATCCTCCATCTATGACAGTGACCCGGGACGGTGGAAATCCAGGCTGGCCGGTCTGCTGGAGTTCTTGAGGGAATACGGGGAGCAGCGGATCACGCTTCGCGGATGCAGGGTGCTGGCCCGTTTGACGCCGGAGCAGCTCGCTGTGCCCGGCGTATCCCTGCTGGTCGCCACTTTGCGCGGCCAGAACGGACGCCAGCTCGCTGGCGTCAGCTTTGTGTCCGGCTACGGCAAGGAAGCCTGCCTTGTCGCTGTCCATCCCTTATACCGGAACAGACATACCGGGACAGCACTGTTAACCGGGCAGCTCAAACGGCTCGGCCGCCTGGAGTGCGCCGTAGCCAGCGATAACGCCGCCAGCCTGAAGATGTGCTTCAATAGCGGGCTTGCTGCAGTGGCGCTGACAACAGGCCCAACCGGAAAGCCTACCCTGCTGTTCCGTTCGCCGCTGCCGTCCGGCAGCCATAAGGCAAATCTTCCACAAGAAGGTGAACTCCTGTGCCAGAGCCCGTCTTAGGCATCCTCACGTTGTATTTAAATGAAGCCAAGCAGCTCGAAGAAAAGGCCGTATACCGGCGGATGATTATTGAAGGCAGCCGAATGGGCCTGGATGTTTTTGTCTTCACCCCTGCCGATGTGCATGCCAGCAAAGAGCTGATCCATGCGCTTGTCTTCGATCCCAAAAGCGGAAGCTGGTCCCGTAAATGGCGTTCCTTCCCGAATATGATCTATGACCGCTGCCGGATTCAGCGCAGCCAGCGGTTCCAGCAGCTGCTGCGCTTCCGCGCGCGTTATAACCACCTGACCTTTCTCAACCGGCCGCTGCGCAATAAGTGGACGATACACCAGACCTTCTCGCAGCGCAGCCGTTTCCGGCAGCATCTGCCGGAAACCCTGCTCTATCAATCCTCGGCCGATCTGCACCGGATGCTGAAACTCAGTCCGGTCGTCTATGTCAAGCCGATTAACGGCACCGGCGGACGCGGCATCCTGCGGATTGAACGGCAGCAGAATGGCAAGAACCTCTTCGATATCCAGGGCCGCCGCCAGAACCGGCAGATCATCGCCCCCCGCAAGGTGTCGCTCTCCCGTCTGGACTCCATCGTGCGCCAGTGGTGCCTTGCCGGACGCTTCCTGGTGCAGCAGGGCATCCCGCTGCGCCTGCCCAGCGGACGTTACCATGACTACCGCATGCTCGTGCAAAAGAACGGCCAGGGCGCCTGGGAGCTGACCGGCATCGCCGGCAGAGTCGGCGCCGCCCGCAGTGTGACCTCCAACCTCCACGGCGGCGGTCACGCCATCCGTGCGGAGAAGCTGCTGAAGATGTGGCTCGGCGGTCAGGAGAAGGCTGACAAAACCATGAAAACCGCAGAGAAGCTGGGGATAGATGCAGCCGCCTTCCTGGAAGAGAGCTTCGGCACCCTCTGCGAGCTGGCACTGGACCTTGCCATTAACCGCGAGGGCAAAATATACGTGCTGGAGGTCAACCCCAAGCCGGCCCGCGAGGTCTTCGCCCGCTCGGGCGACAGCGCCACCTACCGCAAAGCGCTCCAGCGCCCGCTGGAATATGCGATGTGGGTATATAAGAACAAGAACACGCCGAGTTCGGATAAGACCGCTGAGGATTAGAAGAAAGGTACTCGAAAACAAACAACCGCCCTTCGCATTCATACGAAGGGCGGTTGTTTAACGATTAACTTCTCTTCTAATATTGATGAGATAATATAAAGTCAAAATAAATTGGATGATTAAATCGGGATTTGAGGAGGAAAATGAATAGACAGCCAGTCCAATCATTCTTTTCTCGGCCGGCGGGAAATGAGCCTTACCAGCTCCAGCAGAAGGACCGGCAGCGAAACCGAAGAGGGGTACGCGAGATAGCGGGGCTCCCAGACCGGCGAGAACTTTTCTTTGTATTTTCTAAGTCCCAGGAATCCATACCAATGGCCTCCATGCTTAAAAACTAAATGGGCAAGCTTCTCTTCCCGGATGGCGGACTGAGTTTGCCCTACGCTTGATAGCGGGGCCATGCCTAAATTAAAGTATGCATACCCCTGTTCCTTCGCCCATTTTAATAGGCTGACGAATAAATGATCCATTGTTCCATTAGGCGTAACCGGAAGATGGCGCATGAGATCCACTGACAGTGTGTTGCCATTATCGTAGCCGGGGGCCAAAGAGGCAAACGCAATGATCTCACCACCCGGACTAGACAATAAACTGAGTGTGGATTGCTGCAGGTAGTCCTCATCGAACCAGCCGAGCGAGAATCCCTTTTCCTTTTTTCCATCCAGCCACTTTTGCGAAATTTCATACATCTGTTTCATTAAATCATCTGGATGAGGAGGCTGCACCACCTCAAAACGGAAGCCTTCACGTTCGAACCGGTTAGTAACACTGCGCAGATTTGCGTTTGGTTTACCGCTAAGAGTAAAGTGCTCCAAAGAAACCAAAGCCTCTTCACCCAATTTAAAGAAACGGTAGCCGTTCTCATGATAAATTGGAAGGTAATGCGGAGAAACCTGATAGAACACAACCGTCAAATCATAAAGGTCTGCATAACGCTGACTTTCCTGAATGGCATCACTGACCAAATTCTCTTTGCCAATGGGATCACCAAGAACGACGAATTCCCTGCGGACAACAGCATAGGGGATCAACACCTGATCGTTGCATGCCCAAAAAAAGCTTTTATCGCCGGCAAATAGTACGTGGGTCAGCAGGTTGCCTTGTTCGTGCTCAAGGAATCTGTGCAATCTGGCCAGTTCTGCAGCAGAAGCCCCTTTATTGGCTAACCGGTTTGGCCTGAGAATAAAAAAAAGTGTGATCAGCAGCCAGGCCATTACCAGACCTGCGATTGCAGCGGCAGCATGCTGTGTCGGATTAATAAGCCACATTAGCTTCGTATTCGAAGGCCAATGCTTTAGGATCGCAGGCGGAATCCCTGTAGCAATCAAATCGTAGACATAGGCAGCCAGAAGTGTTACAAGCCCCCAAAGGGCCGCTTTTCCTGGGTCAACGGGTGTAGCGACCCTGAAAAATCGGTTTCGTGATATCCACAGCAGCAATGCCACGATGAGCAGGAAGATAGCTTCCTCAAAATCAAACGCCTTGGTAAATGTGAACAGAGCACCGGCACAAAGAAAGAAAAGGGTCAGCCGGTACGCCCGCTTTACCCGATGCGAAATTCCCCAGGAAAGTACGAGCAGCAACAGGCCAATGATTACGCTTAATTGATGGGATAATCTCATCAGTGGAGCCGACAGCAGCTCCTCGGCAAATTGCAGCCGATTGAGCAGGCCGGGTGTAGCTGCAGAGAGTAAAAGCACGATGCCGCTTGCAAATACAAGTTTGCCCAGCGACCAGGCCCCGATCTCCCCGACAACTCCGAGCCGGGTTGGAAATAGCCATATCTTTTGCCAGTTGTTCAACACGCTCTCGTAGCCCGCATTGTCCCGCCCGTCCTCTCCTTCACGGCCCCTGGCAAAATCAAATGCTGCTAGAATAAGACCGATCCCCCAGGGGAAAAGGTAGTACAGCAAACGGAATAGAACAAGGACGGCTGCCGTCTTGTCGGATGGGTAACCCAATTGTTGGAGGCCCAGCAGCGCGGTTAAATCGAAGCCGCCAATACCGCCCGGAGCCATACTGAGCAGGCCGGTAATCGCTGAGAGTGTATAGATGCCAAGTGCCTGTGCAAGAGAAAGTGCGGGAAGAAAGCAGGAGCCGATGAGCCAGAACGAGATACCCGCAAAGGCCCACTCCAAAAGGGAAGCGCCGACAGAGGCTGCGATTGTAGCTGCATCCATCCGGGGCAGATTCCGGTTCAGCCACTTTGCGTAAAAGGACGTACGCTGCAATATCAAGTATCCAGGCAAATACAAGGCGGCTGCCCATACCGCATAGATCGTCCAGGGATGAGATTGCAGGACAGGCTGCATAGGCAGTATGCCGAGAATGCCAGCCCAGGAGAGTACAGAAAGGCCGGTTATTGTAATTGTGGAGAGGAAGGCGATGGATGCAGTAATGGTCTGCGCAGGAATTTTCCGCTTGCGGTATAGGAATGTCCGCAAAGCGGCTCCGGCAATCCCGGAGAAACCGATGACACTATTGGAGGTATTAGCGATCCATGCATATCGGAAGGTCTCCCAGGGACTGAGCGGAATTTGGAAATGACGCCGGAGAACAAAATCGTATAGACCAACCGCTGCAACCGCGATCAGCGCAAATCCAAACAGCAGAAGTACAGTCGCCGGCTTCATATGGTGAAGAATGTGAAGAGTGCCGGCCCAGTCAATTCTCCGAAACTCCTTCTGCCCTTCCCAGTAAATGAACAGAATCACCGCTGCAGGAATAATGATCTGAACCAGCTTATAACGGTAAAGAGCTGAGAATAGCTGTACAATCTGCAATCGTCGAAGAATTTCCCGGAACCTTTTCATAGGCGCGCCTCGCTTTCTTCACCTATAGTTCCCCATTTGCATAGTGCTTAATCCACAGCTCCCGGCAGCTTAAGCCGCAGATCGGCGGTGAAGAACAGCCGGTAGATGAGCACGCTCAAGAGCATACTTGTAACTGCGGCGGAAGCGGTGAAGGAGAATACAATCAGAATCTGGTAGCGCACGGCTATGACCGGATCGGCTCCGGCAATAATCATCCCGGTCATCATGCCGGGGAGCTGCACAAGGCCTACCGTCTTCATGCCGTCTATCGTCGGGATCATACTGAATTTCACGGCTCTTGCCCTGACCTTCTGCATAGCCTGCTGAGCCGTAGCTCCAAGCGACAGCAGTGTTTCAATTTCCCCCTTGTTCTGCTGCATTTCATGCTTGAGGTGGTTGATGAACAGCCCGGAGACAACCATTGCGCTGCCGATGGTCATTCCGCTGATTGGAATGATATACTGCGGGGTGGCTTTGATAATATGCAGCCCGAGCAATATCCCCATCATCAGAAGCTCCATCGCTGAGATCGCCACGGCAATTCTCCAGACCAGTCCGGGCAGTCCTTTTCCCCGCTTGGCTGCATTCCATGAGGCGACACCGATCATAAAGACTATAATCAGGACGACATAAATAATATGCTCCGCCTGGAAAATAAACTGCAGCACATAACCAACCGCCAGGAGCTGAACCGCTGACCGGATGGTTCCAACAGCAATGTCTTTTTCCAGGCCGAGCTTTTGCCAGATGGAGACCAGCATCGTCCCCATAACAAACAGAAGCGTAAAGCTTAATGCGGTTAATGTCATGGATGCACGGCTCCTTCTACGGGCTGATCAAAGAAAGCAGCGCTGCTGTATTCCTGCAATCCGCCTTTGTCCATAACCCATGTCCGATTGCTGATTCTATGGGCCTGCTCCAGATCATGGGTAACCCAAATCAGGGTTGTCCCTTCTTCCTTATGGCGGTTCAGCAATAGTGCTTCGACCTTCCTTGTGCTGTCAGCATCCAGTGAAGCTGTGGCCTCATCCAGCAAAAGAATGCTAGGCCGAAGCAGCAGCGTGCGGATCAATGAGATGCGCTGTTTCTCTCCGCCGGAGCAATCCTCCGCTTTTTTGGCAAGGTCCAGGTGGTCAAGTCCAAGCTGTTCCATAAGCTGCGCACCAAGTGCAGCATCATAGGGCTGTCCATGCAGCCTGCTGACCGTACGCAAATTATCCTCGATGCTGCCGGGCAGCATTACCGCTTGTTGGGCTACATAGGCAACAGCCATTCTCCATTCACGCGAATTCGAGTTTTTATAGGAATTGCCGTTCAGCAGCAAATCCCCTTCGTCCGGTATGTCCAGCAAAGCTAGTATCCGCAGCAGCGTGCTTTTACCCTGTCCGGAAGCGCCGATAAGCGCAACCCGTTCCGGCTTGGTGATCTCAGCAGCGATATTCGAGAACAAATACCTGTCCGTCCCCTGCGCCCCGGCCTCCCAATGAAATTTGGCCAGATTATGTATTTCAAATACAGCACTCACTGTGCCTCTCCCCTCTCATAACAAATCAATATAAGTTGAACTTAAGATTTTCATATTGGGGTCTGGTCGTAACTACGGGGAATGTTTGGACTTCCGGCCGCTGCCCGTCTGCAGATTTCTTGATTTATACCGCTCTTCGCGGTGGAAATCCGCAGACAGCCTAATCATACGGCCAGCTTTCCTACGGAAAGCTCTTAGGCGGTCGCTATCGCTCCGTAAGTATCCAAACTTCCCCTCCGCACTCCTCCCCTTTTTATGATTTTTCAAGTTCAACTTAGCTATCTATAATCAGCACCCTATATTATAAGCATTCAGGCCATCATATGCATTCGGCTAGTTAAGAAAATTTTAATATGTTCAGTCTAATATGAAAGAGTATTCCAGCAAACTGCCCAGAAAAGAGGAGGAAATATGTTTAAATCGAAATTGATCATAGCTTCAATAGCTTTGTGCACTTTGGGAGCGAGTTCCCTCGTTCATCCCGGCTCAGTAACTGCTGCCGGGCCGGCTCCGGCTTCAAAATCTGCGTATGATCATATTGTCATTGTCGTCGAAGAAAATCATTCCTCACACAAAATTCTGAACAATCCCTCAGCTCCATATATGAACAGCTTGGCCAAACAAGGCTTGAGCCTCACCAATCACTATGCCATCACACATCCAAGCCAGCCGAATTATATTGAGCTGTTCTCCGGCTCCAATCAGGGCGTGACAGACGATTTGTCCCATCCCCGGACGAACCATGCAAATTTGGCTTCTGAGCTTATTGATCACGGGTATACCTTTGGCGGCTATTCAGAAGGTCTGCCCAAGGTGGGATACACCGGCTCTTATGACCTGAGAACAAAATATGCAAAAAAACATAACCCCTGGGTTAATTTCTCCAATCTGCCGTCCAGCATCAACATGCCGTTAACCAGCTTCCCCAAGGATTTCAATCAGCTTCCGACCGTTTCTTTTGTCATACCGAATCTAAATAATGATATGCATGACGGCAGCATTAAAACAGCGGATCAGTGGCTCAAGACTCATCTGTCCGCCTATGCCGACTGGGCCGCTAACCACAATAGCCTTCTTATTGTTACCTGGGATGAAGACGATATGAGCGAGCATAACAAAATACCAACCTTTATAGTTGGCGCTGACGTCAAGAAAGGCTCTTATACCATAAAAACAAATCATTACTCATTGCTCCGCACCCTTGAAGATATGTATGGACTGAACACCCTTGGAAAAAGCAAAGCTGCCCAGCCCATCAAAATAAGGTAAGAATGCAGAACAAGCCCCGAATTATTTGCTGATCAGATAGATCAGGAATACCGCAGCAAGCACAAACCGGTAGTAAGCAAACGGTGCTAGCTTCAGCCGTTCAAGCAGCTTCAGGAAGGTAATCACGGCGAGCAGGGCAACGACAAAGGCGACAATAAATCCGGTGATAAAAAATCCGGCGTCGGCTGCCGTTAAGGTGTGGTAGCTTTTTAGCAGCTCATAGCCGCTTGCGGCAACCATCATCGGAATGGCAATGAGGAAGGAGAAATTGGTTGCGGCTTTGTAGCCCGCACCTGCCAGCAGACCCCCGGCAATCGTCGCTCCCGAACGGGAGAAGCCCGGCCACAGGGACAAGCATTGGAACAAACCGATAGTTACCGCTTGCTTGTAGGATAGCTGATCAATGTTCTCTGCCTGTATTGCAGTGCGTTTGTATTGACCAAGCAGCATGAACAAGCCGCCCAGCACAAGTCCTGCGAGAACTGTATAGGGAGAGAACAAATACGTTTTGATGAAGGAGTGCAGGACGAGTCCCAGCACCATGGCGGGCAAGCAGGCCAGGATAACATGGATCAGGTTCAATTTCTGCTTCGGATTCGTATTTCCGTTCCCGGAATCCACTTTTACTACACCCAGCAAGCCAAGAATCCGCCGCCAGTAAATGACGGCCACGGCAAGAATGGCTCCAAGCTGAATGATGATTTCGAAGGTATCGGCTTTTTCTCCGGTGAATCCAAGGAGCTCACCACTTAATATGAGGTGGCCTGTGGAGGATACCGGCAGGAATTCCGTAATCCCCTCGACAATGCCTTGAATGATCGCAATGATGTAATTATGCATGTATAGATGGCTCCTCTCTGCTGAAATTGTTGATGGGGCTATTCATAGAAGCGCGGATAAGAACAATACTGCTCTTATCCGCGTTTTGTTTTGACTGCTTAACCTGGATTATTCGTGGTGTCTGCCCTCATGATCGTCCTTCACCTGCTGCACGTGTTTGCCGCTTAAGTCAATGGAATCAGGAGTTGTTCCATTAATTGCAGACAACTGGACATCCAGGCTTGCAGTTAATGAATGGGAAGCTCCCTTGGCATCCTGTCCGGTAAATGTGATGGCAAACTGCTGGCGCTGAATTTCATTGGCTGGATTCACTACCGCATGCATGCTGATGTTTTGAATCTGCACGCCATCTGTCAGAGCAATATCCTTGGCGCTAAGCAGATTTTGCCGGAACAGCTCCTCAGGCTCACCTTGCTTCGCTGCATTGCCGCTCTTTGTGGAATGCTCCCATTTGGACTGATCCGCCAGATGCTTGAAAGCAACCGGTGCGAGGGCCTGCACCACAGCCGGGATTTGTGCGCTGTCCAGCTGAAGCGAAATATCCTTGGAACCATTGCTGCCCGTAGTGGAGGTGATCTCATTCTTCAAATTTCCGATCAATGCATCAATGACCGTTTCTTCCTGAGAGCTGAACCACTTCTCATCCTTGGTCTCCTTCCCGGCCTCCCGATCATCCTTCTCTGCCTTGTCCTGCTTCACATAATAAACATCCGAAGCATCGCTCTTCCAGACTTGCCCGTCAGGCTGACTGTAAAGGCTGATGGTCTGTGTGCCTGCTTTCCCGCTGATCTTGACGGTTCCGCTCACGGCTTCATTGTGCCGGCTTGCCTTCAAGCTGCTCTGGGCCTCGCTAAGCAGGGAACCATTGTCCTTAAGAACAGCATCCGCCTGAATCGTAACACTTGTGAGATTCTGTGCGGTATTCTTAAGCGCAGCCTTGTAATCCTCATAACCCGAGGTTCCTGCAAATGCCGTAAGTCCGGTGGCTAACATAACAGCACCGCTAATCCCAACCGCGCTTCCGGTCAACAGCCACTTTTTCTTCATTCCTTAACCTTCCTTCCACTGCTGAATTTATCTTGCAAGTAAAGCCTAAGCGATAATCCTAAATTCGCAGTGAAGAGACTATTAAATAAATCTTAAATTATAGCGGATTACGGATTTATTTCAGCCAGCTTCTCCCTGCGGGCAAATAAACGTGCGGGCGACAGCAGATAGACAACACTGATGACCCCGAACAGAATGGCGCTGACCCGAAAAGGCAGCAATTCATTCCCGACGCTTGCCAGCCAGCTGCCGATTAATGGACCAACAACCACGCCTAACCCTTCTATGGAGAACAGCAGCCCCCAGCTTATCCCCGCCGCATCTTCAGGGATATAGCGGGCCATCAGAGCATTCCAGGAAGGCAGCAGAGCCGCATAGGCGCATCCAAGCAGCAGCGATAGCCCGATAGCTCCGCCGAAGGAGCTGACCCCGGTCAAGCCGAACAAGGCTACTGAGAAAATACCGAAGCCAAGCACCAAGAACCATCTTCCGCCTGCATGATCGAACCATTTGCCCATAGGAACCAGCAGCAGAACAACGCCTGCCCCGCCTGTTAACAGCACAATGGACAATTGGGAATGAGAGAGGCCCAGATATTTCACAGCGTAGCTGGTTAAGAAGGGCACAAGCATTCCGCCTGCAGTGGTCTGCAGCAGCATGCCAGGGAGCAGAAAGCCGCCCTTTTTCACTTTGTCCCACAATGCGCCGAACTGCTCTCCCAAGGAGGCGTGTATCCGCGTTACAGTTGTCTTTTCCAGATGTACAAAAGCGGCAATGACCCAGCCTGCGGTAAGGAATAGGACAATAATCCAAAGCGCCAGCGGGAGACTCCGGCCGATGATCAGATTCATCGTTACCGGACCGAGGCCGAGACCCGCCATCCAATAGACATACAGGGTTCCCATCCGCTGCGCCCGGTTATCTTCCTTGACCTGGCTCATGCAAATAATCCAGATCGGAGACAGCCCTGCCCCGAGACAAGCGGAGGCGCCAATAAGAATCCATGCGCTGTGAGTTGTTACCATAAGCAGGAGACCGATGAAGCCCAGCAGAAATCCGCCATGCAGCACCAGCCTTCCCGGAAATCTGTCCAGCAGATAACCAACCAGCCCTTTAATGAGGCTGTCGGTCAAGTAATGAACGGATACCGCGATTCCGACAACGGATGCGGACAGTCCCCAGCCCATTAGCGAGTAAGCCGGCAAATAAGCGACCAGAACAGCCCCTCTGACCCACTCTATGAAAAAAAGAATGACAGCCAGCAGGGTAAAGGACGTCATCTGTCCTGCTCTTGCTTTAGAGATACCCATGAATGGTTTGCACCTGCCCTTCAAGGAGTTGCTGCGCCGCCTGCTCGGCGAACGGCTGCCGCTGCTCGATAACATCCAAAGCTTCGGTGACAATCCGCTCCGCAGAAGCTTTTCGTGCAAATTCTCTCATAAATTGTTTTCTTTGTTCTCTATACCCGGGATCTTCAAGTTGATGAAGCTGTGAGATCAATTGTTCTTCATCGAGTGCCACATCAATAATCTGCTCACTTGCCAGCGCCGCTGCATTACCTGCCTCCTGACCGGGGAGCGGACGATAGACGATGACCGGAAGGAGCTGGGAAAGCGCCTCCGTCAGCGTGATGCCGCCGGCCTTGGTCAGCAGGCATGAGGAGATGTGCATCAGCTCATGCATCCTGTCGGTGTAGCCCAGAACATGGACCCGGTCATTAGCCTTGAATATGCTCTCAGTAGCTGCCCTGAGCTTATGATTATTCCCGCACACGACAATGACATCGAAGCCGGATTGATCCAGCACGCTGTGGATTAGGCCGCTGATATTCGACAGCACGCCATATGCGCCTGCCGCCAGCAGAAGATACCGCCGGGTGCCATCCAGCCCATGCTTCGCGAGAAGCTCTTCACGATCCTGAACTTGTTCAAACGGATGGCGCACCGGAATACCGCTGACAACGAGCGTATCCTCTGCGGCTCCTGCTGCAAGCAGGGCCGTCTTCAGCCGCTCTGATGCAACAAAATACTTCGTGGTATGCGGATGCATCCATCTCCCATGCAGGACGTAATCCGTCATGACGGTAAATACCGGAACCTGGCTGTCCGTTTCTTCCGCAAGCTGGGCAGCGGCTAGATACGGAAAGGTGTGGATAATGACATCCGGACGCAGTCCTTCAAGCAATTGCCGCACCTTCCGTTTCCCCAGGGAGTGGAGCAGCTTGCCCATCGCGCGTCCCGGCTTCATGCTGCTCGTTATTTCATATAGCAGCCCATAGAGCTCTTGAGCAGGAAAGGTGCTGTTCAAATAGAATCTCCGCGAAAGCTCATTGAGCCGGGGATTAACTTCAGCGAACAGGTCTACGGTATAAACCCGGTCCATTCCTCTAACTTTAAAAGAATGTTCGATAGCTTCCGCCACTTTGACATGACCATCTCCAAATTTGGAGGTCACAATAAGCACTACAGGATTCCGGTTCATAGAAAGCTCCTTTTTTCTCTTGGCCTTCTTTAACTCTAACCCTTAATCGTAAAAGGATAGTGAAGGGATTCTTAATGGAGTATTAACTCTGGGAACAAATTTTTACAGTGAAAGCTGGTCTTTCCTTGTTTTCGTCAAGTATAGAACCAGACCCAGAATGATTACGACAAAGATAATGCTGGTTCCGGTCGTACCCAGCTCAAGTCCGCCTTCGCTGCGGGGCTGCGACAGATAATCACCCAGCGATGCCCCCATTGGACGGGTCAATATATAAGCTATCCAGAAGGCTATGACAGCATTCAGCTTGAAGCGGAAGTGCGCCAGAGTTACAACGCCAATGAGTGCGGCAAAAATAAGTGCCGAGACCAAGTAACCGAGGCTCAGGCTTTCAGCGACAAGGTCTCCGGCTGCGGTTCCCAGCGCAAAAGTAAAGAGAATGGCCAGCCAGTAAAAGGCCTCCCGCTTTTTGGTGGTAATGGAGTGAATCGAGAGCGTCTTCTCGCTTGCGAACCAAGCCACAAAAGTCACCGCCAGCGCCAGTGAAAAGAAAATCGTGGTCGTTTCCAGCGGAACTCCGAGATTGTCTACAAGGTTGTCCGTAATAAGTGTTCCTACCACACTGATCATCACGACGGCCAGCCAATAAATTGAGGGCACGTATTTCGTGGTGGACATCTGAAAGAACAGAGAGATTACCAGCAGCCCGGTCATCACCAGAGTTGTGAGGGTCAAGCCCCAATTGAGATTGAAATTCAGAAAATCTGCTGCTGTTTCTCCCACTGTCGTGGCCATAATTTTGATGATCCAGAAAAAAATCGTAACCTGCGGAACCTTGTTCCATAGTTGGCGTTCATTCATAGCTATACCTCCTTGCGTTCGAATAGAATATAGCCCAGCGTGGAAAACATTAGCAGCCCGGCCAGCAGAAATAATGAAGTATTGGCGAGTCTGCCTGTGGAAACGGTATGGCTTAACCATAATGAATACCAGTCTGTATACGAGGTGATTGAAAAATAGGAGAACCCGTTTAAGAAGTAAGGAACGGTTTTGCCTCCGGTGTATAACAGAATGGAAAAGACCAGAAATCCGCCGGCGCTGCGAAAAAATTGAGCGGTGAATACGAACAACGCTGCAAGAGAGCACATGGACAGAAACGCTGCTGCGTAGGCTTTCAGCATACTGAAGAGATTGAGGCCACCTGTACCGGGAGTGCCGAACAGCAGGTTGCACAGAGTGCTTACCGTTCCCAGGAGCAGTAGCAGAGCGCCGATGGCGATGCCGAGGGCAAGGAATTTGGCGGTGTATGCCCCGAGCCTTGTGATTGGCCGCAGCAGGGCCAGCTTCAATGTGCGTGATGATATTTCCTGCGGAAACAAATCGGCAATCTCCACAATCATGAACAGAGGAATCACGAACAAAGTATAGATCTCCAGCATTTGAGCGGGATAGGAAGGACTGACTGCCACAAGCCCCAGAACTGGCTGCAGAGAATGGAACAGCCCAATCAGCAGTATTGGAATAATGACGGATACCAGAAGAAAGAAAATCGTTTTTTTGCGGTAGATCATGAGCTGCAATTCGTTTCTAAGTCCTGCTGTCAGGCCGTCCATTATCCATCAGCTCCTTTCTCTTTTCCAGCACGGAAATGTAGTACTGCTCAAGAGAAGTGTTATCCGTAAGCAGCTCATGCACATTGCCTTCACGTACCAGCACGCCTTGATGCAGAATCCCCACCCTGTTGCAGAGCTGCTCCAGCTCATGAATCATGTGGCTGGAAATCAGGAAGGTGATCCCTTGCTCAGCGGATAATTGCTTAACCAGGGCCCGGAAATGAACCACACCTTCGATATCCAGCCCGTTCGTCGGCTCATCCCAGATCACAAATTCCGGGTGGTGCAGGATAGACGAGGCCATTGCCAGCTTTTGCTTCATTCCGGTGGAGAAGTGCCTGATTTTGTCCTTGGCAAAAGCGGCAAGCCCCACGGCCTCAAGCACTTCATCAATCCGCTGCGGCGAAAGCTCTGGATAAAAGCTCGCATTCAGCTTCAAATATTGACCCGCTGTGACATAATCATAGAAATCAGCCGATTCGATCATACAGCCCACCTTTCTCATATTCGCAGAGAAGGCTTGCTCCAGCTCTTGTCCGAACAACGAAATGCTCCCAAAGCTCGGAGAGATCAGGCCGGTCAGCATTTTGAGAAGCGTGGTTTTACCGGCACCGTTCGGTCCCAGCAATCCGTAAATATCTCCCTTGCGCAGCTCCAGATCCACACCGCTGATCCCCCTGCCGTTCCGGAACTCTTTGCTTACACCTGTTAGCTTGGCTATACTTTCCATAACTTATCCCCCTTGGCGCAACTTAAGCCCTATTCCGTAAATATTCCCGCACAATCAGAGTAAAGGATAAATCTAAAGTGCCTGTGAACAGACCCTTAAATAATTCTTAACTCCAGAGCACGCAAAAAAAGCCAAAGCATCATCCCGAAGGTGATCTCTGGCTTGACTGGTTACAATATTAGAGTGTTAGGAGCGAAACCGGTAGCCGGCGCCCCAAAGAGTCTCAATGTATAGCGGACTTGCAGAATCCTCTTCAATTTTCTCGCGGAGCTTGCGGATATGCACGGTAACCGTCTGGGTATCCCCCAAGGAGTCAACGCCCCATAACCGCTCAAAGAGCTGATCCTTGCTGAAGACATGATTGGGATGTTGAGCCAGAAAATAGAGCAGATCAAACTCCTTCGTGGTCAGCGAAACCTCCTCATCCCTGACAAAAGCGCGGCGGGAGTCCGGATTCAGCCTGAGCTCCCTGATTTCCAGTTCGCTAGTGGATGATCCGCGGCCTTTCAGGCGGTCATAACGGGATAGATGGGCTTTGACTCTGGCCACCAGCTCCGCAGGCTTGAAGGGCTTGGTTATATAATCATCTGCGCCAAGGCCAAGGCCGCGCACGATATCAATATCCTCCCGTCTGGCGGTGACCATAAGAATGGGAATATCCAGCTCGTCGCGGATTTTTTTGCATACCTCGAAGCCGTTCAGCTTGGGCAGCATGACATCCAGTACAATTAATTCGTATTTTCCGCTCAGACCCAGTTCCAGGCCCTGCTCTCCATTTACGGCGATTTCAGTCTCATATCCGTTCATCTCCAGATAATCACGCTGGAGCTCGGCAATCGAAGGCTCATCTTCCACTATCAGTATCGTTCGCTTCACTGTCCTGCGCCTCCTTCTTCAATCGGTAAAACAATGCGGATCACCGTGCCCTCGCCTTCCCGGCTATCCGCATAAATAGCTCCCCCATGCTCCGTAAGGATCTGCTTGGCGATGGCAAGGCCCAGGCCGCTGCCGCCGGTATTGGTATTTCTGGACTGCTCAGCCCGGTAAAAACGTTCAAAGATATGCCCGGCCGCCTCCGGCGGAATCCCCGGTCCATTATCGCCAATCGCCAGAGTAAAGCGATTCCCCTCTACCCAGGTCTGAACCGTGATTCTTTTCTCAGGCTTATCCATATACTTCAGACTGTTCTGAATGATGTTGCCAAGCACACGTTTGAACGAATCGCGGTCTACCGACACCCTTGCTGCTTCCCCGCCATTCATAGCAATGTGCAGCTCCACCTCGCGTTTTTCCAGCTCCACCTTCAGCTCCTCAGCCCAGTCGTTCAGGTAAGGCAGAATAAATACAGACTCGAAGGAAAAGGGCAGCTTCTGCATGTCCAGCTTCGAGTACAGGAACAGCTCATCAATCAAATGGTCCATCTCACCGGCCTTGGCGGCGATGGTCCGCATGTATTTTTCATTTTTTTCCGGTGAATCTGCCACGCCTTCGAGTATCCCATCGACATAACCTTTAATGGCAGTAATCGGTGTCTTCAGATCATGAGAAATATTCGTAATCAGCTCTTTGCGGTTCGTCTCATATTGCTGCTGCACAAGAAGCGACTGCTGAAGTCTGGACCTCATCTCCTCAAAAGCCATCCCGAGCTGCCCCAGCTCATCCTTGCCGCCAATCTCTACCTTGAAATCGAGGTCCCCTTCACTCACCCGCCGGGCCGCTCTGCGCAGCTCCAGCAAGGGACGGATAATCTTTCTTGACATATAGGTCGTCAGCAGCGTATGGGTCAGCAGGAGGATGACTACGGTGCTCAGAAACAGAATCGGGAAAAAAGTTCTCACAAAGTGAACCAAAGGATCAATGGTGCTCACCAGAAAAATGCTGACCGGCTCTGAATTATTGGCTAACATATCAAATTGGGCGATTTGATACCAGTCATTGTTATATTTCAGCCGAAAAGGTTCGTTATGAGATCCGGCTTCCTTGAAGTCCGGCAATTCCCCGGTTAACCCTTGTTTCTGCAGGAGATCCGCTGAAGCGTACAGTGTCTTGCTCCCGGACCGGATAAATATAGAAGTATTCTTCTTAAGCATATCTGCCGATAATTCATCCAGAAAAGAGGTATCTGTCAGCAAATTCGAATTTTGCATGAAGGTATGCTTGATGAGATTGCGGGTATCGCTTTCTTCCATGCCTTCAAATCTATTCTCATACGTGCTTTTCAGGGTTTGCACATCCCCGTGATAGACAATGGTCAGCAGCATGGCTGTCAGAAAAAGCAAAAACAGCGGTACCACCAGCATTGCCGCGTAGGACAGGAGAAATTTCAAACGAATGGACATATCCGGTAATCACCCTGCCTTTTTAGTTCCTATCATACGACATTTCACCCGGCATCCGAAAGTCATGCCGGAGTAGTAAGGGCGTTCTAAGCGGCCCGTTCTTTTTTTCTCCGCAACAGCCACCAAGCTAGTAGTAGCACCACTACTCCGCAAACCGCATAGCTGATTGGGCGCAAATACTGCTCCACAATACTCCAATTTCCTCCCAGCCGGTATCCCAGATAGACAAGAGCTATGTTCCAAGGGATACAGCCAAGCGAGGTGAACACTATAAACTTCCAGCCCTTCATCCCGGCAATCCCTGCCGGCAAGGAGATAAACGTCCGTATAAAAGGCAGCATCCGTGTGAAGAATACGGTCCCTTCTCCAAAACGCGCAAACCAGCGCTCCGCCTGCTCCATATGATGCGCATTCAGCAGGATGTATTTTCCGTATTTATCCAGCAGCCGCCTGCCGCCTGCTCTGCCAGCATAATAGGCAATCATTGACCCGATGAGGTTCCCGACAACCCCGGCAACAACAACCTCCACAAATGAAAGTGATCCCTGGGCAACCAGAAAACCGCCGCTGAGCATAATTACCTCGCTGGGAATTGGGATGCAGGCGCTCTCCAGAATCATTCCGATCCAAATCCCCCAAATTCCTAATGTATTTACCAGACTCAGGGCGGTTTCTGATATCCAGGCCAACAATTGATGCATTAGCTTTCACTCCGTTTCATTTAGACGATAATATTCAAAATAAAGCTGACTGTGACGCCCAGCACCATTCCGGCCAACACTTCAAGAGGCCGATGTCCAAGAAGCTCCTTAAGCGGTTCCGGCGGTTTCTCGTCACTTGTAATCTGCGTTATACGATTTAAAAGAGCAGCATGCATCCCTGCGTGGCGGCGAATCCCGGCGGCATCGTACATTGTAATTGTGCATACAACCGCAGCAATGGCAAACAAAGAAGAATCAAAACCATTTAAAATTCCTACAGACGCAGCCAGTGAAGCTGCCGCCGCCGAATGGGAGCTTGGCATTCCTCCCGTACTGAAAGCCAGTGACGGGTTCCAGCTTCCAGTGTGAAAAAAATTCAGGGGCACCTTGATCCCCTGGGCTAAGATCATTGAGATCAGGGCGGATACAAGGGGGAAATTGTAGATATTAGGCAACGTCGTTAAACCTCCTGTAATCAACTCGGTCCGTCTGTTAAATGTAATCCTCAAGTATAAACTGGTCGTGAAGCGTTTCTTAAGCGTTTCTTAATTTATTCATCCTGATCCTTATTTTCTGTCAATAAGAAGCAGATGAGAAAATTCTCATCGTACTCTAATAAAAGGCGGGAAAAGCAGACGTATTCAGCTATCCATCAGCACTTGGTAAATGTTGTTGAATTTAAGTGTGATAGAGTTTATTCAGGTGATCACCCTAACAAAACAATGGGAGGCAACATATGAATACAGCTTACAAAAAAAGACGTTTCCGCAAGTTTGGTATTGGAGTCAGCTTAGGGATAGCCTTGCTTTCAGCAGGGACAGGTTTTTTGGATAACACAAATATGGCTTATGCAGCTACAGCTACAGCTACATCTACATCTACATCTATTGCGGATCAAATCATCTCGACAGGCCTGAAATATCAAGGGGTTCCTTATCAATTCGGAGCTAAGTCCGGAAGAACCGATGTTTTCGACTGCTCCTCTTTTACGCAGTTTGTATTTAAACAGAGTGGAATATCTCTTCCGCGCTCTTCCAGACAGCAGTCCACTGTCGGCACATTCGTACCGAGGGATCAGCTTCAGCCGGGAGACCTTGTATTCTTCTATTCCCCTATTCATCATGTCGCCATTTATATGGGCGATGGAAAATTGCTGCACACGTTCGGAAAAGGTGGAGTCACGATCACTTCTCTGAATACCGGCTGGTGGAACTCCCACTACGCAACAGCGCGCAGAGTCTTGCCTTAAGGGAGGACAAGCCGTCTCTGTTTACATACAGAGACGGCTTGTTTGTCTATCTGGAGCTATACCTAAGGGTCAGGCATTCTGGATGGACGAACTGCCGGAAGCTTCACAATAACCTCGGTTCCAGTACCCTCATTGCTCTCAATTTGAATCCAGCCGTGATGCTCCTCCACTATCGACTTGGCAATGGGCAAGCCCAGGCCTGTTCCCCCTGTTTTTCTGTGACGCGAACTGTCGGTACGGTAAAACCGTTCAAATACATGCTTTACCTCTCCCAAGGGGATGCCAATTCCATAATCCTTAACGATGAATTGAGCGTACTCGGCTTGTTTAGATATATGTATTTCTACCGGGGCTGTGCTGTATTTCAAGGCGTTGTCCAGCAAAATTATCAATAGCTGCTTTATTTTACTGTGATCCGCTTGGATAACAATCTCCTTTTCCTTTACATGCAGGATGATTTTCCTCGTGCTTAACTGCCTGAAGTGGGCTATCACTTGCTTACAGGTTTGTATTAGCTCCTCAGCTTCGAGAGTTAATTGTCCGCCTTGCTGGGAGGAAGCCAGATTGAGCAACTGTTGTGTCATCACTCTCATGCGTTTAGTTTCCTCATAAATGGAGCTTACCGCCTCCTCCTGCACCTTTTCATCATGTGTTCCCCAGCGTCTAAGCATATTCGAATACCCTTCTATGATCATTAGTGTTGTATTGAGCTCATGGGAGGCATCGGAAACAAACTGCTGCTGGCTCCAGAAGCTCTCCTCCAGCCTGTCCATCATCCGGTTAAACGTTTCTGCCATTTCAAAAAGCTCATCAGCACTTTGCCCCTTAACCGGGATCTTCTTAAAGGTCAGACTGCGTTCGATCTCCTTCATCGTCCGTATACTGCTTGAAATGGGCTTCACAACCGTACGGGAAAGCACGCTTCCACCCAGCATGCCCAGAAGCACGGCTCCGAAGGTGGTGAATGTCAGTGTCGTAACCAGAATACGGATATTGGTCTCCAAGTCCTCCTGCTTCTCTGCGATCTCAAACCTGGTCAAGCTGCCATTGGAGGTGACCACAGGAATACAGACCACAAGTATCCGTTTGCCCTCTTTCTGTAGAAGCTTGATGCCTTTAGTAGAGCTATAGTTAACCGGTACCCCATCCAGATTATAATCAGCACCATTCGAGATATTGCGTATGGCAGTTGAACCGGCTACAGTTATCCGAATCACGTTATCTTCTGTTAATGAATCGTTAAGCAATGAATTCTGAGCTTTCTCATTCAAGAATATCGCTTGTTCCACAATAGGCTCCCATTTGCCCAGCAGCATTTCACCCGCATTTTGGGCGGCATTATTAATAAATAATGAATACACTGCGACATCTACACACAATAAAATGCCAATAAGCAAAAGAGTGGTCAGTAAAGTGATTTTGGTTCCAAGCTTCACTCCTCCCCCTCCTTGATACAATAACCGACCCCGCGGATGGTTTTGATCAGCTTGTTTTTGAACCCGGAATCAATCTTTTTTCTAACATAAAGGATATAGACATCGACTACATTGGTATCTCCGACAAAATCAAAACCCCAAACATGATGAATAATCTGCTCACGGCTCAGTACATGGTTTTTGTTCTCTGTCAAATAAACCAATAGATCGAACTCCTTGGGGGTAAGCTCAATCTTCTGCCCTTCACGGACCACATCTCTCGTGTTTTTGTCAATGATTAAATTTTCAATTTGAATAAGGGATGGGGGCTTCACTGGAGAAGGGAGGCTCCCGCGAAGTCTGATATTGGCTCTGATTCTGGCCAGCAGCTCCTCAATTTCAAATGGCTTCGTAATGTAATCATTAGCCCCCTGATCTAACCCGGCTACTTTTTCAGAAGTGGTATTGCGGGCAGTTACCAGAATCACAGGAGTAAAAGCATCCACTTTCCTTAATCTTCTTAAGACTTCCACTCCGTTAAGTTCAGGAAGCATGATATCAAGAATAATGAGCTCCCATTCTTGACTGAGTGCTTTCTCTAATCCCTCCCTGCCGGTTTCGGCAATTTCCACATGATAACCCTCATGAGTCAGCTCCAGTTCCAGAAGCCGGGAGATTTTTGCTTCATCGTCTATAACCAGGATGGACTGCTCCACATTCACTTCCTCCTTTGCTTAACCTGAAAAATGGACAGGAACCACCCGCTTGGGAGTAGTATCCTGTCCAGTGTAATTTCTTATTCATCAGCTGTTTCCATATTCATTCTTAAGATTAATTTAAGAGATCATTAATAATTGCAGATTATAATTCAAAATAAAAACAGTAAGGATGAGAACCTTAATGAACTATCAGTTATTTCAAATTGTCAATAATTTTGCCGGTAAATGGGATTTCATTGATGATGTAATGGAGTTTTGTGCACAGGATATTGTATGGGTGATGATTGCTATGATCGGTATTTTATGGTTCACCCATAAGGAGAAATATCAGCAGTACGCATTCTATGCTCTTCTGTCCGCAGCGGTCGCTCTGGCAATAGCAGCTTTATGGATATCTCCTGAGGTCAATCAGCCTCGTCCATTTGTACTCCATGTTGTGCACCAGCTGATTCCACACAGTGCAGATGCTTCTTTTCCAAGCGATCATTCCACGCTCGCCTTTTCACTTGCGTTCAGCCTCTTGTTCGCAGACCGGAAATGGGGAACACTGGCCTTGGCTATGGCATGCATAACCGGATTTGCCCGTGTGTATGTCGGAGTACATTACCCCGGAGATATTGCAGGATCAGCCGTACTCGCCGCTCTAATCAGCTTTTTGGTTTATACAATGCGCTCCCGCTTGAATCCCGTTGTAACCCTGTTAATCGGAATCTACAACAAAGTCATATCCACGCTGCCTAAATTATCCCATAAATAAACAGCAAAAAAACAAACGGCATGGCCCCTGAATCGGAGCATGCCGTTTGTTAATCGTATACTGGATGGATATTTTTATTACCGGATTCTCTCTTAAGAACTTCGTGATATATCCTTAAATAACTATCTGTCATCTTCTTATTGGTGAATCTTGTATGAACATATGCTCTCAAGAGGTGCGGAGCAGGATATTTCTTCTGCCTTACCTTTAGTACCATCTCACTCACAGTATTGCATATCAGATAAGGAAATCCGGATAATACTTCCGGCACTGCACCTTTTCTGAGTGCCAGCACCGGAGTGCCGCAAGCCATGCTTTCAACCATTACAAGACCGAAGGGTTCTTCCCATAATGACGTGAACAGCACACATTCCGCATGTTTGATTAGCTGTTGCTTTACTTTTCCGCCAACAGGTCCAGCATAATGGATATTCGGATTTTTCCGGATGCGGGGCATAACTTCAGTGCGAAAAAACTTGGAGTTTTTCACAGGGCCGGCGATAATCAGCTTCTTCCCCGTCTTTTCAGCAACTTGTATGGCCTGCAGAACCCCCTTGTTGCGAATAATCCTGCCTAAAAACAACATGTATTTATGTTTATCTGTACTAAATTCATATTCACCAGGATTTATCCCATTATAAACATATAAGCCTTTGTTGTTCCCCAATATCCGGCGGGCACGCTTACTTACGTATACTGGATACTTAACGCGCCGCTTGACCGGGATATGGACTGTGCACACCGTAGGAATCCTAGGATTAACTGTGCCAAGCGCGGAACGGAACGAATGGTCATGGATAATATCCGTCCGCTCAGGAATTTTGCTCAGCACAAATCTTGCGAGGCCTCCGTGCCTAAGCCCCTTAGGATAAGTGATAAGCTTTGCCTTGCTCCTGCTCCCAGAAGCTGCAAATAAATAGACCTCATGTCCCCGTCTGATCAGTTCCTCTGTCAGCTCATAAACAATTTTCTCAGTCCCTCCCTTAACGGAAGGCAGGGGCTGGGCCTGTGGATAATTTGAAATTACTTGTATAATCGTTAATTTTTTATTTTTGGGAAGCTTAACGGACTTTTCCATTACAACCGAGCTCCCTTCAGCTCTTCGTTTTTATCCTGCGGGTTCAGGGATACATTAAGCTATGCAATAAAACAAATCTTGACCGGGCACCGGATGACATCCAGTAATGCCGGGAATTTTGACTGGTGGCATTATTTGACTAACTAAAAATCGGGTTTTGGGCAATATTAATTTCGGGGAAAAACTCTTCGAGGAGGAATTTATTTAATGAAAAAGTTGTCTGTAGCGATCTTGTCGGTATGTTTGATGATGAGCGCCGCTTCTGTGGTACAAGCTGCTCCTGTTGAAACAAAACATGAGCTAAAGCATGAGAAGAAATTACATGCCGAAAACGTCCACAAAGCAAAAGTGCACAAAGAGCATGCTAAGAAAATGCACACGCATGCTAAAGGACTCAAGGCAAAAAGCATGGAAGGGAAAATTCTGAAGGAAAAAGCCCTGAAGGCAAAAAGCATGAAAGCTAAGAGCATTAAAGCCAAAGCAACCAAAATGCCAAAATCCGGCTTCGGCGGTGCCAGCGAGCAAATGGAATAGGAGGATGAAAGAGGGCGAATCTCACTTCTCCCTCTTTCTTTTCTACACATGAAAAAAGGGATATCCGTATTTTTTTTGATATTCATTTGTCTCAGTCTTGCCGGCTGCTTCGAATCCCCATCCGGCAACAAGGAACAGCAGGAAGCAATGATTCCCGAATCCTCACCGTCCTTACCGCCCTCGCCGGTGCCGACGGAGAAGCCCAAAATGTCGAAACTCCAACAGACCGAGATTCTTCCAGTGAAATTTTTGCCGGTCCGGATGGAGATTCCTTCGATCTCAGTGAAGGCAGCAATCAAGCCTGTTACTATTCTGACCAATGGTCAAATGGATGTGCCCAAGGACACCAAAGTGGCGGGTATTCTGTATCCGGGAATTTTAGCCGGGGAAAAGGGAAACGTTATTATCGACGGGCATGTGGACAGCTACACAGGTCCGGCGGTGTTCTATAAATTGAAGAGGCTGAAACCGGGAGACCGGATTATTGTCTCCGACAAGAAAAACCACAAGCTGGCCTATACTGTTGAGTCGGCAGAGATCTTTGCTCCGGCACAAGCGCCGGTGGAGCGGATATTCGGCAAGACGGAGGAATACCGCCTGAATCTTATCACCTGTACGGGAAGGTACAGCAGAAAGAAAAAGGAACATGAACACAGGTTAGTCATCTTTGCGAAGATAGGTGATAAATGATGAAGCAGTTCAGAAGAAACAGGTGTCTGCGTGCAGCAGCCATTGTAATAATATTAGCGGCAGCTATGTATTCTCCGCTCCCAAAGGCGGCAGCAGATTCAGATAAGCATGAAATTGAATCAACGCTGAACCAAATTTTCAAGGACAGGGCGGAGGTGTTGCTCCACCCTCAGTCGGAGGTCATTAACAAGTATTATATTCCGGAAAAATTAAGCCAAATGGCGCTGGAGCATGAGCGTTCACGGGCCGAGTATGTAAATAGCTGGGCAGCAAAAAGAACCATTAAACTGACAAGCTCAGAGTCCGGCATTCGTATCATCCGTCAGAGCATCATTGGCGATATGGTCAAAATTTCCCTGGTTCAATCACATAAAGTAGGATATGTATACATCAATAAAGTGATGACGCCGGAACAGGTTTTCGGTGTTGGAACGAGGCATTTTCTCACATTAAAGAAAGATGGCGGTACGTGGAAGATTGCACGGGAATGGTATCTTGATCCGCTGGATGAGGACCCCCGCAAAATTGCGGATGGACCGGAGAGAACAGCTTCATCACCCAAAGCCAAATTGGAGCCGGTTGACGGTAAAAAATATAAGCGCAAGCGTGCCGTGCAATATGCCCATAAATATGCCGGTGCCGCATGGGGCGCAGGAAATCAGCATCACTATAACAAAAAGTATTTGGATTACACGGGTAAAGGCGGCGACTGCACCAATTTTGCTTCACAGGTCATCGGGGATCAGGAGGAGGGCGGAGGCTTGCCCATTGCAGGCGGGTGGCGGTATTTTGCCAATTCAGGCGGTACACAAACCTGGGTGCAAACCGATGCATTCAGTAATTTCCTTACCAGGTCCGGCTATGGCAAGCTTATTGCCAAGGGCGATTACAAGCATATCGTAACTCCTTCGCAAAAACACCCGGAGGGTGCGGTTTCAGAGCTTCAGCCTGGTGATCTTATCGGTTATATTCTGCGCCATAACGATACGGACCATTTCTCCGTCGTTGTCGGCTTTGATGATCACGGCTATCCTCTGGTCAACTCCCACACAGCAGACCGCTACCGGGTGCCCTTTGATCTGGGCTGGGACCGGAATACCAAGTATCAATTGTTTCACATCAGGGATTAGTAAATTGATGCTTGTCAGCATAACACAGGTTTATCGTAATACAGTAGATATATAAACCTATGCTGTTGTGCTGGAGGAAATATGAGAATACCCCGGCTTTTAAAGCAGTCCGCAATCAGGGCCGGCGCCATGCTGCTAGTAAAATTGATCGGACTGGCCGGCCGTGTGGTCCTGACCCGGCTGGTTGGCGCAGAAGGAATCGGACTTTACCAAATTGCCTATTCATTCTATGGCTTCGTGCTTATGCTGACAGGCGGCATACCCACGACACTTGCCATTGCAACCGCAAAAACGCCCTCACAAGGCTGGAAATTCCTGAAGATCATCACGCTATGCATGATTCTTTCAGGAGGAATAATCAGTCTCGTGATTTACAGCAATTCATCTGTGATCTCCGGTTTGCTTGGCAATCCGTCCCTGGAGTACGCGGTCCGCAGTCTGGCTCCTTCCATCTTTGCAGTTCCGCTGCTAAGTCTGGCAAGAGGATATCTGCAAGGAATTAAGCAAATCGGAGTTATTGCATGGTCGGAGATCGCCGAGCAGGCATCCAGATTTTTGTTCATGCTGCTCATTATCTGGCAGCTGGGGTGGCTTGGAATTGAGCGGGCAGTAGGCTATGGACTATATGGCACTCTGATTGGGGCTGTAATCTCGTTCACCCTGCTGACCGTTTATATTTCTCTGAACAACAAGAAGATCACCTTTATCGAGCCTTTTCACCGGCCTCTGCCCCTGATATGGTTCGTCAAAACTTCACTTGTTATTTCAGCCACACGTATGCTTATCCCGGCTTCGGAATTCATTGATGCTCTTCTTATTCCAAACCGGCTGCTGGCAGCGGGATACAGCACCTCCGAAGCGACTGCAATATACGGAGTGATCTACGGTATGGCGGTCATTATCGTGTATTCCCCCACGCTTCTGACCGGAGCCCTCAGTCATACTGTATCCATGCATATTGCCGCCGCCTGGCAGCAGGGAAATCAGAAAAGAGTGGCCAGCCTTTCAAGCCTGGCGCTTTATGCCTGCTGGTTATGGGGACTGGTCTGCGGATTGTTTTTGTTCGTGTATGCGGATGAGCTGTCCTTCTTTATCTTTAATACCGCGCGCGTTAACCAGGTGATCCGATATCTGGCGCTCATTCCGCTTATCGTGGGCTTCCGGGAAATCTCAACCAGCATTTTATGGGCAAAGGATATTCGCAAAAATCCATTTTTCGGGCTTTTATCAGGAATCATTTGTGCTGTCATTATCCAGTATTTTCTGGTTGCGCTCCCGGGGTTCAGCTACAAGGGGGCTGCTGCCGGAATACTCATGCTGGAGCTGGTTGCCGCCTGCTGGAATTTCAGAGTACTGCACCGCAGTGAGGCAGGCCTGAAGCAGATCCTGCTCCCGCTGCTGTACGATCTTGCCTTTGTATTCATCACGTTATCAGCACTGACACGATTGTTTCACCACTCCGCTGAAATCTTAAGCTTGTGGCGTTTTCTGTCTATGAGCTGCTTATATTTTACAATCTCAGGGGTGTACATGTATTTTCGTTCCATACGAAAGATGCTATAGCTTCGGGCAGAAGCCTTATTCCGCGTTGTCGTACAGCGCGATCAGTTCATCGAAGGCGGATATAATTACGTCAGAGCCTTTCAGCTCATCCTGCCGTCCGAAACCTGCGTAGGCACAGCCGATGACCGTCTGCCCGTTGCCTTTGCCGGCCTCCACATCAGACGAGCGGTCACCGACCATCCAGGCATCCTTGATGCCGTTATCGTCCAGCAGAATGCGCAGCAGCTCGGTTTTGGTCGCAGTGCCTTGTCCGCCTGCGCTGTAGAGTCCATCGAACAGTCCCTTCAGCTTATGCACCACAACAATGCTGTCAATGTAGTCCTTCAGCCCATTGCTGGCTACGAACAGCTTCACACCACGCTCATGCAGCGCCGCAAGAGTCTCAGTTACCTTCGGATACAGTAATGTGCCTCCGGCTTCCAGTCCTTCAACCTCCAGCTGCAGCAGCAGCTCATCGGCACGGCGGTGAACGGCTTCATCGACATCCGGCATCACTCTCTTCCAGATATCCCTCAATACCATGCCCAGGCTGCTTAGAATCAGCTCTTCAGGCGGAGTCGGCCCGTGATACAGCCCCTCCGCGCGCAGCGCATCAAACATTTTATGATAAGCTGGCAAAAGCAGGCTCTCCGTCTGAAACAGTGTTCCATCCATATCAAAGATTATTGCTTCCGGTTTCTTCAGTTTCATGAACGACCCATCCCTTTCATTATTTTTACATAGGCCTATGATATAGGACAAAAGGGACCGGAAGCAAGCACCATTACGGCACTGTTCCGGTCCCTTCTGTTATAAGCCTTGGGATGTTGGGTAATCAGATTATACGCGGTCGAAGCTCGCGATCAATTCGTCAAGCACATCTTTGCTGACCATTTTGCCTTTGAAGTTGATCAGATTTTCCGCACTTCCGGAGAAAATGCAGGTAGGCTCATATTTTCTGAGAATGATCTTTTCGCCGTCGACAAAAATTTCAAGCGGGTCTTTTATGTCAATTCCCATCGTTCTGCGAAGTTCAATCGGAATCACGATACGTCCCAGTTCATCTACTTTTCTTACAATACCTGTTGCTTTCATCTTTGCATCCTCCCTTGAAATATCACTTATATAATCATTGGTGTTAAAAGCTATAAACGCTTCTAAAAAGTTGAAATGATTACTTTATATCTGCATTGTAAGGTGCTATTTCTTTCCTGTCAATTTTATTTCTACATCTTTTGATATTAATCGACAAAAAATTCGACAAAATTTTGAGCGCATTCGACAAAATACTGATTTTAGGCCTGATCTGGCAGTTATTATATAGACCTCTCCACTTGACAGTAAAGTTATACCTTCTATATATTTTAATCACTATATTAAATTGGAGTGTTTCCATGAGCGCAGAAGCAGAGAAAGAACAAGCCATTTATAGAGTCATGGATAATATGGCCAGTGTACAGCAGAAATCACAGGCTTTCGTAGACCTGATATCTAAGCGGGAATCGCTATCCCAGAACCAAATCATGTTAATGTTCCAGCTTCAGCTCACGGGGAGCTTGAATATAACAGATATTGCTGAAAGATTCATGATTACGCCTGGAGCCGCTTCGTTCATGTGCGATAAACTGGAGGACCAGGGATTTGTCGAAAGAATCCGGACGAAGGAAGACCGCAGAGTGGTCAAAATCGTTCTCACAGAACAAGGAGCTGAGCGTATCCGTTCCCTATTTGATGCATTCGAGGCGGCTGATCTCGACAAAATATCCAAGACGCTGCAGAAGATCAATGACCTGATGGGCGACATTGTAAAATAAGTAAATATTCTATAGAACGCACTGCACTCTCTGCATGAGGTGCAGTTTTTTGTGTGCTATTCAAATTTATTATATTGATTATATATTTCAATTAATATATATTTTAGTTACTAAAATAAATGAAAATGGGGTGAACCTCAAAATGCCCAATCCAGTTCAATTTATAGAACCTCCGGTGAAAGTACGCGGGTCCCTGATACGGCGGGGAAATATGGAGGCTTCTCTGGTGAACGTTGTTGGACATTTGCATGTTGAAGGTGATTTGAAAGCAGAGGAGCTGAAGATAAAAGGTGAATGCTCCATTGGACATTCCTGCCAAGCGAATGAAGTAGCCATCCTCGGAAGTCTTCGGACTAAGTCCCTTCGGACAGGACGGGTTAACTCTTCAGGATACTTATCTGTAACACAAGAAGCGGCTGCAGAAGATTTTCGAGCGGACGGCAGTGTGCGGATCAACAGCTTGTCCTGCGCCAGAACAATTCATATTCGCCTGGGTTCAAGATGCATGATTAAACACATGACGGCTGGAAAGAACATTACCATATCGCCTTCTTCCAGGTTGATTAATCTTTTGATGAGCCCATTTCGGAGATTAAGCTGTGAGACCATTGAAGGTGCGGCAGTTAAGTTGTATCGGACGACAGCCAGCATCGTCAGCGGGGAGGATATCATCATTGGACCCGGATGCATTATTCAAGAAGTCCGTTATAGCAGAACGCTTACAGTTGATTCCAAATCACGAGTAGACAAAATCGTCCAGATCAATGGTACCGGAGGATTGTATGAGACACTACTCTAATTCAAGGCCTTATATACTAAAATTCATCGCAAAAAGCTGTGTCATCTTATTTTTCGTGCCGATTCTTGGTACTTGGTTAGCGGGGAGTGCAATTTGTGCTCTTATTGCTCCGATTGCAGGCGTGCTGCGAACCTTGGGGGTGAGCGGCATAGGAATGAGGATATCCCCCGGTTACTCCTTGCCGGTTATGTTCAGCATTCCATTTGGCCTATGTCTAGCCTTAGTACTTTGGATATCATTTTATTACACAAGACGCTTATTGCGGATATGCCTAAAGTTTATACAAAGCTAAATCAGTTGAACTTGAAGAAAAATTGGAGACGGGCAGCGGCCGGAAGTCCAAACATTCCACGTAGTTACGACCAGACCCCAATATGAAAATCTATAGTTCAACTGATATAGCTAAAATCCCTCCGTGAATTGGTCGAATTCCTTCCCGCTCACGAAGGGTCTTCATTACACCTCGCACACATTGCGGAATCGAATCAGCTTAAGGCTCTTGCCAATGCGTTGACATAATCCGTTCTGGCGCGCCTGCTAACCTCAGCGTCCGGAACAACGTGTTCAAAGCCATGATAGCCGCCGGGATACAGATGAAATTCCACATCGACACCGGCCTGTGCCAATCGGGCGACATATTCAATCGTCTCATCCCGAAATGGATCAAGCTGTCCAATACACGTATAGGCGGGAGGCAGACCGGTCAAATTATTTGAGCGGCTGGGCGCTGCGTAAGGAGATACATTGTCGCCGGCAGGTCCTCCAAGATACATCTCCCACGCGGCCAGATTGTTGGCCCGGTTCCAGACCGCCGGATCGGTAATTTCATGGCTGGAAGGCGTAACATTCCGCTCGTCGATCATCGGATACAGCGGCATCTGGAAGCAGAGGGAAGGACCGCCCTTGTCCCGGGCCATTAGCGCCAAGGCTGCGGCCAGCCCGCCTCCAGCGCTCGCCCCGCCAACTGCGAGCCGGGACAAATCTACATTGAGATCATTGCCCGGTTCAGCCAGCCAGCACAATGCTGCATAGCTATCCTCAATGGCTGCCGGAAACGGATGCTCAGGCGCAAGCCGGTAATCAGGCGATACAATGATACAGCCCGCTGCCTCTACAAAGCTTTCGCATAACGCATCATCTCCGCTTGGGTAACCAAGCACATAACCGCCGCCGTGAGTCCAGAGCAGCGCTGGCAGCGCGGTTCCATCCCGCTGAGCCGGTTCATAGATTCTGACCGGTATCTGATTCGAATCGGCTACCGGCAGAGTGCGTTCCGTAATTCGAACGAACTCCGACTTTTCAGCAGGCGGTTGAACAAACTGCCGGGCCGAAGCCAGATCTCCGGGCAAATGGAGCGGCGGCAATTGCGATATCCCTTTTTTTAATTCCGGGGCTACTCTGTTCATAAAATCCATCTATAATTCCTCCATTATGTTTCGTATTCCGAACACTCAAGTCGTTCCCTTCTCGAGCAATTTGACCGGAAGAACGGTCTCAAGCGGTGCCTGTTCGCCCGCGATCTGCTGAAGCAGATACGTGACTGCCAGTTCTCCCATTGTCTTGATTGGCTGCTCAATGGTAGTTAAATCATCCACGTTGCCAAAAGAAATTCCATCATACCCAATCACCTTTACTTCATCGGGAACGGCTTTGCCAATCTTTCTGCAATTCTTCAACACTTGTAATGCCAGCATATCGCTGCTGGCAAATACACCGTCAATATCGGGATGTTCCTGAAATAAGCGGCAGACCAGTTCCTCGTACTCCTTGTATTTAAAGCCGTTCAGATCCGTTTGTTTAACGATGAACTCAACGTCTGTTCCGCTCACTTGTCCCAGAAAAGCGTCATGCCTCTGCTTGGCCAGTAGGTTAAGCCGTAAATTCCCGCTAATATATGCTATCTTTTTACAATTTTTCTTTAATAGCAGCTTGGTCGCCAATACCCCTCCATGGTAATTATCAGAGGAAATAAAAGGAATTGATTTTGAAATTTGCCGATCCAAAGTTACTAGTGGAAGGTTAATTGACATATAATCCTCCACTCTCATCGTATGGCTGCCCATTATAATTCCATCAACCTGACTGGCTCTCAGCAAATCGATATACTCCTTCTCTTTTTTCTTGTGGAGCAAGGAATTGCACAGCATCAGCTTATACCCCTGATCGTAGGCGTAGGATTCAATGTGCTTGGTTAATTCTCCGAAGAACGGATGAGAAATATCAGGAATGATAAGACCTATGACATTGGATTTTTTGCGCAGCAAAGACCGCGCCAGCTCATTCGGCTGGTAATTCATCTCCTCCATGGCTTCACTTACTCTTTTCTTCAGCCCATCGCTTAAATATCCCCGGTTGTTGAGAACACGGGAAATTGTCGTGACCGATACTCCCACTTTCTCTGCAATATCTTTAATCGTTACACCCATCCATAACCTCCTTTCCAGAATAAGTTCTCTACATCCACTATGTTAACCGGTTAATACACAAGATGAGGCACAGCCTCACAGGAAGAATCCGGCCTCTTCTGCGCTGACCCTGTGAAGTTTCTCCCTCTGGCAGAGAGACCGCCACTGCTCTTGTCTTATGTCGTACCCCGCTCAATAAGAGTAACCGGAAACGTGCTCTGCATGTGAATTTCTTCACCCTCGATTTGCTTAACAACTAACTGAATCATGTATTCGCTCATTTCCCGAACCGGTTGTCTGACCGTGCTAAGATGCGGCGTAATCAGGGATGCGAGCTGAACGTCATCGTACCCGACGATTCTGATCTCTGAAGGGATGTCTTTCTTAAGTTGATGACAAGCATGAATGACCTTGGCAGCAATCACATCGCTACTGGCGAATACACCGTCTATTTCTGGATGTTCTTGTAAAAAACGGACAATTGCACACTCATTCTCGCTGTCATCCATTCCTTCTTCTTCTAGTTGAAAGTGCAGGGGTTCTATTCCTGCGTTCTTCAGCTCTGCATCATATCCCTGCCCTCTCCCGCTAGCCAACATAGCCTGGTGATAAGGACCGTCTATTCCACGATAGATGAAAACCGGTTTGCGGCAGCCTTTATCAATTAATAATTTTGTAGCGAGTTTGCCGCCTTCAAAATTGTCTGAGGTAACGACAGGAACATCCTCAGATAAAACGCGGTCGAATGAGACAATTGGCAGGTTCAAGTGAAGATAATGCTGGACATCCAGCACAGCACTGCCCATGATAATTGCGTCGACTTGATTCTTCTTCAGCATGTCGATGTAATCGGCTTCCTTGGAGACATTGCGGTTGGAATTGCACAGCAGCAGTTTATAGCCCTTTTGATCCGCGAAATACTCAAGGTAATAGGTTAGCTCGGCAAAAAAAGGATGCGCAACCGTAGGTATAATCAGTCCGATCATATTTGATTTCTTTTTGAACAGCGCCCGGGCCATTTCGTTCGGCTGATAATTCAGCTCTTTCATAACCTGATACACTTTTTCCCTGGTCTCCTGACTGATATAACCCCGATTATTGAGCACACGAGAAACCGTGTTAACAGAGAGACCAGCCTGTTTTGCGACGTCTTTAATTTTTGGCATAAAGACCACCTTGCTTTTTTATCCAATTATAAATTAAATCCGGGTTTATTTCAGCAAGAAAACGCTTATTTCAAAGCCCCTTCCGTAATGCCCTTAATGATTTGCTTTTGTAAAAATAGATAGATGATCAGCACAGGAATGATCGTCATAATGAGCCCGGCCATTAAAGGCGCGTAATCAACGGAATAGGAAGAAAAGAAGGCATAGGTTGACAGCGGCAACGTTTTCTGGTCTGAAGACAGCAGCACAAGGCTCGGCAGCAAATAATCATTCCAAATCCAAAGCACGTCCAAGACAAGCAGCGTTACGAAAACCGGCTTTAACAAAGGCAACACGACACTAAAAAACGTTCTCAGCCTTGAGCTGCCTTCGATAAAAGCAGATTCCTCCAGCTCATAGGGAATTCCTTTGATGAATCCGTGAAAGGTAAATACGCCAAAGGGAACCCCGAATCCCAAATACATAAACAACAAGGTCATTTTATTGTTTAGCAGATCCATATTCCCATATAGCATAACCAGAGGAATCATAAGCACCTGAAATGGAAGCGCCATTGAGGCCAGCATAAGGAAAAACAGGAATGCATTTAACTTCCATCTATAGCGCACAAACAAATACCCTGTCATCGCCGAAAAAATAATGATAGTGAATACAGCAACGGCGGTGATGATGAGCGAATTCATAAATCCCTGCAAAAAGTCCATGTCCTTAAATGCACTTGCATAGTTATCAAATTTTAACGTTGTAGGCAACGACAAAGGATTTTCAAAGAATTGCTGCGTTGTTTTGAAAGAGTTCATTACAATCAGCAGGAAGGGAGTCAAAAATGCAAGCAACAACATATACAAAAACACCGTTTTTAGCCGAGAGTTGAGCCGCTGAGCATTCATTATGATTCCACCTCCAATTTCTTGAGCAGATAAGATTGAGTCAGCGCTATGATTGCTACGACAGCGAACAAGACGACGGCTTCCGCCTGACCGATGCCATATTGATTGGACAGGAAGGCCTTTTGAACTATATGGTAAGTGGCGAGCTCGGTCGAATTGAAGGGTCCGCCTTTGGTCAAGGAAAGGTTGATGTCATAAGTCAGGAATGAACGGGACAGCGAAATGAATATGCAGATCACGATCGCCGGAACCGTAAGCGGAAGTATGATTTTACGAATAACCGAGGAACGGCTGGCCCCGTCAATGCTGGCTGCTTCCAGAACGTCAGTCGGAACACCTGTAAATCCGGCAATATATATGATCATTAGATAACCGACCAATTGCCAGGCCGTCGCAATGATGAGTGCCCAGAACGCAGTCTGTGTGTCTGTCAGCCAGGATGTGGAAAATAGTTCCCATCCATATTTATTGCCTAAGTAAGGCAACACCTGCGAGAACAAGGTTTGCCATAAATATCCGAGGACGATACCGCCGACCAGGTTGGGGGTGAAGAAGCCTGTGCGGAGCCACTGCTCCCCTCTCCCTCCTCTGGTTAGCGCCAGAGCGATGAAAAATGCAAATAAATTAGCGATAAGCACGGTGAAGAATACAAATTTTAGGGTGAACCATAGTTGGCCAAGGAAGATTTTATCGTGAAACACCTCTGAGTAGTTTGCAAAACCGATGAAGCTGCTGTCGGCAGTTCTAACATCCCAATTCGTAAAGGTCAAATATAAGCCGACAACGAATGGTATAACAACAACAGCGGCAAACGCAAATACGGAGGGACCGCCGAATACCAGAAATGTTCCTACGTTCTTTAAGGATAACTTGTTCTTCATAGTGCTTCCCCCTTTCTTGAAGAAAAGATGGGCTGAGGCTGCGTCTCAGACCCATCTATTCATTTCAAAACAACGAAGTAAATGAACCTCTATTTTCCCGCATATGTTTTCCAGTAATCCTGAACCTCTTGCGCAAGTCCTTGGCGGTCAATCTTTCCTACCAGGTACTTTTGCATAGATGCCCCGGTCTTAGCCCAATAATCCTGCGGCAAATAGTTGATTACACCGATGTTGATCGTTTTCCCTTGGTCCACATAGCTGCTTACGGCATCTGAAATCACGTTGCTGCCTTTTGCTTTGAGATCCTTGTAAGGCATGGACAGCCCCATTTTAGTAATGATTGCATCCTGGCCCTGCTGGCTTGTCAATGTCCATTCGATAAACGCTTTTGCCGCTTCCTGCTGTTCAGGCGTTGATCCGGAATTGTCAATCGCGAACAGCTTCGGTTCGCTGTATGCCACTTGAGAGTTGCCAAAATCGCTCGGATTATTGCTGATCGGCAACGGAATGATACCGAATTCTTTATCACGGCCATCAAGTGTACCGATTACAGCCCAGGTCCAGTCTCCCATGAAGTAGAATGCGGAAGCTCCCTTTGCAAAATCTGCGCTGTCTTTATTGTAATCTGCGACAAGCGGATCGCTTTTGCGGGCATTGTACTTCTTCAGCAAGTCAAAGGTGTCCATTAGACCGGTAAATTGCGGATTGTCTGTAAGATTGACCTTTCCATTCTTCAGTTCTTCTACAAATTTGCGATTGTCATCTACCTTTTGCGATTGCAAAGAATAGGTCAGGCCCAGATAATGAGCCCCTAAAGACCAGTCCGCTCCGTGAATCATCACCGGTGCTGTACCTGCGGCTTCGATCTTCTTAAAAAGCGCTTCCAAATCGTTGCGGGTCTTTACCGATGCGGGATCAAAGGCTCCCCCAATGGCTGCCTCTACCGCCCGTTTGTTGTACAACAAGCCGTATCCTTGAGCCGTCCAAGGAATACCTAGGAACTTCCCGTCGAGCAACGCGCCCTCAATAGCCCCCGGCTTGGTCAGCCCTTCATATTTGGCCTTCTCAGGCTCCAAATCGAGAAATTTGTCCTTATATTGCAGAATGGTTCCCGGATCGAGGTTGGCAATAGTAGCGGGATTTCCCGAGGCCAGCAGCGATTGGAACTTTTCAAGCTGTGCTCCTCCAATTGGCGTCGGAATGAGTTCAATGGTCACATTCGGATTAAGCTCATGATACGTCTTAAATAGCTCCTCGAACACAGTATTGGCTTCGGCAGAGGTATTAAAGAACGTAAGCTTGACGTCCTTGGAAGTCTGCTGCGTCTGCGCTTCTCCCTTCGCCGGCTCCCCGGTTGCTGCCGCAGAGTTGTTTGTAGAATTGCTCTTGGAACATCCAGCCAACAAACTGAGCACCAAAGCCAAACAGATTGTGAAACTTGCTCCCTTTCTCATTTTCAAATCACTCTCCCCTTACATTCTGTTTTGAATGCGCATTCATTTGCGATGCACCTTTATATTAACCGGTTAACATGTTTATGTCAACGGGTTATCACATTATAAAATTGAGTGTCTAGTCCATACAAAATCCCCCTTCGTTACGGGAGCTGATGCCCGTTCACGAAGGGGGATTGCTGACCCGGCCGTTACAGCCGGGCTTGCCTTAAGAAGAATGAACTTCAAATAATCTGGCTGTTCTCCCGGGTGGAAGAGATACGGTTAGTATGCCTTCCGTCTTGTCCCAGCTCCATTCCGAGCGGTGCTGCTGCGGATAGGCGCACCTTACAGCCGCCTCCTGCCCCTTAAGCTCGGCGATTGGCAGCTTCACCTCATCTTCCTCTCCGGCAATCCGCCAGACCGCGAGGTAGCGCGTATCGCCGTGGCGCAGGCCAAAGCTGACCCACTGGTCTTCGCTGTCCGGCAAGCCCAGCGGCCAGAACGGAGTCGCTTGCGGGATGTGGGCGCGGATGGATTTGTAATAATCCAGCGCTTCCTTCACCAGCTCCCGCCGCCGTGGCTCCAGCTCGGCCAGGTGGCCGCTCTGGTGTACACGAAGCAGCAGCGCGTTGACCATGTTGAAGATGACCTCTTCATCATCACCCTCGCGCAGCGGATAGGACCACACCGCAGATTGCTCCGGTGTGAGGGCCATCGGCGAGCCTGCGGCAATCGCCGCGTACTGCACATAGTCCTCCTGGTCACTGGTGGACTGGATGCTGTGCCGGCTGAGCATGGCATAGTCCATGCGCATACCGCCGCTGGAGCAATTCTCAATGACCAGCTTCGGATAACGGGCAAAAATGCTGTCTAGCCAGGCCAGATAAGCACGGTTATGCTGCAGCAGCCCATCACCGAAGCTGTCTGCGTCCGTCTCTGTACCGATACCGGCATTGATATTGTAGTCCATCTTGATGTAACCGACTCCATACTCCTCCACCAGCCTTGCAATTACACTATCAGCATGCTGAATAACCTTCGGATTCCGGTAATCGAGCTGATAGCGGCTGCGGTCCTTGACCCGTTTGCCATGTCGCATGAAGAACCAGCTATCGTCCGTCTCCGCCAGCTTCGGACTGTTGATTCCCATAACCTCCATTTCCAGCCACAGGCCGGGAATCAGCCCTTTGCTGCGGATGTAATCCAGCACAACCTTGATCCCTTCCGGGAACCGCTCAATGGAAGGCTCCCACTGGCCCACTCCATCCCACCACTCTCCGGGCGCATACCAGCCCGCGTCGATGCAGAAATATTCGCACCCGACATCAGCAGCGGCATCAATCAGGGGCAGAAGCTTCTCTGTTGTCGGACTTCCCCACAGACAATTCATATAGTCATTAAAAATGATCCGCAGCAGCTCGTTATCCTCATTCGGCCGGCGGATAATCCGGCGGTAGGCGGTAAGCTGCTCCGCCGCGCCCTCGATGCCTCCCTGGACAGCTCCTACAGCGACCGGAACCGAAGTGAACTCTTCTCCCGGTGCAAGCTTCAGCCACCAGTGGTTGTCATGCTCGGTCGGTCCGCTGACCAGCAGCGTAAGCTGGTCGTACTGGTCGGTCAGCTCCCAGTGCCACGAGCCATTATGCTCGATCTGCCAGAACAGGCTGCTCCCGCTCTCCTTGTTGTGCAGAATTGCCATCGGCAGCAGCTCTGCCGCCGACCAGGAGCCTGTGTTGCTGGCAGCGATGCGCTTGGAGCCGCGGTCAGCCAGATGAGACATCCCCAGCTCCGGCAGCCGGTAGGTCCGCCACTGCAGCTCGCTCTGCCAACCGCTGTGGGCAAGCGTAACCTCGATTTTATCATTGCGGTCACCACTGCCCTCTTTGTCCACACCTGTAAGCGCAAATGTTGAAAGGTATTCTACGGCTGCTTCAGCAGTCCCTTCATTCTTCAGCACCGTCCAGCAGCGTACCGTCTGCACGCCGTTATAGAACTGCAGATGCTGCACCGCTTGGATTCCGGTCACCGGATCAGCCAGCGTAATCTCAAGCTTGCGGCCAAGCGTATTCACGCTGTCATGATGGCCGCCATATATCATCCGCAGCCCCGGATACGACGCCCGGTGCGTACGGCCGTGATATTCATCCCGGTCCTCCCCCGAGAGCTGCAGCTCCAGCAGCCGGAACCCCGGCTTATGCTTGTCCGCAATCAACCCAGCCTCCAAAGGCGCTGCGCCAAAATGCAGCAGCCGTACATCCTGCTCTTCCGTAATTTCAATCGTAAGATAAAGTCCGTTCTCGGCAATCTCGATGAGCTTGCTGTCCATCATTAATTTGGCCTCCTGACAAATGTTGGTGTCTCCCCTGATTATAAAGTCTTCCTTTGTATTCGTAACTGAAGATTTTTATTGCTGTTGTACAAGTGAAGAAGTAGCGGAGGGGAAGTTTGGAATTGGAGGAGCGTTAGCGTCCGCCTTTATGTTTGGATTTCTACTGCGGCCAGCAGATTAAATCAGGAAATCCAAACATAACAGCGGCCGGAAATCCAAACATTCCCCGCAGTTACGGCTATTCACCGCGCACTCCCCCCTCACACAACAAAGGACGGCCCCCTCGGTAAATGAATCTTACCTTCAAGGCCGTCCTAAGATAATTGACTAAGCTTTATTGCCCGGCCGATCCGAATTGAATCCAGGCTTTTTGAATTTCGTCAATGGCTTGATCTTTGGTTTTGCTGCCGCCGATATAAGCCTGCATCAATTCACCAAATTTCTGGTGGAACGTATCCAGCGAATAGTTGACCGACAGGTCGCCGGATTTTTCGGTTTTGAGGATTTCGTTCATTTCCTTAGGCATCTGCAGGTCAGGCATCGGAGCATCCTTGATTGGCGGGATAACCTTAGCCACTGTGGAGAACCAGCTCTTGCCGTAGTCGGAAGTGTACAGCCAGTTGAAGAAATCAATCGTTTCCTTCACTACAGGGGAATCCTTGTTGATACGCAGCGCCTGGTCTGCACCAGTGATGATCTGGGATTGCTCTGGTTTGTCGCTGACCGGGTAACCTGCGATGCCAAGGTCAAAGTCAGGGGTGATCTTCTTGATCGCTTCCTCATCCCATGCGCCTTTACCGGTCATAAATGCCGCCTTGCCCAGGGCAAAGTCGCTGACTTCAGCATTGCTGTCGCGTTCCAGAGGCTTGTCTGTTCCGTGTTTAACAGTAGTGTCAATGAAGTTGAAGAAGTTGTTGTACAGCACCGGATGATCCTTGAACGTTGTTTTGCCGGCGATAAAGTTGCCTACAAGCGTCTTGGCATCAATTCCGGCATCCGTAGCAGCCGCATCCACGAAGTGCTGGAAGATGTGCTTCCAGACCCACCACTCTTTATAAGCGTTGGCGAACGGGGTGATGCCCTTGGCTTCCAGCTTGGTAATGGCATCATCCATTTGTGCGGTGGTCTTTGGAACCTCAGTGATGCCTGCATCGGCCAGCAGCTTTTTGTTATACATCAGGACGAACAGGTTGCCTTTAACCGGAAGTCCGAGCACTTTGCCGTCCGAGGAGGTCATATTAGAGCGGACCGCATCGGTCATTGCGGCTGCCAGCGGTTCATTCGTCAGATCTGCACTGTATTCGGCAAAGGTGTCGATATCTCCGCCGGCTGTAGTCTGGAATACGTCAGGTGTGCTGCCTGCGGCAATTTTGGATTTGAGCACCGTATTGTAGTCCGCCTGCATAATTTCCAGATTGATGGTTACATTCGGCTTCACTTTTTTGTATTCGGCAATATAAGCGTTGAAGGCATCAGTGTACTCTGGAGATGCGGTGAACATATTAATCGTGACAGGTTTGGAAGTATCAGTAGCTGTGTTAGCCGCTGCATTTGTTCCCCCTGCGTTGTTAGCGGCATTATTGGTGTTGTTGCCACCGCAGCCAGCCAGTAGTCCGCCAGCAAGCAGCAGACTTGCGGATAATGCCATAAATCTTTTACCCTTCATGATGTTGCCCCCTTTTCCTCATGTTTCTTGTGGTCTTGGTGCTATTTTAAATAAAAAGAAAAAGGATAAGAATGTACATAAGTGATCTTATGAGGGTAAAAAAGTGTGCTCATGTAACCGTTTCACTTTTCTCCCTCCAAGTGCAGCAGCCGAAATTCAGAAGGTGAACATTCATAGTAGTTGCGGAACGCCTTGCTGAAATAGTTCTTGTCCTTATACCCCAGCATCTCGGAAATATCCTGGATCTTGAGCGCGGGATCGGACAGCAAATCCTTGGCCTTGTCCATTCTGACCTTCTGCACATACTCATGAATCCCATACCCGTACTGCCCCTTGAACAGCTTCATCAAGTATTCTCTGCTCAGGAAATATTTATCCGTGAACAGCGATATTTTAATATTCTCGAAATAGTGGTTATCAATGTACGCTTTAATATTTTCCAGCACACTGCTGCGGTCTCCGGCCAGCGATCTGCTGATTTCTCCGGCGTATACATCCAGAATGCGGCTCAGCACACCCTCAAACTCTCCGAAGGTGGCAAAATCACTGCTGATGCCAAGCCCGCGCAGCCCCTTGCTTTTGCCGCTGCGCAGCCGCTCTGGAACCGCCTCAAGCTGAGTGGCGATATCCCCCAGCAAAATGATGAATTCCTGAATCCGCCGGTCGGCTTCATCCAGGCTGAAATACTCCGCGGCCTTCCACTTCCGCGTGAATTCACTGAGAATGCTCTTCGCGTGGTTGACGTTTCCGCTCTCCAGGGCATTCAGAATCATCGGCATCCGTCCCGTCAGGGAAGGAGCGTCCTTGGCTGCAGGCTTCGCAGATCCGCTGCTTGCGACTATATTCTCCTTCAGATTCAGCAAATCTATTCCATCCAGCGCGCCTTTGGCATGCTCGTAGGACTGGGCGATCTCCATCACATCGCTGTAGGACTGCCCAATGCCTCCCGCACAGACCATGCCGAACAGCTCCTTCAATGTAGAGACTGCCTTCTTCATATGATGCAACGAGAGAAACGCCGCCTCTTCCCCGTAGCTCCCCTTCAAGGTGAAAATCGCGATGAACTCCCGTTCACTTCTGGGGCTGGCGAAGCTGAAGGCCTCGAAATGGCCGTCGCTGTTCTCGTTGATGACATTGGTTACGGCAAAATGCAGCAGATCCCGGTCCTCATGGAACCGGTCATGGCGTACCTGCTCCAGATTCAGCATCCTTAACACGCCTACGGTAAAATGATTGCCCGGCGTGTCCGCACCGATCAGCGGCAGAAAAGCTTCATTGGACTGGTTCTTGAAGCTGCGCTCAATGATGGAGAGATACATCTTCTCCTTCAGCTTCGGAAGGGACATGTTCAAGGTAATGTTGCGGCTGATGAACTCGCTCTCCTTCTTGCGTTTGGCTTCCAGCACATCGACTGACTTGCGCAGAGCGGCATTAAGATCATTCCGGTTCACCGGCTTCAGCAGGTAATCCACCACCTTGGAGCGGATGGCCTGCCGGGTATATTCAAAATCGTTGTAGCCGCTGATGACAATCAGCAGCAGATCAGGGAATTCGCGTTCAGCGATTTGCAGGAGCTGGCTTCCGCTGAGCTCCGGCATCTTCATGTCCACCAGCGCCAGGTCAATCTTGTGCTGCCGCAGAAGCTCCAGCCCCATCTTGCCGTCCGTCGCCTCCAGCACCTGATCAACACCCAGGCCCTCCCAATCCCCAAGAATATTAATCGCCTCGCGCAGCGGCTCTTCATCATCAATAATCAGTACTTTGTACATGTTGTCCCAGCCCTCCCCGCGGTAACCGCATATCCATTCGTGTGCCCTGCTCATCGCTTGCAATCGTAAGTCCAGCTTCTTCTCCATATAAGAGCTTTAGGCGTGTGTTCAAATTTTTAAGACCGATGCTGTCGTCCTTCTCTTCGGGTTCCCCTGCGCGGTCTTCCCACTGGATCTGCAGCGAGCTGAGCACCTGCTCAAGCCGCTCTGCGCTGATGCCCGGCCCGTCATCCAGCACGGAGATTACGCTGTGAGTAGACGTAATATGGGCCTCAATCCGGATTGTGACCGTACTAGACACCTTCTCCAGCGCATGCTTGATGCAGTTCTCCACCAGGGTCTGAATCGACAGCTTGGGAATTCTCAGCGCAAGCAGGCTGTCATTCCAGTCGTAGGCCACCTGCATACGGTTCCCGAAGCGGGCCTTCTGCAGCGCCAGATAACGTTCAATATGCTTCAGCTCCTCACTGGCCTGCACCACATCTTTTCCGCTGATGCAATACCTCAGGGTGAGGGCCAGATTATCGACCATTTCAACGATATCATCATTGTTGTTCTTGAGCGCCTTAGTGGAAATCGCTTGCAGCGCATTGTACAGAAAATGCGGATTGATCTCGGCCTCCAGCGCCTTGAGGACGGCGTTTTTCTCAACAATTTTCATTTTGTAGCGCTCGTTGATCAGCTCGTTTGTCCGCTCCACCATCTTGTTGAAGTGGCGGGACAGATACGCAATCTCGTCATTCCCCTCCACTACGGCTTCGGCGTCGAAGCTGCCGGTGCTGAAGCGTTTCATCTGCAGGGACAGATGCTTCAGCGGGCTGGTGATTTTATTGGAGGTGAAGCTGACCAGAATAACGGACACAATCAGGAACAGCAGACCAATCGAATAGCTTAATATGCGCGTGGTGGTCGCTGCTTCATAGATTTTTTTGTACGGAATCGGCTTGATGAGCTTCCAGCCTTCTTTTTTGCTGATGTCATAGATCACCAGGTATTTCTCCCTGTTGTAGGACCACGTCACACGCCCGCCAAGGGCCGGCGTAAGCAGCTTAAGCAGCCCCGCAGCTTCACTGTTCCGGTAAAATTCCGGGTTATCCACCACAAACGGCTCATTGTCCGGGCTGACATACATCAGATGCTCCCCCGTGCTGAACGGGATATCCTTCATAATCTCATCCGTCACACTGGAATTGAAATACAGCGACAGGACCGCCTGCGGCTCCCGGGACACAATCGAACGCAGCAGCCGGTGATAGCCCATGAAGCTTTTATCTGAATTAACGGGATAATCCGCACTTTTTTCCAGCTCCGATCTGTCTTTGACAAAAGACTGGTACGAACGGTTAAAGGGGCTTGCCAGCGCACGCTTGTACCACGAAAGATTCTCGATGGACGGGTGCTCGGCCTCCCGCACGGTAATATTATAGTTCTCCTTAGTGACATAATAGTATTTATGCTTCTTGATCACGTACAGGTAGATGGCCTCCAGATCATTGCGGGAAAAATAAAGATTCTTCAAATAATCCTCCACATACATCTTGGACGCGTAGTCCTCCGATTCATGCAGGAGCGCATAGTTGAACTCGTCATAGGAAATTTGCGGCAGGGACAATTGCCCAATGCCATCCAGGTAGCTCTCCAGATTGCGGCCGACCAGAAGCAGGTTGTTGCTCGTGCTGGAGATGCTGTTGTTCACCGATTCCTTGCGCAGCATTCCATAGGAAATGAACGTGAGCGAGGTTACGACCAGGATGATAATGATCGTGAACAGGAGTATGAGCTTATTCGCCAGACGGCGTGAAATCCGCTCCAGCAAAGGCTCGAACAGCTTGTACAGAGTTGTTTTGATGATGCCCTACCTCCTTCTCGCATGAACTTTGAGGGACAAGGTTCAGTTCACCTTTTTACCCCTAAGTGTACTCTTAAATCCATTTTTGAGTATAGGGGTCTGCTCTATAATACACAATATAGACTAACCGGAATGGTTATGTGTGGCAAGCAAGCACAATACTCCCACCACCCTATAAACAAAGAAGAGGTGCAACCATGTTAAAAACACTCGGCAGAAAATGGCGCGAAAAACTGGACTTCGGGCTGTTCACACTCCCCGTTCTGATCTGTATCGCGATTGCGTTCTACATTCCGTTTGTGATGACCATCCGCTACTCCATGACAAAGTGGAACGGGATCTCCAAGCATCCCAAATTTGTCGGCCTGGATAATTTCCAGCAGATTTTTACGGGGGACAGCAACTTTGCCAATTCGGCGTGGTTCACAATCAAATACGCGCTGCTCTACATCGTGATTGTTAATGTGCTGGCGATTCTGCTGGCTGTACTGCTCGATATGAAGCTGAAGTCCACCTCCTGGCTGAGAGCGGCCTTCTTTATCCCTTATATCCTCAGTCTTGTGATTGTCGGCTTCATCTGGAAATTCATCTTCATGCAGGGCTTCAACTCGCTGGGCGCCAGCACAGGCTGGTCGTTCTTCGGCTTAAGCTGGCTGGGGACGCCGGGGCTTGCTTTTATCTCCATATTAGGGGTTTCGATCTGGCAGTCCATCGGTTTCTATCTGGTTATCTATATTGCGGGCCTGCAGTCCGTGCCGGACGATCTCAAGGAAGCGGCCACCGTTGACGGTGCCGGACCTGTGCGGAGATTCTTCAGCATCACGCTGCCGCTGCTTGCTCCATCCATCACCATCTCGGTCTTTATGGCGCTGACCAACTCCATCAAGGTGTTCGACGTCATTCTGTCGCTGACCGGCGGCGGTCCGGGCGGAACTACCTACAGTATCGCTTATGATATTTACCGGGATACCTTCCAGAACAATCTGTACGGATATGGTACAGCGAAAGCGCTGATTCTGTTCCTGGCCGTCCTGGTCGTGACAGTGATCCAGCTTACAGTCTTCAAACGGAGAGAGGTTGAGGCATAATGAAAACAAACAACAGCAAAGCAGGCCGGATCATCCTGGAGGTTGTTCTGGTGCTCCTCTCCCTTGTGTTTCTGTATCCGCTTTTCCTGACGATTATCAACTCGTTAAAAAGCTTCAGCGAGGTCATGACCGATGTAATCGCCCTGCCGAAGCATCTGGCGCTCAGCAACTACTCGTATGTATGGAAGTTTATTAACTATCCGAGATTGTTCCTGAACAACTTTGTCATTACCGGCCTTGGCCTGCTCGGCATCGTGTTTATTTCCTCCATCGCGGCCTATAAGCTGGCACGGACAAAATCCAGACTGAGCGGTGTCATTTACTTCCTGTGCATTATGCCGATGCTGATTCCGTTCCAATCCATCATGCTGACCGTACTGCAGACTGCCAAAAACCTGAATCTCTCTGAAAGCACCTGGGGGCTGGGACTGCTGTATTGGGGCTTCGGCGCTCCGCTGGCCGTATTCATCTATCATGGCTTTGTTAAGGGGATTCCGGCAGAAATTGATGAAAGCGCCACGATTGACGGGGCTTCCAGCTTCCGGCTGTTCTTCAGTGTCATCTTCCCGCTGCTCAAATCGGTAACGACGACCATCGTCATCATCGACGTGATGTGGATCTGGAATGACTTCCTGCTCCCGCTGCTGATGGTTAACGGCTCGCCGGATACGAAAACTCTGACTCTGGCTGCTTACACCTTCGTAGGGCAGTATACCTCAGACTGGCAATATGCGATGACCGCAATGGTTATGGCCGTGCTGCCTTCCATCATCGTGTTCATCTTCCTGCAAAAGTACATCGTGAAGGGCGTTGTCGCCGGAGCGGTGAAGGGGTAATCTTATATGTAGACAAATGGAAACGGCTGCGCCGTCCTTAACTGGACAGCGCAGCCGTTTTAATATTTTAGTGGAAAAAGTGAACTTAAATCTAGCCCATCTAATCTCTAGCAAGCGCTTGTGGGAAAAAGTACACCTAATCTGGCCGATTCGCACCATTCTAGGTGAAATCGAATCAATTAAGTTTACTAATTCCCACTAATACTGTTGTGGAAAGGGTTTTGAGCACATTTAAGTGTACTAATTCCACTTCACTACATTGGATTTCCGTCTCCGAATTGCCTACCCTGTCAACGCCACCCGGTAGACCGGAACAGCCGTAACGCGGTGGAAGACTGCCGTTGCTTCGCCGGTGAACTGTTGCTCTGCCGCCATAGCGGCACCTGCGACGACAGTCATCACCCCTTTGCGCAGCGGCGTGGTCTCCAGAATAACTTCCCCGCTGTGAATCGTATCCCGGAACCGGGACAAACCGATTTCCCAAGGGAGCCCGTTGTAGAAATGGTCATGAAATAATTGGCCTTCAGCGAAGGCGTAACCTACATTGCCTGTATAGTCGATGCTGAGCAGCACATCTTCTACACCCGCTAGCGCATCCGAAGCGATGTGCAGGGCCAGCTTATGCTCATGGATTTGCCGGGTCTCAAGCCTGATCTCCTTCACAGGCACCTCCAGATCATAGCTCAAGAACCACTCCTCTCTCCGCTGCGCTATGGAGCAGGCTGCTTGTGCCGTCTTCCATTCAGACACGGCCCCCGGAATTGCCGCGTACTCCCGGAAGGAGAAGCTGCTCTGGCCGGTGCTGAAGAACTCGATACCTTCCGCTGTCTGAACCAGAGGGATTTCCGAGAATATAATTCTTGTTGACTGGCCGTCCTTCATCTCCCACAGGGTTGAAGCTTCCTTTGCATTCATGACGTAAATGCGAAGCTCTCTGGCCCCTGCCTGAGTAATACGGATCATCGCAGAGCCGTCATGCGGAATCAGGACGGAATAGCTGCCGTCCGCTTCCTGCTCCGCGGCTCCGCTATCGGCTGTCAGGCCGGTGATTCCCTGCCCATCGAGCAGAAACTCCCCATCCACACCCTCCGGCATGGAGAAGAAATAAGTGGCTGCTTCGGCAGACTCCACCACAGTTACCGGCTGTGCCGTAGCATAGCGGAGGTTCAGCCCATCCAGAGTGAAGTTGAACGGGAAGAGGAACGAAGCGTTCCTCCGCACAGTAAGCGAACTTTTTCTTGGGAAGCTAAGCGTCTCCTCTGCCAGTTCCACCTCAAACCGGACATCCTCATGCGTGTCCATCTCCACATGATCCTGATAGTTATTCACGAACAGGAACCCGGCCTTTCCGTCTGTGCGGACCGCGTACCGCAGCGTATGCGGGTCTTCAGGGGTAATAGATACCGCAGTTTGCGGAAGCACTGTTGCCATAGGCATCAGGCGCTCCGCAAACTGGCGGAGAAAATAATGCAGCGGACGCAGCAGATGATTGGAGTCCCGGATCTGTCCGAATTCACCGATAGGAGCCTGAAAATCATAGGTGATTCGCGGTGTGGTGCTCTCATTTAGATAACCTGTCTTCCCTACCGGATTCGTTCCTCCGTGAAACATGTAGTAGCCGACAAAGTTGCAGCCTCCGGCAATTTTCATCAGACTCATCGCCATTACGCTCTCCGGCTCTACCTGGAAACGCGAAAGATACCAGGTCTGCATGCCCCCGCCCATCTCACAGCAGGCAAAAGGATATTTCGTTCTGCGGTACGGCGGATTGTATTCCCCGGTCTCCGCCTGCTCATCATGATAATTCATGAATACATACTCCGCTGTCGGCTTCTGGTCAGGATTCTGCCCGCTGATGCTCCAGGGGGTATAGGCATAACCGCCATAGAGCGGAAGCACCTCATCTTCCAGAAACGGCGCATCGCCCCAGCCTGTGCTGGTATAGATGGGCGCGTCCATTCCCGCCTCAATTGCATACTGCTTCAGAATGCGCATATGCTCAGATCCGGCTTCGCCTCCGGTTCCTCCGCTCAAATATTCATCGCCTTGCTTCGCGGTCAGCTCCCACAGGGCAGCAGCGGCATTGAACTCATTCTCAAGCTGGATGCCGATCACAGGCCCGCCGTCCTTGAACATCAGCCCTGCGGACTGTGCCCCGATCTCATGGAACAGCCGGCGGACATAGCGCAGGTAACCTTCATCATTGGAGCGGACATCAAATGCGCGTCCGAATAGCCAATCCGGCAAACCTCCATTGCGGACCTCCCCGTGGCAGAACGGGCCAACACGCAGGATCACATACAGCCCGTTACGCGCACAGAGCCGGATGAATTCCCGCAGATTCCGGTTGTCCTGCCATTCGAACGTTCCTTCGAGCTCCTCATGATGGTTCCAGAAAATATAGGTAGCTACTATATTAATCCCGGAAATCTTCATTTTACGGATTTCCGTCTCCCAATCGGCCCGTGGATAACGGGAATAATGGAACTCGCCGCAAACGGCAAAATAAGGCTTGCCGTTCAGCTCCATATAATAATTGGTAAAGCTGATTTGCTCACCCTGCGGATTGCTTCCACCCAGCCGCAGCGTCGATGGATAAATTTCTTTCGGGGAAATCCCGGCCAATATTTTATATTCCATGTTCAGAGCTCCTTTTCTTCTGAATAACAAAAATGGGCTGCCCCAAAGCTATGCCTTGGAGCAGCCCGGAAGCCGTTACATAAGCTTCACTTTCAATTAGCTATTTTTTTGCGCAGCGAGGAAGGCGTCGATTTGGGTTTGCATTTCAGCTTGAACCTTGTCAATGCCAGCGGATTTCAACTGCTGAATCAGGTCGGCTTGACCTTTGTCGATATCATCAATCAAACCGTATTCGAGCGGAATAGCATAACGCAGCATTACGTTGCCGATGTTCGCCACTTCGTTCTTCACCTTAGTGGAGTCGAAAACAAAGGTTTCCAGCGGGAAGTGGTAGATGCTGGACTGCCAGCCCTTGAACATATTGTCAGCTTCCACAGGATACGAAGCATCTTGACGGTTCAGCGAAGAGTTCCAGCCCCAGTTCGAGAAGCCAGTGTAATTGGCAGCCGCAGGGCCTGCAGTGAACTTAGTATCGCCATCAGGATTGTAGTTGCTTCCGGCAATGCCGTACATCGTCAAATCATGAATTTCCTTGTCATTTTGCAGAAGATCAATCAGCATCAGAGAACGCTCTGCATTCTTGGAAGTGGCGTGGATCGCCATACCGTTCTGGGTTGAAATGGCGGCGATTTTCTTCTTATCCGGAGTAAGGTCGGCAATCGCCAGTTCTACATCCGGTTTGTCGCGGCGCATTTCAGCAAGGTTGGCTGCCACTGTTCCCAGGTTATGAGCATAAGAGGAGACTTTGCCTGCTTTGATATCCTGCCATACATCGTTTTTGTTGCTGACTACGTTTTTGGACCATGCGCCGTTATCGGCAAGATCTTTATAGTAAGTAAGCAATTGTTTGAACTCAGGAGTGTCATAGATATTAAATACTTTACCGGATGCATCGTCCAGCTTGTAGGCCAGCGGCGTCAGGTTCGGATCTACCAGGTTGAAGTTGTTGTTCTGCTCAAGCAGGGTCTGGTCAAGCTCATGCCATTTCCAGCCATCGGCAGGTTTGGCGCCGTAAGCGGTGATGCCTTTTTCATTCTTAGCAACCGTTTTCAAGTAATTGGCATAGGTTTCAGGACTGTTGATTTCCGGCAGATTGTATTTCTTGCGCAGGTCTTCACGATAGAGTACTACTTTGTCGGTAACCTCAACGTTATTGTTCGGAACCATGTAGAGCTTGCCATCCACTTTCGCTTGTTCCCAGGATACCTTAGGCATAGCTTCCCAGGTTTTCGGCATGTACTTGGACAGCATGTCATCTGTCAGCTCCAGGAATCCGCCTTTGAGCGCCTGATCGTTGTAGAAGGCCCAGTTCGCAGTGTACACAAGGTCGAAATCTTCATTGGCGGCAAATTTCAGCGGGTACTTCTGTGTCCAGTCAGACCAATCGAGGAATTCTGCATCCACAGTCGCATTGATTTTTTCTTTCAGCTTTTTGTTCAGCTCGCCGAATACTTTATCGTAGTCGCCAGGCTGGCCGCCAATCAGCAGCATTTTGAGTTTAACTTCCTTGGAGGTGTCAGGAGCGCCGGAATTCGCGGCTGCTCCCTCCGTAGCGGTTGCTCCTGCGTTTGTTGCTTCCGCAGCTGTATTGTTGTTGTTGCCGCCTCCGCATGCACTTAGTACTGTGCCAAGCATCAATACTGTCGCCAGCGTAGCTGTTAGTTTCTTCTTTTTGTTAGCCATGACCGATGTTTCCCCCTAATCGAATAGTTGGTTTACATTTCTATTGATAACCAGGTTGCCCTGAGATCATCCTTTAACTGCGCCGATAGTTAAACCTTGTACAAAATACTTTTGAATGAAGGGATAAGCAAGCAGGATAGGTCCTGTAGCCACGATGGTCATCGCCATCTTCAAGCTTTCGGTAGGCAGATCAGAGTTCACTACCGCACCCGAGGCCATCATTGCCTTACGCATGCCATCCATATTGCCAAGCATTTTGTAGAGATAATATTGAAGCGGCATTAATTCGGACTTGGAAACAAAGAGCAGTGCGTTGTACCAGTCATTCCAGTAGGCAAGGGCGATGAACAGGCCGATGGTCGCCAGTGCAGGCTTGGACAGCGGAACAATCAGCTGCAGGAAGATGCGAAAGTCGCCCGCTCCGTCAATCTTGGCGGATTCCGTAATTGCATCCGGGATGCTGCTCATGAACGACTTCATAACGATAATGTAGAAGACATTGAGCATCATAGGCAGAATCAGCACTACCAGCGTGTCTTTGAGATGCAGGTAGTTGACGATCATCAGATACCAAGGTACAAGACCGCCGCTGAACAATGTAGTGAAGAAGAAGAAGAATGAGAAACGTCCACGCCATTTGAAATCTCTCCGGGACAGCACGTATGCCGTCATGGAAGTCAGAAACAGGCCGAGCACAGTACCGATTACCGTAACACTGATCGTCACACCGTAAGCTCTGAGCATTTCAGCCGGATATTTGAACAGCAAGCTGTAGGCTTCCGTCGAAAACTTCGAAGGGATTAACTGGAATCCTTTCTCAATAATTGTGCTCTCCTCGCTCAGAGAGGAGGACACCACCAGAATGAAAGGAAAGATACAGAATATGGCGAGCACCGAAAGTGTCGTGTATCCGATGATTGACAGCAGCAGCCGGTCTTTATTGCCGCGCCCGCGGCGTACCTCCGTAGTTTGGATATTTGCAGCAGTTGAACTCATGGCGTTACCTCCTTTTCCTAGAATAGAGCACGGTCTTTATCGTATTTGCGTACTGCGTAGTTGGCAAGCATAATCGTTACAAAACCAAGCAGTGATTGATAGAAGCCAGCCGCAGCGGACATTCCAATTTCATTTGAAGTCGTGAGTGAACGGAATACGAAGGTGTCGATGACGTCGGTGGATGAGAACAGCAGCCCGTTGTTGCCGACCATGTTGTAGAACATCCCGAAATCTCCACGGAAGATATTGCCGATCGCCAGCAGAACCAGAATGATGACTGTAGGAAGCAGGTTCGGAACCGTAATCTTCAGAATACGCTGGAAAATATTCGCCCCGTCAATTTCAGCCGCCTCATACATCTCGGTATCAATGCTGGTGATAGCCGCCAGATACATGATCGTTCCGTAGCCCAGCGTCTTCCAGGCGGATACAACGACGAGGATAACCGGCCAGTAAGCGGCTGTGTTGTAAATGTCGACCGGCTGCATGCCGAGTCCCTTCAGCAATACGTTGATTGTACCTACATCGAAGTTGAACAGGTTATAGGCGATAGCTCCAACCACAACCCAGGAAATGAAGTAAGGCAGGAACAATACCGTCTGTGTCAGCTTCCGGAACCATTTGCCCGCAACCTCGAACAGCAGGATCGCTGCAAAGATCTGAAGCACGTTGTTGACAACGATAAAAGCTATATTGTAGAGCGCCGTGTTCCGTGTTACGCGCCAGGCGTCGCCGGAATCAAAGAAAAATTTGAAGTTGTCCAGTCCATTCCACGGGCTGCCGAAAACACCGCCTGTGTAATTAAATTGCTTAAATGCCAGCACAATACCCGCCATAGGCACGTAAGCGAACAACAGGAAGAACAATACCGCAGGCACCAGCATCAAGAGCAGCGATCTATACTTCTTGACATCGTCCCAGAATCCATGTTGTTTCTGTTTCATCTCGAATCCCCTTCCCTCTCACTGTTTCTCTATGGCTTTATTATAAAGAACCGTTTAAGTGGCGGGGATTAAGCCTATCAACTAAAACTAATACTTTTTCAACGATCAGTGAAAATGTATAGGTTGCCGTTCTCACAAAAGTTGCCTCGGCCAAATGACAAGCAGCCGGGGCAACGATCGGAACGCTATATTTTATTCTTCTTACGGTATTCCCCCGGCGTCATGCCCGTCGTCTGCTTGAACTGTCGGTTAAAATAAATGATATTCTTGTAGCCCATGCGCTCGGCGATTTCATAGATTTTGAGCGTCGGGTCGCTCAGCAGCTCAGATACGCGGCTGGTCTTGCGCTCATTTAGGTATTCGCTGAACGGCACCCCGTATTCTTCCTTGAACAGATATCCTAAATAATTCGGTGTGAAGTCGAAGTGGGCGGCAACCTCTTTCAAGGTGATCTTCTTCTCCAGATTCTCCTCCACATAACGCATAATCTCATCAATCAGCTTGCGCTTCTGCCGCTGCCGTTTCACGTACAGCAGCTCCGACAGCTCGAAGAATCTGCGCCGCATCCAGGACAGGATATCGTGAATCGTCTCGAACTGGAACAGGATATCCGGCTGATGAGATTCCCACTGGAGCAGCTCATACAGATTCTCGTTCTGCTGCTGCAGATCGGCATGGAGCTTCGAGGTAATGCGGATAATCAGCTCGTAGACATCCTTTTTACCCGCCAGCATATCTTTGGTGAACAGCTCCATCAGATGATCATCTATCGCCACCAGATCATATTGGATAATGGCCTCCAGCAGAAGGTCCACCGTCTTTTCAATCTGCGCCCCGGGCGTTCCTCTCGGCGATGATTCTGTCGTATCGCGGATCAGACGGTTCTTGCCCAGCAGCCACTTGGCACTCAGCGCAGCCTGTGCCTGCTGGTAGGATTCATGCAGCTCAGCTTCTTCGGTTGCGTAACGTCCGACGCCGACGGTTACCGTGCAGGGAGAGGCCGCCGCCACCTTGCGGATAAGCTCCTCCAGCAAAGGCAGGAAGCTCTCCTGCACTAGTGTCGCCAGAATAACAAAGCGGGTATGGTGAACGGCGATCAAGGTACCCAGCTTCGCGTCTTCGGCAAAGGCTTTGATGAGCTCGGCAATTTGCCGCGTGATGCTCCGGGCCTCCTCCTCGGACAGATCACGCAGCTTCCATTCCAAATCGTCAATCTCCACGATTGCCGCCGCAGCGCCCTTCTGCAGCAGCGGAGTCAGGATGCTGCGCAGATGCGGCTCTGCGGGATTAGGAGAAGACTCATCGAGCCAGCGCAGGAGCAGCTCCTTGTTCACTAGGGACAGAGCTTCGCTGAAGGAGCGGTCCTGCTCCCGTTCCTGCTCCATTTTGGCGCATAATGAACCCAGCATTTCGTACAAATCTTTATCCTGCACAGGCTTAAGCAAATAGCCGGAGGCGTTGATCTCAATCGCTTCTTTGGCATAGCTGAAATCCTCATGCCCGCTGATGAACACAATCTTGGTCTTCGGACTCAGTACCTTCGCTCTGCGCGCGAATTCGGTTCCAGTCATGATCGGCATCCGTATGTCCGACAAAATAATATCAATCCGTTCCTCTTCCATAATCTTAAGTGCATTGAAGCCGCTGCTCGCGGTACCCACTACCGTAATATTAAGTCCGCTGGCAAGCACTCTGCGCCGCAGCCACTCCAGATCTATCGCTTCATCGTCAACCAGCAATACATTGATGCTCATATCGAAACTTTCCTCCTGTAATTAGGCAAGATGCAGCTTGCGGGACTCTTTTCACAAGAGCTCCTCGTTATCCATAAGCCCGGCGGGCATTAGAAGCCGAACGGTTGTACCGCCTCCAAAAATACTTGCAATAGTGACGCCGTATGCGTCTCCGTATCTGAGCTTGATCCGCTCGTCCACATTTTTCACCCCGTAACCTCCGGCCTGACTTGACCCCTTCATCATCCGGTCGAGCGTTTCGGGACGCATGCCGATTCCGTTGTCGATGACCTTCAGCTCGATATTGTCGCCAATCCGTCTGCCGGTTAAGCGGATCGCAATCGTCTCTCCAAACCATGCATGCTTGAACACATTCTCCACGAACGGCTGCAGCACCAGCTTAATCACCCGCATCTGCAGAATCTCCTCGTCCACATCCACATAGACGGAGAAGGCATCCGCATATTTGACCTGCTGGATTTCAAGATACGTGGCAACCTGCTCCAGCTCTTTTTCCAGTTCGATGTACACGTTGCCCTGGTTCAGCGTCAGGCGGTAAAAACGCGAGAGTCCCTGCACCATTTCCGTGACCTTGCCGATTTCTCCGAGATTCGCTAGGCTGCTTATGGTCGAAAGAGTATTATACAGGAAATGCGGATTAATCTGCGCCTGCAGGGCTTCCAGCTCCGCCTGCTTCTTCTGGATACCCTGCACATAGACGCTGTTGATCAGCTCCTGAATATTGGTGGCCATGACATTGAAGGAATCCGCGATCTGCACAAATTCATCATTGCCGGAGAAGCGGATGCGCTTCTGGAAGTTCCCTTCCTGAAAAGCACGCACCAGCCCCACGATGCGGCTCATCTTGCGCCCGGAAAGACGGGCAACCGCATATCCGATAACTGTCATCACCAGGAAGCTGAGCGCGCACACCGCAACAATTACCCGGCGCAGCCTGCCGGCATCCTTCGTCAGATATGAACTCGGCACCAAAGATTCGATAACAAAGCTGCTGCCGGGAATCTGCTCATGCAGACTGAGAAAATTCTCGCTTCCAGCATCATAATTAGCCTTGCCGCGCTGGAACAGGATGCCGCCAGTAGACTCGTCCACAAGCCGGAGGGTAATCCCCTCCTCCAGGGGGAAGGTGTCAAAACCGCCGAACAGATCCTCCAGAGATACGGTGATGCGCACATAACCGATCACGGTTTTGTAATCGCTGAAGTTGACCAGTCTGCGGACATGCGAAATGTTATCCAGCTTCTGGTCTGTATCAATCTGCAGCCACAGATTATCCCGTTTCGAATCCTTGAGGGACTGGTACCAGTCGGTTCCGGCAATGTCCTGAAGCGGCAGGATATAATAATCGCTGTCAATAATCGGATCATTCAGATTGTCCCCGGATACAATGTTGAGCTTACTGTTTGGTGTATAGAGCATGAACCGGATCTTGTTCCCGAACAGCTGCAGCGGTGCAGTTATCTGGGGAACTATCTCATCGAGCATAGCCAGATAAATTTCAAACGGCGTCCCCTTCAGTTCAAGTGCGCGTTGGAAGGGCTGACTCCCGAACAGGTTGTCCGACATTCTCTGAATCTCATCCATCTGGTAGCGGATATTGGTCCTTGCCTGCTCCATCCCTGTTCTTATGTTCGACTCCGCCATCTCCGTCCGGGAATCGGTCAGCATGGAGTAGGAGATGTATCCGATGACCACATCGGTCAGCAGAACAAGCAGGAGATAGGGAATCATCATTTTGTAGGTAAAAGGCATGTATTTCTTGAGCTTAGGCATCATTAGCGAAACATCCTCTGTATGAATTCGGTATGTCTATATTATCGTTCCCCCACCCAGAAATAAATAGGCTGCGGTAAGAAGATAAATTGTGAGACGTCAAAAAAACGCCGGAATTTCTTCCGGCGCCAAGTTTATTTTCAATTAAATGGAATCTCCGGAGGTTGTATGCAAATCAGCTTCTGCGGTTGCCAGCCCCGTAGAGACGGCTCGCACCGTAATAGCTCCCGCTTCTGAAGAAGACTGGATCAGGGCCAGGCACCAGCCGTTAAAAGCCCGCCGTACCGCCGCCTTATCCGGCTCATGACTGCTGGGATTGCCATTGCCTACTCCAAGCAGATGCCCTGCTCCCTCCACTTCAAACCGGATCTCATTGTCGGCCGTCGGAACAACATGCCCTTGCCTGTCCACAATAGCCACGCGAACCGGAATGGTGTCCGCCCCGTCCGCTTTTCCCGCCAAGCGGTCCGGGACCAAGCGGATTTGATAGGGCTGGCCTGCTGTAACGACCGCTTTCTCGGCAACCGGCAGGCCGCCGCGTTTCCCTATTGCTTTTAATTCCCCCGGCTCATACATAACCTCCCACGACAAATACCCGGTCCGGTTCACCTGTTGCTCACCCAGACTTGCACCATTCAGGAACAGCTCTACAGTGTCGGTATTGGAGAATACCCGCACCTCCACCGGCTTGCCTTCTGACCCCGGCCAATTCCAATGTGGGAACACGTGAACCATCGGCTCATCCTTCCAGACCGCCTGCATGTAATAGTAGCTGTCTTTCGGGAACCCGCAGGTGTCCATCAGCCCGAAATGCGAGTTCACACACGGCCACAGATAAGGTGTCGGCTCGCCCCGGTAATCGAACCCGGTCCACATGAAAACCCCGGTGAGAAAACGGTTGTTCACCATATCTGTCCAGGCCTGCTGCGGACTGCAGCCCCATGAAGGAACATTCGTGCCATATTCGGAGCAGTAACCCCGCACCGGATCGTCCTCATAGATTCCCCGGGTCGTGGTATAGCTGGCACATTCGCTGCCGATGATCACGCGCTCCGGATACCGCTCATGGTCGCGGATATCAAGATGGTCCCGGTGTCCATAATTGTAGCCTGTAATGTCAACAACATCATTGTAGCCATTCTCGTTCCAGCCATGATTCATGGCAGCGGAAGTCGGCCGCGTCGGGTCTATTCTTCTTGCGGTTTCCGCCAGGGTCTTCAGAATGCGCATGCCCGTTACAGTTCCTTCGAGCACCTCCTCATTCTCCAGGTTCCAGATGATCACAGAAGGATGATTGCGGTCCCGGTAGAGCATCCGCTTCAACTGAGACAGTCCGTTTGGACTGCTGTCAAGTTTGCGGTTCTCGTCCATCACCAGCATGCCGATCCGGTCGCAGATATCCAGCAGCTCGGGGGTCGGAGGATGGTGCGCACTGCGGTAGCTATTTGAGCCCATTTCCTTCAGCAGCTTCAGCTTGTATTCAATCAGACTGTCCGGAAGCGCAACCCCCACTCCGGCAAAATCCTGATGGTTGCAGGTTCCTTTAATGAGATGAGGCTCCCCGTTCAGGAAAAAGCCTTCCTCTGCATCAAAACGGATGCTGCGGATGCCGAACACCGTCTCATACCGGTCAACCTCGATCCCGCCATTTCTCACAATAGATACCGCCTTATATAAGCAAGGTGTGTCTGGAGACCAAAGTGCCGGCTGCTCCACCTTAAATATCTGCTCCAGCTCCGTCTCGCCATACCAGTCCACATTCACTTGCGCCGCTCCGCCGCAGACCCGCTTTCCGGCAGCATCGTAAATCTCCGTATGCAGCGAGACTGACCGTTCCCCGGCATATTCATTGCAGATGCGGGTGCTCACATGCACCACAGCCTGCTGCTGCGCGACCTCCGGTGTCGTAATATAAGTTCCATACTCGGCTACATGCAGGCGGTCCGTCTGTTCCAGCCAGACATGGCGGTATATGCCGCAGCCCTCATACCACCAGCCCTCACATTCTGTTGCATCCACCTTAACAAGAATGACGTTCCGGCCTTCTTCACCATAACGAAGTACATCCGACAAATCATAGGCGAATCCGATATATCCTCCCCTATGCTCACCGATCAAATGTCCATTGACCCACACTGTGCTTAAGCCCGACACTCCGTCGAAGCGGACTGCCCACTTGCGTCCGGCTCCCTCTGCCGGAAGCTCGAAGCTTTTGCGGTAAAAGCCTACTCCCCCCGGCAAATATCCGTGGCTGCCGTCTCTTGAACCCAGCGACTCATCCTGCACATACTGCTGTTCCACACACCAGTCATGCGGCAGACTCACGTTCTGCCACTCCAATTGCCGCTGGCCCATCCCTTTATCGTTAAAAGCAATATCCAGCCATTCGCCCTCCTGGTAGGAACCACAGTCGGAAATACCGCCTGTCATCCCCGCCTTGACGGCAAGTGGAATATGGATATCCCCTTTGTAAAAGCTCCAATTCTCATCAAACAAGCTTCTGCTTCTCCCTGCTTCCAAGCTCACCTTGCTAACGCCTCCTTACTGGACTATATTCATATAGTAGATTAGATTATCAATAAACAGTTAGCACAATGCTATTACGATATAGCACAATTTGAATGTGAGGGATAATTCTATGCTGTTTCCGTTCCGCCTGTCCTCCGATGATCAGAACCCGAGATTGCCGCTGGCCCTGTACAATATCGGCTGCCATGCACAGCATCCCATCTCCCGGCCATCCGGTTATCTTGTGCCGCAGTGCTTCATTGCTTTCGAAGGCAAAGGCCGTGTCCGGTTCAAGGATGGAAAAACACTGACCCTGGAAGCCGGACAAGCACTGATTCTGCCTACCGGTCAGCCGCATGAGTACTTTCCGCTGCCTGGGGCCCCTTGGATGGTTGGCTACATCGGGTTCAAGGGCAGAATTGCCGAAGAGCTCATCCGCGGCTGCGGTCTGCCGTTCAGCACAGCGATCCCGCTGAGCGATGCAAAGGCGCTGATGGCTCCTCTGAAGCTGCTCTGGGAGCTTGCGGACCAAGCGGAATCGTCCCGGGCCTCGCACATTTCCAGCCAGCTTTATTCCTTTTTCCTGCTGCTCGCGGATCTGGCGGAGCTGCCCTCCGTCCCTGTCTCTCTTCCGGGAAGCCGCCCTGCGGAGGAGGCGCTGCGGCGGGCCACCGGATATATGCAGGAGCATTTCACCGAAACCCTGCAGATGTCCAATATTGCCCATGTTGTGGGCTATTCGGTCCAGCATTTCATGCGGATTTTCCGTGAAGCCTATGGCATTACTCCTCATGCGTACTTACAAGGCCTGCGGCTGAACCAGGCTGTAAAGTGGATGGAGACGCAGCCGGACATGCCCATCAAGGAAATCGCCGGCCGCCTGGGGCTGGAGCCCAATTATTTCATCCGCGCCTTCAAGAAAGCTTATGGAACAGCGCCGGGGGCCTACCGGGAGGAGCTGTGGAAATCCGCCAGCAGGGGCAGCATCCTCTCTTCCACAAACAAAGACCCAAGCGATTAGAACAACTAATCGCCTGGGCCTTTGCATAACATCTTCAGTTCAGCTCAAAGCTTCTCGCTTACCTCTCCATTCGCAGCAATTCTCGCATTGAACGAGAGCTGATTCAGCCGCTTGATGGTGTCTTTATTGTAGGCATCGCCCATAAAATTAGGCTGTCCGCCGATAATCTTGACCGGAGTAACCCTGCTGGTCACACCATCATTGGCGATGTTAAATTGGACCAGCATCGAATGCAACGTTTTGTCGCCGCCGCGTGTGGAGCGGTTGAAGACAAAGTTGCCCAACGAATAATAGATTGGCTTGTGCTTGTAGTATTCAATCCCCATCAGACAATGGCTGTGCGCACCGAGAATCATATCCGCCCCGCTGTCGATCATCTGCTTTGCCAGTGTCCGGGCATATTTCTCGGGATAGTCCTTAAACTCCGTATTCCAGTGGACATATACAATGGTGTAGTCGTTCTCCTTCGCCGATTTCTTAATCGCGCCCAGCAGCGGCTCGGGCGTATAGGCGGAAGCAGCACCGGGGTGGCTTTTACCAGCATACCAGGAAGGACTGGAGAGCACGCGGCTAGTGCCGAGCACGGCGATCTTTTTGCCTTTAACCGTCCGGGTGTAAGGCTTGAACGCTTCATCGCTGTCCTTGCCTGCTCCGGTATGCCCAATCTTGTATTTATCGAGATGAATGAGCGTATCCAGCATAGCGTTCTGTCCGAAATCCAGAATATGATTATTGGCCAAAGTTACGCCATCAATCCCCGCGTAGTTCAGTCCCGCAAGCGCCGCCGGCTTGGAGCGAAACGCAAAGGTTTTCTCCGCCGCCTGCCCTCTTACAGATACCGGTGTCTCCAGGTTGGCAAAGGCAATGTCCGCTTGCTTCAGAACAGGCGCTACCTTAACAAAAGGAAAGTTGACGCCATATCTCTCGATCTGATCGCCGACAAATCCATCCAGCAGAATGTCACCGGCAAAAGCAAGGGTGATGTTCTCCCGGGTTGAAGCCCCCTCACTGAACACAGCCGGTGACGGAAGCAACAGAATGAACAGGATAGTAATGAATGCAAATCTGCGCAAAATTGTGTGACCCCTCTCTATTTGTAAAATCTGCAACTATTCTACTACAATAGAGAGAGAAAATCCAAATAAATGGTAGATTAAGAGATTAGGCCTGCCCCTTCTTGAGCACCGCCCGGAAACAGCTCAGCCCGCCTGATTCCCCGGAACGCACGGCATCCCCCGGAAGCATGAAATCCGTCTCACCCCAATACTGAAATCCGGCCTGCAGCAATAAATCATTCATCCTCTGCAGATTAACGGTCGGATATTCAAAGGTCAGCACAAGCAGCCCTTCTCCGTTCAGCGTGCGGTGAAACTCCTGTATGGCTCGTACAGAATCCTCCAGTGATAAATGCTCCAGGACGGAGATGCAAAAGATCGTATCAAAGCTCTCATCCGCATACGGAAGCGCAGTAAGGTCGGTCTGGGCCAGATGGAGCCTGGGCGTCCGGCTGGCCTGAGCAAGCTGCACCGCTTCTTCGCCGATCTCATCAGCAATTTCCTGCATAATCGCATCCCACGATAGAATCCGCGCATCAATATCACAGGCGTGAACCTCCGCACTGCGGCCTGCGAGATAGAACTTGAGCGGCTCTGCAATACCGCTCGCAGCATCAAGCACTACATCATGAGGCGAAATGAAATTTGTACACCATTCGTACTCATAAGGGCGGCTCCACCAGGATTCCGGCAGCTCATAAACGAGCTGCTCGCGGCGGGCATCGTCATACACAAAGAAACGGGAAACATACGGATGTGTCGGCATGGCCAGGACTCCTTTTAGAGGTAATTCGGTAGTGAGAGTATATTCAGGAATCTCCGTTTCATGCCATAACCTTACATCTGCCGCCGGGATACGCTTAACCTAAATAAGCTGCAACCCTGTTTCTCAGCTCCCCGGAGGGCTCCAGTCCAAGCTCCTTGCGGTATGCCGTTTCGAAGTTTTCATAGAGTCTGATGATTTTCTCCTTCTTCCCGTGCTTGCTGTAAATGTCGAATAAGAGCTGAAGCATGTCCTCCTGCAGCGGATAGTGCGCCAGGTACGCATCCAGCCGCTCTTCCGCTTTACTAGAGTTCCGGGAAGCCAGGTCTCTAGCAACCAGCCAGCGAACCAGTGCCGTATACTGCTTGAAATACGCCTCTTCCAGCGATATTTTCCATAAATAGGGTTTCCCCTCGAACAGCGGTCCCCGATACAGGGAAATGAGCTGTTCCGCCTGATCCGCTTCTATTCTCCCTTCGGCAGATAGATTCTGCAGCCGCTGAAAGATCTGCACATCATATTCCTTACTTCCGGCCTCCAGCACGTACCCGTCGTTCACTTTCTGAATGCTCATGCCAAAATCATTTTCCTTCAGCACTTTTTTCAGAAGATAGAGTGTATTATGTAAATTCGACGATCCCCGCTCATCCTGCATGTCCGGCCACAGCAAATCCGTCAGCTTCCATTTGCTGATGTACCGCCCCGGGTGGCACAGGAAATAAGCAAACAGCTCCTCTGCCCGGCGTGTCCGGAAGTGAACCGGCTGGCCCGCTGAATTGCGGACGTCAAATCCGCCGAAGCAGCAGATCGTTGGACCCGTTACCTGCTGTTCAAGGGGGGCGGCCGTTCCCAGGCGCTTGAGCAGACGTTCCGTAACCCTTTTGATCGCACCCATCGTCACAGGCTTGAGGATATAATCAAGAGCGGACACCTCGAAGGCTTCCAGCGCATAATTCTTGTAGGCTGTAGTGAACACGATTTCCGTGGACTCCATGAGCTTGTGAACCCTGCCCGCCAGCTCAAGCCCATTCATCTTCGGCATCTCCACGTCAATGAAGATCACGTCCGGCTTCAGCTCCGGCAGACTGGCAAGCGCCTCCAGGGGACTAGTGAAGGCTCCGACAATCGTGTAATCCGAATTACGCCCAATAAGCACCTTCATTAAATCAAGAATCGGCTGCTCGTCTTCAACAATAACGGCTCGAAACATCATATCTCCCGTCCTTTCTCCTCAGCAATTACCGGTAGATGCTCATCTCACCGTTCCCGCCCGCAGTACTGCGGTTAGCTGGCAGATACATCATCACCTTGGTCCCGCCTCCCGGCTCGGAGTGAATCGTCAAGCTGGCCCCGGAGATAACATCCAGCCGCTTGCGAATATTATGAATGCCGATGCTTCCGCCAAGCTGTCCGTTTCCCGTTAATTGATACAGCAGGTCATTAGGGATGCCCACGCCATCATCTTCAATCGTAACCTTCATATAACCCTCACCCGCTTGAATCTTGAGCGATACCAAGCCCTGCCCCTCTTTCTCAAACAGCCCGTGCCGGATCGCATTCTCTACAAAAGGCTGGATGCATAGTGAAGGAATTTCAACGGAGCCGAGCCCTTCGTCCACCTGACACACAAAATCGAAACGTTCCCCGAACCGGGCCTGCTCAATCTCCACGTAAGCCTGAATCAGCTCCAGCTCACGGTGCAGAGGAACAACCAGGGTAGAGCGGTCCATATCGAGAATAAAACGGATATACTGGCTGAGCATGGACAGCAGATAGGCTGCCTTCTCCCCATCGGTATAACAGAATGAAATGATGCTGCTCATAGCGTTATACAGAAAATGCGGCTTGATCTGGGCCTGGTGAAAAGCCTGCTCGTTGCGTATAGCATCCCGTATCGAAGTCTTCATGGCAATCAGGGTCTGGATCCGGGCGATCAGGGTTTCACCGTCAAAAGGCTTGGTCACATAATCATTCGCACCAGCCCGGAAGCCAAGGGCAATATCCGCCGGCGAGTCCTTGACGGTGGCGAACAGAATCGGCAGGTCAAGAATGGAATGATGTCTGCGCAGCGTCCGGCAAAGCTCAATACCGGAGGTTCCGGGCATCATCACGTCCAGAATGACCAGATCCACATTCGGATGCTGCTGCATTTTGACCACTGCTTCTTTGGCCGAGAACGCAGTGATCACATTATAATGATGCCGGCCAAGAAGGTTGAGCAGTATATGAATGTTCGACGCTTCATCATCGACAATAAGAATCGTATACCCGCTCCGGTCAATTATATCAAGCGAAGTACGCTCATATGAAGCATGCTTTTCCATAGCTCCGGCGGCAGCCGTTTCGCGGTAGCCCGGGATCTGCTCCACATACGGCAGTGTAAAAATCATCCGCGTCCCCTTGCCGAGCTCCGACCAATCCACGCGGATTTCTCCGCCCATCCGTTCCACCAGCTTTCTGCTGATGTACAGACCAACTCCCATCCCTGTATATCCGTCCTGCGGCAGCGGCTGATCCACCTGCTCAAAATATTCAAATATCGCATTATACTTATCTTCAGGTATCCCTGTTCCAGTGTCCTCAACTGTAATCGAGACCTGGTTGCCGAGCGTCCTTGCAGCAATGACAATCGACCCTCTATCCGTATGCTTGATAGCATTGTGTACCAGATTGTACATCACCTGCCGCAGCCGGCTGTCATCGGCCAGAACCCAAATATCCGGTTCAACCCTGTTATCCAGATGAACTTCCTTGCCCGCAAGCTCGAATTGCAGCACGTCAAAGACGATTTGCGAGGCCACCCTCAGATCAACTACCGTTCTCTGCAGGCGCAGCTCCCCATGCTTCAGGCGGCTGACATCTATCAAATCCTGGATCAGCATCGACAGCTTCGTTGACGTATCCTTGATCAGCCAGAGATTCTGCTTTTGACTGTCCTGCAGATTCTCTTCCCCATCCTCCAGCAAAAATGAAGTCATATTCATAATGCCATGCAGCGGCGTTTTGATCTCATGCGAGGTGTTCATCAGGAACTCATCCTTAAGCTGGTTCGAGACCAGCAGTTGACGGGACAGAACCTCTGTTTTGTCATAGGCATTGGAGAACCTTACGGCGAGCAAAGTGTTGATCAGAATAATAAAAGCAATGATTCCGAATCTTCCCGCCAAATCGCTCTGCACAATATTTTCCGAATACAGGCTTCCGTCAACGAGGGAGATCATCAGCGCGATAGCCCCGCCAATAAACAGCAGCAGCTCTGCCCGGTCCGCCGCATGGCTCTGCCTGCGGAAATATAAATACACCATTCTCATGATGATGCCAACTACGACGACTGTGAGATACAGCATGAAAAAATATTTCACACTGATATGTACAGAATACGGCAGAAACAGAACCGCAATGAGATACAGAACAAATGGCGAGAGGATCAGTCTAAGCCGCTTGGGCGCCATCAGACCGGGTTCCACAGTACAAAAGAACACAATAATAACGGACCCGCCGAGGAACTGGCTGATCTCCAGCAGCTTATAAGCAATGTCGAACGGAAAGCCCGGAAGCAGCCGCTGAAATATTTTTTCTCCATATAGAGAGCTTTGTAAGGCAAGCAGCAGCAGATACAAACCGCTAAGCAGATACTCCTTCTCCCTGCGCCCCACAAAAAAGAAGCTGAAATGGTATGCGCCGAACATGCTCAAGACCAGAATGATGCCGATATCGACGCCAAGCTGGATAGTGTTCACCCGGGTAATATCCTCTTGTGTGCCAAAAGGAATCGGGTTCACAATCCCTCCGGTGACAAAGTTGAAGTTGGACACTTGAAGCACAATGTCAACCGTCCTGGAATTGGCATGAAAAAATACAGTATACGGTGTATTCCCCGGCTTAAATGAGCCGCTGTCCTCCGCTGGCAGTCCGCTCTCTCCTGCCTGTTTGCCGTTGATGAACAGCTTCTGGGACATGCGGATGCTTTTTATTTTCAGGCCGAGCACCTCATCCGCCTGCTTCAGTTTCACCTGGAGACGATAGGTTCCGTAGCCCTTACGGTGCATCCCGCCGTCTTCACTTTTGCCTTTCCAGGTACCGGGGACGGATAAATAGGCGGCCTTTGGATGGCTTCCTTGCTGAAAATCTGCCGGACTCAGCAGCTTATTTTCATAGAATTCCCATTCTCCATCCAGATTGACCCGGCCTTGCTCCTCCAAATCCCAGGAGGTCAAATCCAGCACGCCCTGCCGCGCCTGCGGAAGATTGCGGCTTGTGCCGGTTTGGGAATAGAGCATCAATAACAGTGAAAAGGTAAAGATAAAAAACGAACATATCCCCGCAATTCTGCGGACATTCACAATTCTCAATATGCGAGGCCCCTCTCACTATGTATAGCTCTATCTATTTTACCGCAGAGCGCTCACAAAAATCTCGCAAAATCCGCCCGTCTATTTATCATTCGAATCCGGGATGCTATGATTTATTGGAAGGAGGAAGTGAGGGTAATGCACATTAGTAAATATGAGAATCTTGTACCGAATATTTGCCTCTTCGTTGACCGCAGATCATTTCCGGACTGGCAGATTGTCAGCAGCAAGATTGATTTCCATGATCTTACGTTCATCGTCGAAGGAGAATCAACCTACTCTATTAACGGGGAGAAGTTCACGGCCACAGCCGGCGATATGCTCTATGTTCCTTCCGGCAGCGTCCGGGAAGCCGTAACCTCCAAAGAAGCGCCGATGCATTCCTTCGCCTTTAATTTCTTCTGGGAGGGGGCGGACAATCACGTGCGGCTCCCTTTTGCGCCAGTAACCAAGAACTGGATGACAAAAGAGATTGTGGAGGACATCAGAGAATTCTCACATGTCTGGATGGGCAAGCAGCCCTTCTACAGAATGAAAGCCCGGGCCATATTCCAATTGATTGTGTATCGTCTGCTCAGCATCGCCCACCATCAGGAGGCACCTCTCCTTGATCCGCGGGTCCATAAAGCGATGACCTATATCATGGACCACTATTCGGAGGACGTCACGATTGGCAGCCTGGCCGATTTGGTCGGCCTGAATCCCGTATATCTGGGCAAGCTGTTCAAGCAGAACACCGGGTCAACCTGCAAGGAATTCATGAACAGGGTGCGGGTGAACAACGCCGAAATGATTCTCTCGGCAGGTGGGTTCAATGTTACGGAAGTAGCGGAGCACTGCGGTTATCATGATGTTGCCTATTTCAGCAATGTCTTCAAGCATATAAAAGGATACCCTCCGTCATCCGCCTTGAAATAACGGAGGGTATGGTTCTTTCTTTGACCCGGCTATATAAGTTAAACTTTAGATTTTCATATTAGGGATCTGGTCGTGACTACAGGGAATGTTTGGACTTCCGGCCGCTGTTGTCTACAGATTTCTTGATTCATACCGCTGTTCGCGGTGGAAATCCGTAGACAGCTTATGCTTACGACGCCAGCTTTCCTACGGAAAGCTCTCAGGCGGTCGCTATCGCTCCTACAGTTCCAAACTTCCCCTCCGCACTCCTACCTTTTTTATGATTTTTTTAATTCAACTTATATAGACCAAGACCTTAACGTACGGGCTGTCCGGTATAGAAGCTCTCCTGTGGCCCCAGGTACGAATAAGGGAGCGGAAGTGCGGACAGCACAAGCTTTTGCAGAACAAGTCCGGCATCGAGGCCGTAAAAGCGGAGGGTATGCATGCCTTTTGCCAAAGGATGCCGGGTGGTCACGGTATGAATATTGTCCATAACTGCGCGGCACCACGGTTCATTGTCATGATTGCCGCCCTCATAATCCGCCGGCAGGGCGTCAACAATCACCGGCGTTTCGCTGTCAAAGCCTGCTGCATATTTCAAGCCGCTGACCGGCGACAGATGATTTGTTGGCGCAATATAAGCGGTCAAGCTGTAATCCCCGTCCCGATGCACAAGAATCCGGTACTCCAGATATGGCGCATGCTCCGGTTGTCCAAAAGAGGCATCGTGCGGATACATTTTGACCGAAGATAACGAACGTCCATAGTTCCCGATAATTTTCCACTCGACCCCGGATTTGGATACGCGGCATAACGCATGCTCCGCCTCCATCGACACTACATCATGGGCTTCAATAAATGTCATCGGCGGCACATCCTGAATGTCGGTCCACTCCACGGCTGCCGTCACCTTCACGGTTTCGCCAGCGCCGGAGAAAGTAATTTCACCTGACGAAGTCCCTGCTGCTTTTTCCCAATCTACAGTAACCTGAATTGTCTCTCCTGTATCAAGCCATCCCCGGGTCTTTTCGAGCCTGATCCAGTCCGCGCTGCACTCCGCCTCATACTCAAATCCCGCTTCTCCGCCATTGCTGATCGTAATGTCATACGTCTCTTGCTGCAGATTTGTAAACACCGGAAGACTGGCTGTACCCGACACATACGCTTGCTCCGTTCCCTCCACAGCAATAATCATCTGAGGGCACTTGGCCGGGATTATTGTGCTTGCCTTCGGATATTTCCACCCTTTCGCATCCCAGTTGACATACCCTACGTGGGGAGAGCTCATCATACCCTGCCATTTGCCTCCCGAAATCCCGGTGTTATAGACCCGTTCCAGTTCCTTGTCCCGCTCGATGGCTTCATTTGCCAGCTTGGCATAGGTGTTCGCAAGTACACTGCCGCGTTTGGCGTAAAGGCTGCTCAGTCCCGCATAGATGTGCATTTTGACCACATTTGCCGAAGCTACAGCAGGGTAATAGACGAGCTGGAAGTAGGCATCCTTATGTGATTCCGGGATCAACGTATAGAATTTATCAGCCGCATTTTCGATTTCGAGCGCTTGCTGCAGGACTCTCTGCGCCTCATGGTCATGGACCGGGCTGAAGGTAGAAGGTGTGATAATTTCCGGTTTGCGCCGGCCGTTCATCCGGGTGTAATCCGATAATAACTGTGCGATTCCTTCTATCGTCTCAGCTTCCAGGCCTAATCCAAACTGCTGCTTCACCCACCGCTTGGTATATTCCGCAGTCCGGTTGATGGCTTCAGTTCCCCATGCGTCAAAATCATATGCCAAATCCAGAAAGTAAGCTATCGGCAATTCCATCGGCTTCAGGTCTCCGACATTGACGATCCACACATCGCGGATACCGTAATCGAACGCCATGGACATTTGCTCCCAAATCTTCTCAAGCGGAATGGTATTCACCCATTCATAGGAATGGGGGCCGCCGTGATAGTCAAAATGGTAGTACATCCCCCAGCCCGCGCTGCGCTGCTGCTCACGACCCGCCGGAATTTTGCGGAGATTGCCGAAGTTGTCGTCTGCCAGCAGAATCGTAACATCATCCAGGACATCCCAGTCCTTGAGCCCCTCCACCTCGGCTGTGCCGTACCAATATTTCTCGACCTCCTTATAGACGGCTAAGATTTGCGGCGCCTGATCCAGATTGTACTTCTTAAGCAGCTCCTTCTGCGTCAGGATGATGTCCTTCAGCAGCTCAATATTTTCCCGGTCAGAGCCTTCCAGCGCAGAATCTTCCTCCCCGCGCATGCCTAGTGTAATCAGGTTGTGAAAGTCCTTGTTGCGCTTTATTCCGTCTTCCCAGAAGGCAGTGATGGCTTGTTTGTTCCGGGCAAAATCCCACAAATTGCTGCTTCCGTACTGCTGGTGTACCTTCTGCCATTCGCTGCCGGCCCGGAACAAAGGCTCATGATGGGAGGTTCCCATGATAATGCCATATTCCTCTGCATGACGGGCATTGGCAATCGGGCTGCTTTTACCGTTCAGGCTGAACTCGGCGCTCCACATGGCTGGCCATAAATAGTTCCCCTTCAGTCTAAGGATCAGCTCAAACACCTTGTCGTAGAACTCTTCGTTGAAATCGCCGAACGCCTGGGTCACCCAAGAGCCTAAGGACGGCCAATCGTCGTTCAGGAAGATCCCTCTATATTTTACGGATGGTTCTTTGGAGGTAATATTGAGCTGGCTTGCGGAAAGGGTCAGGAGCGGCTTCTTCTCCGGGACAACATCTCCCCAATATACCCACGGACTGACTCCGATCATTTCGGAAATCGAATAGATGCCGTAGATCGTCCCCCGCTTATCACTGCCCGCTATAACAAGTGCCTGATCCACTCCTGCAATCGGACGCCCAATCAACTGGATACGGTAGCATTCCCTCTTGCCTTGTATGGAGGATACATCCAAAACGCCCTCCGCGATTAATGAATCAATAACCTCATTGCTGCCAATGGACCCGGCGATGATCACCGTTCCATCCAGCGCTTCAATTTGTGTGAAAAGTTCAGGCAGAGCCCCGGTTACCAGTTGCACATCTGTGGCGAACGACCCCGCCACCCGGCGCAATCCGTCATAATCCTCCCCCTTGGGGTCCAGGTACAGCTTGGCCGCTTTTCCCTGCTTCACCAGCGTCAAAGCCTTGACTGCCGAGTACTCCGGCTGCTCCGCCAAGCTGCCTGATCCTTCTGCTCCTCCGGCTTCCACAGCGCGATTCGTTGTCATTGAAATCTCTCTCCTTGGCATCCTTTATTTCAAATATTTAGGTGCATTTATTCTTAGGCACATTATATAAGTAAAGCGATTTCAATCACCATGTGAAAACTAGAAACTTTTTGTAATAATTAAAGGAAATCCGTTTTGCTCGTTGAGCTGTACCTGAATCCATGACTATAATAAAAAAGTTGAGAACGCATTCACAATCGTCAGAAAGCGGGGATGGTCGAAGTGGAACACAATAACAGCTTCATTGCCAGCGGTCAAATGGAAGGTCCAAAAGCACCCAAGGACCCGGCGGAGAGAAGAAGCGGATTTTTCGTGCTGTTCGAAACAGCGATTGAGGCCACAGCCCGGGCCGAGGGCAGGCCTTCACAGGAAATCTATCTGGAAGGCAACTATCTGATAGATAAAGCCAGATATATCGGCGGAGTCACGGATGAGCAGATGCTGGCTCTTCTCTCCAGCTGGAGCGGATTCCGCAGATTAGTTCACAGTATCGGGGTGTCGGTGAAGACGGCGAATAGAGAGTCAGAGGTCTCTTTTCTTCTCCAGAATTGGGGTAGAACGAGCAAATATGAAACGGGAACCCGGCTGCTGCTTCCATGCCCTGGCGATGGAACCGAAATCATCCTCAAGCTGGAGGATGTCGCATGGTCCGAGGATGATGAAGCTCCCGGCAAATATGCCTTTGAATTCAGCCGCGAAGGCGAGCTGGCAACGGCGAGCATTATTTTCTATCTGCATGACGGCTACACTGTGCCTGAACTGACAGTTGAATCTCTAGTCCCGTTTGGTTCGAAGGAATACCGGGATATGATCGCGAAGTCTTTGCTGCATTCAGGCAATAATAGAAGGCTGAAAGCCTCTCTGGAGAAGGCGGCAAAAGGCGAGGACGTCACCATCGCCTATATCGGCGGTTCCATCACTCAGGGCGCGGGGGCCAAGCCGATACATACCGAATGTTATGCCTATCAGTCCTATTTAAGATTCAAGGAGCTGTTCGGCAAGGACGGCGGAGAGAACATTCATTTTGTGAAGGCCGGAGTAGGCGGAACGCCGTCGGAGCTTGGGGTTATCCGCTATGAAAGAGATGTTCTCAGGGACGGTGCTGTGACGCCGGACATCGTGGTGGTGGAATTCGCGGTCAACGACGAGGGCGATGAAACGAAGGGCAATTGCTTTGAAAGCCTCATCCTGAAAATCCTTGCCGCCGAGAACAGCCCGGCCGTCATTCTCCTGTTCAGCGTATTTGTGAATGACTGGAATCTGCAGGACCGCCTCTCCCCCGTGGGCAGACACTACAATCTCCCTATGGTCAGCGTAAAGGACGCGGTAACTGAGCAGTTCCGGCTAAGCAAATCTGAGGGCAACATCATCTCGAAACGGCAATTTTTCTATGATATCTATCATCCGACAAATGACGGCCACCAGGTAATGGCCGATTGTCTCGCCCACTTGTTCTCCGAAACCTATAAATCGCCAACGGACGGCGAAGATATCACGCTGGATCAACCGCCGGTTCTTGGGAATGATTTTGCCGGCACCCGTTTGCTGGACCGCAAAAGCCTAATTGACACTGCCAGCATTGAGGCAGGCGGTTTCTCGGAGACCGATACGGAATTGCAGATGGTTGAAATGGATGCCAACCCCTTCGGGACTGCGGAATTTCCACATAACTGGCTGCATACAGCTTCGTCCGGCCAGATCAGCTTCAAGCTGACGATAACAAGCAAAAACCTCATCCTCGTATACAAGGATTCAGGCAGCCCAGAGTTCGGAAAGGCGGATATTTTCGTGGACGGCAAGCTTGTGCTCACCGCTGATCCGCATGTGAACAACTGGACACACTGCAACCCGGTCATTTTGTACCAATATGAAAATAGTCAGGAGCACGTAGTAGAAATCAGAATGGCGGCTGAGGATCAGGACAAATGCTTCACGATTCTGGGCTTCGGCTATAGCGAGTAACGCAAAAGTGCAAAAAAAAAGCCGACATCTTCCTGCGAGGATGTCGGCTATATAAGTTGAACTTAAGGAAATCCAAACCTAACATGAAAATCTAAAGTTCAGCTTATATAGAGTGATTTGGAAAAAGTGAGTTCAAAAGAAAGAATAACGGGTAGCCCAATGACTACTTGATCGCTTGCACCAGCGCAGCTACTTCCTCAGCAGTGCCGAGCTGCAGTGCTTTGGCCGCAAGCTCCTTCATGTCTGCAGCCGACAGCTTGGAAATCTGACTGCGCGCCGGCAGAATGGAGGTTGCACTCATGCTGAATTCGTCGAGGCCAAGGCCCAGCAGCAGCGGAATCGCGGTGGCATCACCGGCCATCTCGCCGCACATCCCGGCCCACTTGCCCTCTGCGTGTGCTGCATCAATTACGTTTTTAATTAATCGCAGGATTGCCGGATTGTATGGCTGGTACAAGTATGATACCTGCTCATTCATACGGTCGGCAGCCATCGTATATTGAATCAGATCGTTCGTACCAATACTGAAGAAATCAACTTCCTTCGCAAATTGGTCTGCCAGCACGGCAGTAGAAGGAATCTCTACCATAATCCCGAGCTGAATGTGATCCGATACTTCCTTGCCTTCTTCACGGAGCTTCGCCTTCTCTTCCAGCAGTAAATCGCGGGCTGCACGGAATTCACCAAGGGTGGCAATCATGGGGAACATAATGCGGAGATCGCCATGAACGCTTGCTCTCAGCAAGGCACGAAGCTGTGTACGGAAGATATCCTGGCGGTCCAGACAAAGACGAATGGCACGGAAGCCGAGAAATGGATTCATTTCCTTCGGAAGCTCCAGATAAGGCAGCTCCTTATCGCCGCCGATATCCAGCGTACGGACGACTACCGGCTTGCCGTTCATATTCTCAAGCACTGTACGGTAGGCGTTATATTGGATTTCCTCAGACGGCAGCTTATCGCGGCCCATATAGAGGAACTCGGTACGGTAGAGGCCTACGCCTTCCCCGCCGTTCTCGATGACGCCTGCAACATCATTCGGCGTACCGATATTCGCCGCAAGCTCGACATGCTTGCCGTCAGCGGATACCGTAGGCTCCTCGCGCAGCTTCCGCCATTCAGCGATCTGCAGATTGTAAGCCTCCTGCTTGCGGATGTATTCGGCAACCTCGGTTTCACCCGGATTTATGAGAACGTCTCCACTCAGTCCGTCAACAATCACAAGATCTCCGGCTTTAACCTCAGACATCACATTTTTGGTGCCGACTACCGCCGGAATTTCCAGGGAACGGGCCATGATCGCCGAATGAGAGGTGCGTCCGCCAATGTTGGTCGTGAAGCCCTTTACATATTTGCGGTTGAGCTGCGCCGTATCCGATGGAGTCAAATCCTCGGCAATCACAATGACCTCTTCGCTGATCTCCGCAGGGCTTACGTAGGAAATCCCCAGCAGGTGGTTCAGCATTCGCTTGGTCACATCGCGCATATCGGCTGCGCGTTCCTGCAGATAGGTGTTTTTCATGTTCTCGAACATTGCGATGAACTGATTGGCGACCTCCTGCAAGGCATAATCCGCATTTACCGCTTCCTCACGGATTTTATCCATCACCGGACTGATCAGCTCGGGATCTTCCAGAATCAGCAGATGGGATTCAAAAATCTCCGCCTTCTTCTCGCCCAATTCTGCCAGCGTGCGTTCTTTAATCCGCTGAAGCTCGCCTTTGGAGGTCTCCAGAGCACGCTCCAGCTTGGCAACCTCAGCTTCCACATCGCTCACGGAAGATTTCGTGATCGTATAATCCGGATGCTTCAGGATGAACGCGCGGGCTACGGCAATGCCTGCGGAAGCCGCGATTCCTGAAATCTTACTCATGGAGCTCGCCCAGCCCTTCCTTAATCATTACATCCTCAAGTGCGCCAAGCGCTTCGGCTTCCTGGCCGCCTGCAGTAATCAGGGTCAGAGTATCACCTGTTTCCAGTCCCAAAGACAATACGCCGAGAATGGACTTCAGTGTAACCTTCTTGCCTTTGGCTTCTGCAAACGCCTCAGTGTCCTTGAATTTGGTGGCTGTATTAACCAGCGCTGTGGCCGGACGTGCGTGAATTCCGTCTTCGTCAATAATTCTGAAAGTTTTTTGCATAATAATCTCTCACTCTCTTTCTGTTCGGTATGGGATAATATAAGATTTCTGCCGCAGGAAGCCTGAGTATTCCCTATTCCGTGCAGCCATTTCCGGCACTGTTATAATACAAAAAAGGCAAAACCATACCCAAGAATAAAGGTAGTGGTTTTGCCTGATTTAACAGTAACAACCCGAAAATATTCACTTATATTTTATAGCATAACTCTTGGGATTTGGCAAATCAAGCATCACTCAGCCCCTGCCCCAGTATAATAGATCAGCTCTTGAACAGCGGTAGAAATAGCTTCACCAGATTCATCAGTTTGTTTATCTGCATTTGATTGCTCTCATATTCGAAGATCATAACTAGCAATTATTTCAGTTTATCAATTATTCCACTAACTCCAAGCATAATCGCACTACTAAATACATCAGTGTAATTTTTATAATCATCTGATTTGGCTATTATGGTGTCGAAAACATCTTTCAACTTGCCATCAATTATTAAAGTGAGCCCTTCTACCTGTTCCTCACTTCCCTCTTTACCGAACATGTCTTTCATTATCGTAAAGGTGTGTGCTCTACTCATTGTTGCCTCCTTGTAAAAATAAATTACTACCATGGATTACCCAGTAACGATAGTCCTCAGCTCAGCTTTCGATCGAAAAACCCTTTACATTACTAGGAGATTCCGTAATTAGACTCGGAGCCTCAAGAGGAATATATGTGCCCGTGGCTCGAATCTCTACACCAGGATCCAGAAACTCACCAGAGACAACTTGACCCGAAGCAGGCTCGGTACATGCTACTGTCGGGGCACCAGGTGTTGGTCCGGTGTGGGAAGGTCCCATTAGTAACCTCATAGACATTTGGGTAACGGTAGGTAGAGGATTTGATTTCAAATTTGTACCATCTGTTTTGAACAATACTTCTTCTGTACCTGCGGCGTTTGTTTCAACTGGCTTAAATTGCAGAAAAAAGATCAAAAAAAACAACTGTGATAAAAAACAATATATTTATCAATGCTATGATTTTTGACCGTTTTAATTTCAAGATCCCTGACCTCCCTTATTTCTTATATGGACCTGCAATATTTAAGATTTCATTTCGTAAGATATAGAAAGCTGAAAATGACGGAACCTTTATCCAAACAATTATTTTTCCATCTTGTACCCAACCACTTTTCGGCAGTATAGTCATAGGTAAATCAAAAGGTACCTTCTGAAAGACCAAAGCTTGAGAATTCAGATTTCCATTCACGAAGGATTTTCTATCCAGATTGGTAGTACCTAGAACTTCGGCTGTAAAAAAAGTAGTTTTTGAGTATCTTGTGGCATCTTTATTGAAATTTATATGGGCTTTCGAATAGATCAAGTAACTATTCATGTATTTCTCAGTTATTCTAATTCCATTTGTGGTATTATCAGCCGTGTTTTTCCATTTCAGCGTTGATACATCAGGGATAAGATCTAAATTGGGATCATTTTTATCAGCTAAATCTATTGCAATCAGCGCATCTAATTGCGCACTATAAAGACCATCTTTAGAAGTGATTTTCATCTTCTCTTCTTTCCAAAGGTCTGCTGCATTAACATCTTTAACAGGATCACCCGTAGTGAATATATCCGGCATAACAGTAAATATATTTGTCCCATGCCAGAGCAATTCTGCATTTGACACAGCATACTTATCCGGTTTAAGAGTGCTTCCTGCATTTGTGCTTAAAATCCGTTCAATAATTACAACCGATTGTGCCCTTGTTGTACTCTCCGTTTCCCCCAGCCTTCCTTTTCCCAATCCCGATATTAATCCCGACTTTGTAGCCAGATACATCCACTTATCGTCTTCCGTTGTCTTTAATCCAGTCGCCCGGGCAGCGATACGCGCCATCTCTTGACGGGTTATCTTTTTATTCCATTCAGTGTCCGAATTGGCAAAATCACTTTTGGTGTAGAAGTCTGCTTGTTCTGCTGCTGTTACATAACTTTCATACCATTTCCCTGTAGTCTCCTCCACTGGTTGTCCGGTCGCTGTCACAACCATTTTGATAAATTCTGCGCGGGTTACATTGGCATTAGGCATAAATAGCCCCCCGGGATATCCGACTACATAACCTTTGTTTACCGCCGTATCAATTCCTGATTTCGCCCAATGATTAGAGGGAATGTCACTGAACTTAACGGAGGCTGCTTTGACTTCAGAATTAGATGACGAGACCATACAAACAGTGAGCAGCAAGACGAACGGGACTGCTTTTTTACTTATTTTCATTAGAGTATTCATATGAATAATTCCTCTCATAATTAATATAGACAAGCCTTAGGGAGTACGACCTTATGTATTTAAACATTGAGTTCCTATCGAACCGCACAATCCTCAATAAAACACCCTTTTTGCACCACCTCCTTGGGATCGAACAGAGTCACAATCACAGTAGCCCCAGACAGTACACAGCTTTCTCCGTAAGCGATATTCCTCTTGAATTCTGGGTGCCCATAAGTGCTTTACACTGCATCACTGCACCACTGCCGAGGGAATTGGCATCTGGCAGTTCTCACCTGTACTTTTTTCGCTTGCAGGCGCCGAGCTTCGTTCACATTGCAATGTATTGCTAAATATATCAGATCCCCCCTTATTATCGGATTTATTTCCCAATATTTTATTCCCCTTCATATAAAACAGTACCCCTTTTCACAATGGATACTACGCTACATGGCAATCTATCAATTCCGCATTTTTTTCATATATGCTATAATCTTCCTGTTTCTAACCTATCTATTTTATAGGAGATGATCCATTTAATGTTTGCCATCCCAACCAATCGCCTGGTATTGCCTGCTGTCCAATCTGTAATCATTGAAATGACATCCATGCGGAAACGGGGAATTGATCCGGAAGAGTTAATCATTCTTGATAATGGCCCCTCTCAGGTAGTGGAGAGAAACAAAAGAGACCTCGAAGCACTTCAGAAAACTACCCCGATTCGCATTATTCACCATGATATCAATGACCAATTAGAGTGGATTCGAGAACTGGCTGAGCATGGGCAATGGGATATTGCTGAATTAATCCGATTGCTCTATCCTCACCCGGAGGAAGTCGATTACGGCAAGGTTTTTAATATGCTTTATCTCGCTGCTGCCAGATATGGACGCAAGGTCATTCATCGCAGAGATTCGGATTGCTATACTCCATTGGGCGATGAGAGCTTGTATCCGGTCTGGGGGGAAAATCAGTTTATCGGTAAAAAAGTATCCGAAGTGCTTCATATGGCGGATACCTGCGAGCGCCTTACCGATGAATTGTTAACCGAAGAAATCTGGATCGCAGGCAGCGATTATACCGGGGATTGGAACGTGAATCTTGAGCTGCTTCAGCAGCGTAACACACAAACGTTAAATGAATTTCTGACCCTCTTAAGCATTCCCGACGCCCGGATTCCGGCTTATATTGACGCAAAATACAGTGATAATGAACTGAACTTCCGTACACGCCCGTTACTGATAACCTGCGGGCAGCTTCCAGATATCCCTGAGATTGTCCCCAATTATCCTGAATGCGGAAATATAGCGATGATGGAGATTTTCAAGTGGATTCCCAATTTCATTGGCTCCCGTTGTATCGGATTCGATTACCACACTTATATACTCGGCGCCCTGTTAAAAGTACCCGCAGTCTATCATACTAAGCGGAATATTCATGCCCATGATTACAGCCGCAAGCAGCAGGATGGGACCTTGAACTATTGGAGAGGCATCGCAAAGCTGGCCGATTACAATTTGTTCATAACGGAATTCCGCAACAGCTATTTGCATCGGCTGGCCCCTCCTGAAGCGAATGGTTTTCACATTCTCCGGGATACCGGACCCTCCACTTTAGTAGATATGCTATCTGAATGCCTGATGAATCTGGACAGAAAGACAAGATTAGGTTTGGTCCACGACCTCGCACACAAAATTCTGCTGCCCTCTGGCCTGGCTGAATATCGCTTGGTTGCTGAGGAGCTGGAGCGCGGTGCAAGCCGTCTGATTGATGAGCTGGATGATGATTATAGAAGAAGCATTAAGCTGCAAAAGATCTGGAGAGAGTTAATCCAGCTTTCTGAGCGAATGGGAAGCGAGTCCAGATGCAGCGTATATTAAATAAAATACTGGACTATTCGGCAGAATCGAGGAGTATTCCGGCATATCTGCCTGCCTTGGCATGCACTTTTCTTATGGGAGTCGGGTTCTCATTGACTATGACATTCATGCCCTTGTTCGGAATGCAGCAAATTGGCATGAGCTCATGGAGGCTGGGGATATTTCTGACCGTCTCGTCTATGTTCGAAGTGGGGGTGGCCAGTTGGATCGGCAGGTTATCTGACAGATGGCTTAGCCGAAAAACCATAATACTGGCAGCATCGGCAGCAGCTATCATTGGCTATTCTCTTTTTGCAATACTTGAGAACTATTACGCACTGCTGGTCGTATCCATTTCATTCATTGCTCTGGCGACCTCTGTTTTTCCGCAAATCTTCGCCTATGTAAGGGATGCAGCCACAACGGTGAACAAGGATGCTTCCATCGCGATATCTCTGCAAAGAACCTTATTTTCCTTGTCGTGGGTAGTAGGCCCCCTGCTTGCCCCGTTGTTGATCAGGAAGCGGGATTATGGCCCGTTATTCCTATTTGTTGCGGGTCTTTATGCTGTAATAGCGATAATTGCATTTGTGTATCTTGCCAGCTATAATCGCCCTGCCGCAACTGATATCGACCGCGCTTCGGCACGGACAAAGAATAATCATCAAACGGGACGCTGGCTGCTGTGGATTTCCATCTCGGCCTTCATGATTTTCGAGACCAGTAATGCTATGTCAGGAATTGCCTTGCCTTTGCTTACCACGGTTAATATTCATGCTACAGATCAAACCGTCGGCTGGCTGGTTGGACTGAACGCTCTGCTGCAAATCCCGTTTATGCTTGGCTTTGGCCTGTTGGCTAACCGGTACGGCAATTCGTTGATCATGAAAACCGCCGGTGTGTTTGGCATTCTTTATTTTGTTCTGTCGGCAAGTGCAGATTCGGCCTGGACGCTGGCAGCTTGCCAAATTCTGAATGCTGCCTACGTATCCATTATACTGGGCGTCGGCCTTAACTTTTGTCAGGAGCTGATCCCTGAATCCCCTGGAACCGCAACAACGCTGTATTCCAATGCTACAACCATCGGACTTATGCTCGGCGGTTTTATGGCAGGAAGTATTGGGGAGTGGCTGGGGAACAGGGCGATCTTCATCGCCTGTGCCGCCTTGGCCGGCCTTGGACTTGCGCTGATTAACAGCACAGGCCTTCTAAGTAATATGAAAGCTCCTATGAAGAAAACAGAAACGTTACCCAATAACTAACCTGTTGAAAAGCCAGCAGCCTCGTGAGAGGCTGCTGGTTCACGTTCGTTGCCAATACCCCCGGATTACATTCAACTTTTAACCCCAAGAAACCCAAAAACCCGGCATGCTGCTGCCTTTAGCCTCTATCCGATTCTCTAATCAGATGATTTTCTTTTGCTATACGGATTTGCCGCTCAAGCTCTTCAATGCTTTGTTCCGCAGCTTCCTCTCCCGCCTTGATGCATTCCAGTGATTTGGTAAAGTCAAAAGCCGCGAAAGTTCCAACGTCGGGCCGGATCACAAAGTCAGCCAGCTTCAGACTGGCATGCTTGCGTTCCGCCGTCATCAGGCTGTATGAGCGGTACACCACTTCGACCATATTGCGCGGCGGCTTGTTCTCATGTTCTCTCGCCACATCCACGGCAATAACAAAGCAGATATCCCCGGCCAGCGCTTCCTCCACCGGCAAATTGTTCAATACCCCACCGTCGACCAGCATTTTATCCCCCTCCATCAGCGGCGCAAAAACACCCGGAAACGCGGTGGTGGCTCTGAGGACAGTGCCGAGATCCCCTTGATCCAGCACCACCTGCTTTCCTGTCATCAGATCAACCGCGATGGCTCTGAACTCAATTGGAAATTGTTCGATCGGCAAGCCGTATTTGCCGTGCCTGCGCAGCAATTCGTTGATCGTATTATGAACTGCATTGCCGGCAAGCAAGCCGCGGTGACGAATACCAACATCGAGCAGCCGGTATTTGGGTGTACTGAGCAGCAATTGCTCAATATCTCCAGCGGAGACACCTGCCGCGTACAAGCCTCCAATAGCCCCGCCCATGCTCGTACCCACAATGCGGTCTATCCGGATTCCATGACGCTCAAAAGCTTTCAACACGCCGATATGCGCAAGTCCTCTGACGGCTCCACCGCCCAGAACAAGTCCTATTTTTCCCATAATACACTCCACCCCCGCCAAAAAACACAAAAGACCCAAAAACTAACGAAAAGCAAAAGCTCTCTCAAGCTAAAGCTTCGTGCAGCATATTTGACAACAATCGTTGCTCCTGATTGGACAACTGGTCCATGATACGGAGAAATTCGGATACCAGCTCTGTGAACTCGTTGCCAAGCTCGTCATTGATCGTTTGAATGATAGTGCCGAGAACCGTCCCCACAAACATCAGGGTTCTATTCTCGCTGCTCGGTGTTTTGCTTACCACCAGGCGGATCAACGTTTCAGTTTTACCGCCAAGCTTCTTCACATAAACAAGCAGCAGGCCAAGAATATAGCCGCAAAACTCGATGCTGGATGCCTTGGAAGGGATTTCGTTCATCATTCTTCGGATCAGATCGTTCACACTGCCGCTCTTTACGCTCTGCAGCAGCTTGTGGATATGGGCCACCGTCTGCTCCCAGTCCGCCGGATTAAAGGAATCGCTCCGGTTTTGCTTGAACAGCTCGGACGCCTTGACCGTGGGCGAGAACACTACCTGCGAACGGCCGGTTTCCTTGGAATTCACTTCATAGCTCCGTGTTACAAAGCCGAGTTTTTCGATTTCCTTCAGCATGTCATAGGCAGTCCATTTGCTGACTCCCAATGAACGGGCCAATGTCTCATAATGAATAGGCAAGCGGGTACGCTGATACAGTTCTACCAGTTGTCCCAACAGTTGCAGCCTTCGCTTCGTAAGCGGCATTGATGTTCACCTCAAGCGTTTTTGGGTTTTTTGTGTTCATATTACCATTAGCATTTCCACCCGTCAACTCGCTCCGAAGCTGTGGCTGGTAAATTGGGCTTACGCTGCCGCTGAAATCACGAAACCCGCAGGTATGGATAGCGTACTAAAGGGTAATTAAAGAATAAGGCCGTGCTAATACGGCTTAATCTAACTAAGGAGGAAACAGAATGTTCAAAAAAATTCTCGGCAAAGTACTTCACTCCGTAGAGCACTCCCGCCATGAAGGGCATCACAGATATTCAAGCAGCCATAAAGGGAGGCCTGTATACAACAGACATTCCAGCAGCAGCCACGGATACAAACGCTACTCGTCTTCGGACTCCCGCCACGGGGGAAATGGACATAAATATTATAAAAATCGCTACGGCAGCTCAAGCTGATCCTTACTTGGTCAATGTGCATGAAGTAAAAGGCGTCTTTCAGCCTTTGGCTGAAGACGCCTTTTTTGTGCAGGAATCACCGCAGACGCTCATATAAAGCCTCAGCCTCACGGACAAAAAAAGCTGTATCTGAATAGGGCTCCTGCTCTCCCAGAAGCCGGGAAAGGATATGCAGCATTTCAGGCGACAAATTGAGCTCTTCCCGCCAGCTCCGCTCCGCTTTTTCCGGCTCAGGCCGGTAACTTGAATACAGCATGAACAGCATTAATTGTCCAATGTCATACAAATCTGAAGCGATAACAGGCGGCATCCGTTTCGGCATCTCCTCAGCCTTCGGCTTCCGCCGCTCAAGCACCGTTTCCGCCTCCCCGATCCGTCTCGCCAATCCGAAATCAATTAAGTACAAGTCTTCATTCCGGAGGATCACATTAGGTATCCGCAGATCAAGGTGAACAATCCCTCGCGAATGAACATGGGCTACCAGTTCCATCAGTCTCAAGATCACGGCCAGGCACTCCCGCTCACCGTAGACGATGTGCTCATCAAAGATCAAATCCTCCAGCGTCTTTCCCTCAATATAATCGGTTACCAGCCAGTTAGAGCCCTTGTACTCAAAATAATCACGGCACGTTGGAATGTTGGGATGATTCATTGACCGTAAGACATTACATTCCTTGCCAAGCATAGCCCGGCCCACCTTTTTCTTGCTCGGTCTGGACTGTTTGACGGCAAGAAAAGCTCCATCCGTAAGGTCGCAGCACCGGTAAGTAAGCCCGTAGCTTCCTTCCCCGAGCAGGGATTCCACCTTATACCGTTCACCGATCCGCGCTCCTTTCGAAAGTGGATAATCCTTCCAGGCCCGCAGGAACCTGCGCCACCTTTCAAATGCCATTGCCCTTTCTCCCCCTCCGTTCTCCATTAGAGTATAGGATGCTGAAAACGAGCCTCTAGAATCGCTTCTAAGGCCCGTTCCACGTTCAGGAAGATATAATGTAACCTGTTATTCCCCAGTTTCTGCAAATTGCTTGATCCGTTCGCCTACTTGATCCCGTACCCTCTGGAATACTGCCCATTTCTCTTCTTCTGTACCCTGTGCTTTGGCTGGATCGTCGAATCCCCAATGTTCCCGCTGTACCTTCGGTGGTGTAATCGGGCATTTGTCCGCAGCATCCCCACACAATGTCACAACTAAATCCGCATTATTCAAAAGCTCCGGGTCAATAATATCTGACGTTTGTCCTGAGATATCAATATCAACTTCAGCCATCGCTTGTACTGCTTTTGGATTCAGGCCATGAGCTTCGATACCAGCACTGTATACATTCCAGTTATCGTTTAGATATTTCTTCGCCCAGCCTTCCGCCATCTGGCTGCGGCAAGAGTTTCCTGTGCACAGAAAGTATAGTGTTTTCTTGTCCATGTTCTCATAATCCCCTTTATATTAAAGACTCCTTGGATTAATGCAGTACTTCACAGCAAACCGTCACCGGCGTTTTATTGAGCATTGCCAGAATCGTGGGCGTATCCGGCGTAAACTGAAGTATGGCCTGGATATGGGGTTTGTCCTCAACGTTAAGAGAATAATGGACCCATTGCCCTTTCTTTTGCTCCTTGACGATTCCTTTGCTTCTTAATCTCCGCAGATGCTGGCTGATTGCGGGCTGTGAGATGTCAAAAATCTCAACAAATTCACACACGCACCATTCCCGCTCCTTTAGTAGAGACAGCATCAAAAGACGCGTTCTATCCCCTAACAGCTTCAGGTCATCAGCGAATTCGGTCATATCTGCTATAACATCGGTTTCGTCCATGCCAGTCCCTCCATCTCCAAATACATAAGTACATACTTATATACTAAAGCAGGAGCTTAGGATTGACAACCCTCAGGACCGTAACACACTGGGCACAGATTTCACAACAGTCACCCGGCAGGTTGGTGAAGACCAAATAGAGAGCGCAGATTTGTTAATTCTCCGGCTCTCTATCCTCAAGCTATCTAATTGCTTCGTGTTACCTTTTTTTCAAAAAACCTTCTTCTTATCCCGCTCATTAATAATAATCTGCACTGATTCCTTGAACCGCAGCGCATGAATAATCTCCCGCTGCCGCAGAAATTTCAGGCTGCCCTGCAGATCCACGTCATCTGTCATGTCGATCAGCCACTGTAAACTGGCTTATGCGAGCTTTTTTATTGTACTACACAATGATTGGGTTTGAATGGTAGATTTATTATTTAGAATAGGGCGTAATCCCTTTTGTATACAGGTTGTCCACTAACTTGAAAAATTCTTCTGACGATAAGTCCTTTTGTCGCTGGAGCCAAAGACGAAATAAAGAAAGAGATGTTGAGAGGTAAAACTCAATCAAGTACGGCGTTATGGAATGGTTTTGCGGAAAGTTAAATTCCAATCTATCCAAGGTGATTTCTCTTTTTAAGCGATTTAAAAAACGAGTGCTTCCATAATCGCCCAAGAGTGCATTTAGAACCGCGAGATGCTCCCTGTTGTCCAAACAATGGAACGCATTTTGAACCGTATGAATAGATAACTCTTTATTCGCCAATTCCTCTTTTATATAGTTCAATAAATCATTTTCAACAAAGTCTAACAGTTCGTAAATATCAGTAAAGTATTGATAAAATGTGCTGCGGTTATATCCCGACTTATTCGCAATCTCTTGAATCGAGATTTTTTCAATCGGCTTTTGGCTATATAGCTCACAAAAAACATCTATAAAAGTTTGTTTTGTTTTCTCCGTTATTTCGGGCTGCTTTTTCATTTAATCCTCCTATTGCGAACAAGAATATCATCCGACAAATAATAAAAAACTGATGGTTGATGAAGAAATTATAAAGATTTATGATTACATCATACAACATGTTGTCTGATAATCAAAAGAAATTGTTAATAGATAAAGGTGGTTTTTATGTCAGCAAAACAAAATAGAGTTTTAATTTTTGGTGCAGGTGTTATAGGCAGCGCATACGCAATCAAATTCATTGAAGCAGGGATAGACGTCACTCTGTTTGCACGTTCTAATAGATTTACAACATTGAAAGAAAATGGCCTGCAATATAATGAAAAAGGTACGGTTAAATCTATAAAAGTAAATGTCATTGATACGGTTGAAAATGATGATGTATATGATTTTATTTTCGTTACAGTTCGTTACGATCGATCCGAATCAGCGTTGTTAGCATTAAAAGACAATCAAAGCAAAAATATTGTTACGATGATTAGCAATTCAATTGGATTTTCTTCGTGGCTGGATATTGTTGGAGATAGACTTTTACCAGCTTTCCCCGGTGCCGGCGGACAGATTAAAGATGGAATTTTGTATGCCCGGTTTCCACCAAAGGTTCTAGTGGCTACTATGTTTGGAGAAATTAGTGGTTTAGTGACAGAACGTACAGAAAACCTCGCAAAATTATTTAAAACAGCAAAACTTCCCTACGCAATTAATCAGGATATGAAAGCTTATCTAATCACACATTCAGTATCTGATATTGCTATGCTTAGTGCTTTACGTTCTGAAGATAAGATCATTGATGAAAAAAAAGCTAAAACCAGAAAAAAGGCACATAAAATTACAATCACATTAAAAACGTATTTAAAGGCAATCCAAAAAGCTGGCATTGCTATTAATCCATCTGCACTTAAAATTGTGCTTAAATTCCCTAATTTGATTTTGGATTTTTTCTTTATGATATGGCTCCGGACTAAAATGGTTAAGGATATGATGTTGCCGGATTATGCGAGTAGCGCAAACAATGAAATTGTGCAGTTGAATAACGATTTATTGAAGTTTTTAAATCAAAATGATATCGATCTGGAAATACATGCTTAGTGATTTCCGTTCGTTCCAAATAAGCACACGCTTATACGCCGAGAAAGGGCGTTGCCTACAGGGATCGGCTGTCATTTTCTCAACTAAAGGGAAAGATAGTTGAAAATCAATCGTGACGGTCAAAAAAGCCCTGTTGAACTAGCCAGAGCCAGATTGTATGTACTCGTGGGGAAAAAGAAGAGCCGCAGATGTACAACACCTGCGGCCCTTAACAAGCTATATATTTATTATTTACTTCCGTCTGTACATCTTGTCAGAACACCTTCTTCTGATCCCTATCCTCAATAATAATCTGCACCGACTCCTTAAATCTCAGCGCATGAATAATCTCCCGCTCCCGCAAAAATTTAAGGCTGTCCTGCAGATCCACGTCATCTGTCATGTCGATCAGCCACTGGTATGTAGCCCGGGCCTTTTCTTCGGCGGCAATGTCCTCGTACAGATCCGCGAGCGGATCGCCCTTAGCCGCGATATAAGTTGTGGTGAACGGCATGCCTGCAGCGTTGTTGTAGAAAAGAGCATGATCCCGCGTCGCATAGTTCGGGCCGAGTCCGGCGGCTTCGAGTTCGCTGATTGAGGCGTCTTTTGTTAATTTATATATCATGGTGGCAATCATCTCAAGGTGGGCAAATTCCTCAGTCGAAATATCCGTTAATACCCCTATTACTTTGTCTGGTATTGCATACCGCTGGTTCATATAACGCAGCGCCGCCGCCAGCTCTCCGTCCGCGCCGCCGTACTGCTCCATTAGATAGCGCGCCATCCGCACGTCGCATTTGCTGACACGTACCGGATATTGCAGCTTTTTCTCATATATCCACATTCGGGCACACCCCTTCTAAAAGTTTGTCAGCATACTCTCCATGTATAGCTCAGCAGTCTACACCTGCCAAGGCCACGGAGTCTGGTTCCATTCCCAGGGGCATTTGGAGTAAGCGCGGCCGAAGTTCTGCAATGGACCATACAGCTCCTGGAACTGGTTCGCCAGCCGGGTACGCTCTTGCGTCAGTTGGTTGAACTGCTCTATGGCCTTTAGATCCTCAGGATGAGTATTCAAATACAGGTTCAGCTCCACCAGGGCAAAGTCGAGGGTTTGCAGTTGCTCCAGCATCTCATAATAACGCGGTTCGCAAGGATTTGCTTCCATAGACTACTTGCCTCCTTTGCTCTTCGATTCATACGGGCTGAACAGCGCAGGCCAGAGCGTCCCCGCTCTCAAGGCTTCGGGCAACGTAAACTGCGGCAGATTGGGCGGCTGAAAATTAATGAACTGATTCGGCGGCACAACATAGGTTTTGCACGGCACCGGCGGGCATGGATCGAACGGTCCCCTGAACGGTATCCATACACGTTCCTCAGAATTCATGTTTGTTCCTCCTTGTATCATTTTAGATTCATAACGGAATGAACACAGTACTCTGTAACTAAGTCTATGATCTGCGCCCAGTCCGTAGACCAATGGAAGCAACAGCAAAAAAACGCCCCAAGAACCTATACGGCCTCGGGACGCTCCACTCCATCAATTTATCTCTTTTTTGGGCTTCGATGCGGCTTTGTCTTAGTCTTGCTGCAGATTCCAGAGAATCTGTTCTCCATCCACCCTGATATCCAATCTGCGGCTCCCGCAGCTTAACGAGAGGTTCACTGCCTGATCCGTATGCTTCAGCTCAAAGCCCTCCATCAGCCAGCCCTCTTCATCAGCCGCGAGGTTCATATCCTGCGGAAGAACAACCGTAGCAATTCCCGCGTTTCCTTGGGTCGCCAGCTTGGCGGCAATCGCTATGCTCTCCTGCTTGGAGCCGTAGATCTCCGATACCCAGCTCTGCCCGGATTCGATCTGCGGCCCCTCCGGCAGCGGGTCTTGCCCTCCGCCGGCTGTCCAGTAAATCCGCAGGCCCACCAGGCTTTCCGGATAATATATTGTTGCCGCCGAATGTGGCGTTACATTAGCAACGCTGCAGATTACCGCCCCGGGATGAAGCTGGAAGCGCTGCTGCACCTCATGACTTCCCTCACCGTCCAGCCAGTCTATAATCAGCAGCAGCGGCACAGCTTTGCCCAGCAGCAGCCACCGGCGGTGCATCACCGGCTGCTCCAGCCGCATATAGCCATTATGCGAAGCGTCGATGAACTCGTAGTCCGCTGTGCTTTCACGGCGATGAGTCTGGCATTCTGCCAAAGGCAGACCCCATTGCTGTGTAGACACGTACGGTGTCTGATCCAGCCCGTCCACAAGAATGGTATTATGCGCGGCGGTGCTTTTGAAATAATGTCTCCATTCGCCTTCTTCATAGGTGTATCTCCCGGGATCGAGGAAGATAAGCTGCCGCTTCCAGTACCATTCCAGATTCAGCGCGTCCGCGTGGCCGTGTGCGCCTCCCATCGGCGCCGCGTCGAAGAAGAGATACTGGTTATTGTCCCGCAGCATGTAATATCCGGTCTGCGGAAAAGCCTGGCTGACCGCTTGCACCTCTACTATCTTCTGCAATTCGGCAGCGCGTCTGTATTGCTCAGCGCCGAACAGCCATAGGAACTCAGAGCTGACTGCTCCCTGGGCGATTAGCTCCTCATCCTCCAGAATCGCTCCGAGGAAGGCCACCCGCTCCCTTCCGTTGCTGACCCAGTCCGAGTCGCCAATCGCTGTGGAGCGTTGATCCGGGCGGATCATCGCCAGCGAGAAGGACGCCATCCGCCGCAGTTGACGGCCATATGTTTCAGGAAAGGGATGTCCGGCGAGCTTCCCCAGCAGATAAGGGGTGCCGAACATTTCGATGCTGGCATCATGATAGTGGGTAGTCAGCTCCGATTGGACCCCTTCCGGGCCAATCTGATAATGCTGGCACAGCTCCAGACGTTCTACGGCGAGCTGGCGCCAATACGGCGCCCGTTCATGAAGATCATGGAACTCGGCGATCATGGACAAGCCCTGCATGTGCATAATGGCATGATTGATCTCTGTCCCGCCCAGATAGCGGGTCAAATAATCGGCATGCTGCTCAAGAGCAGCATGAAGCTCTGAGGTGAAGGCAGCGTCAAGCAGCTCACTTGCTTCCATGTAGGCATAAGCTGAAATCCACGACTGCACCCGAAGGCCGGTTTCCAGCAGCCGCCACGGACCGGGCTGCTGGAAGTACACCGCCTCTTCATATGGGAGCACCGGAGGCGGATTCTGGGTGCACCATCCACGGAAATGCCGGATATAGGTGCGGACGTATTTCTCGTCTTTCGTGAGCAGATAGGCTTTGCCCAGGTCAAGCATATGCCAATGCCGGTTAATACCCCAGATGAACTCAGGATCATTCGACGGATTATACAGCCAGTCAATTTCATCCCCCATATATATCCAGGTAGTAAGATCATTGGTGTAGGGGATCATCAGCTCATTGCCGCAGGCCCGGTCTGCAATGAGCAGTGAGGCGTCAGCAAGCGCCGGATATTCCTCGCGGTATAGCCGGGCAGCCTGCTCCAGCTCTTTATGGGTTAGATAATAAGTGCTCATTATTCTTTCGACAGCTTCCCTTGCAGATTGACTGAGCTGAAGCTTGGATCTGCCTTGATGGTTGTCAAGCCGGACTCCCGGGCTTTCTTGAGTGCGTCGTTGTAGCGCGTGTTCAGATCCGTGATCACCTTGTCCACATCTCCGCCGGCAAGAACGAATTTCGAGAATTCCTCCGCCCATTTAGAGCCTTCCACCTGGCTCTCTGTAGCTACCGTAGGATTTGCAGGGTAGAGAGCGTCGTATTTCTTAGGAAGGAAGCCTTCAATGCCTTTGATTTCCGGTTTCTTGCCTTTCTCCAGAACTGCCGGGATCAGGGATACGCCATAACCGTTCTCGTAGTATGCGGTCTGAAGATCCAGGCTGTAGACATACTCCATGAATTTCCAGGCTGCATCCTTATTGGCAGAGTCATTGCTGATGCCGATGTAGGACCCGCCGACGATTTGTACAGCGCCCTTAATCGTGCCGTCTTCCGTTGGCGGCTGTGCTGCTGCCCAGTCGATCTCTGTCGGGAACTGCTCCTTGTAGACCCCAGGCTCGCCGGAGTGATTGAAGTACATGCCGATTTTGCCCTGGGCGAATTGCGCACGCAGCGGGTCAATGTCAAGGCTCTCCACACCCGGAAGCATGCTGCCGTCCTCCATCATCTGGCGTAGCGCAAGAGCCGCACCCTTATACATACTGAAATCATATTCACCTGTAACATAATTGAAGCCGTCCACACCTACAGTTGTGCTTGCAGGCGCAATGGTATTAGCTGGCCGGAAGAAGCCGCTTGAGCCTTTGAAGGGGCTTGCAAAACCGTAGATGCCCTTGCTCTTGCCCATTTCTGTAATCTTCTTCGCATCAGCCACCAGCTCGTCCAGCGTTGCCGGCGGATTCGCAATACCGGCTTCCTTGAACAGATCCTTGTTGTAAATCAGCCGCCAGGTCTGTCCGGTATTAGGCAGTGTATATATCTTTCCGTCGATTTCATTCTTATGGTCAATCAAGGTCGATTCAAAGGTCTTCTTCATCTCGTCGCTCATATAATCATTAATCGGAGTCAGATAACCTTTCTTGACATAGGTCTGAAAATCATCAATTTGCAGCACATCAGGAGCCTGCTTGCTGGCAAAAGCAATATCGACAGCCTGCGGGTAGTTATCGCCCATAACACTCATTTCAACTTCAATATTATCTTTATTCGTCTTGTTGAACTCATCCACCTTCGCTTGCATGAATTCTGCGTCATGACGGTCCGGCGTCCAGTAGACAACCTTCGTCTTTGATGAATCGGACGGGCCTGCTGAATCCGTTTTCTCATTCTTTGCACTATTCGTCGATGAACAGGCAACCAAGGCCAATGTAAGAAAGGCATTTCCTGCTACTGCGAACCATTTCTTTTGCATTTTCATTCCCCCCGGATTATTAGTTTGGGATACCACTAGCCATCCCTTGCTAATAGGATACAAGGTGTTATATGACATGTGAGTATGGTATTTCAACTGCGGTAGAGTGGGGAATTCATCTTTTCTTCAGGTTCATCTGCTCAAAATACTGCTGGCGGAAGGTAGAAGGCGTAACTCCGCAGTGCTTTTTGAACATTTCACTGAAATAGGGACGGTCCTCATAGCCGAGCTGCGCGGAGATGAGCTGCACCTGAATACCCTCCATCAGCCATTCCTTCGCCTTCTCGATCCGCACATTGGCGATATAGCTGGCAAGCGTCATTGACGTCTCCTTCTTGAACAGATTCGCCAGATAGCTTGGGCTGATATGCACCGCCTTGGCGCAGCTATTCACCGTCAGATTCGTATTCAAATGCTGGTCAATATACAGCTTCACTTGACTAATGAGCTGTGAATGATCCTTAAGCTGCCGGCTCAGCATCAATTCGCAGGAGAACTCGCAGAAATCCGCCAATGCCTGCATCCAGCCGGAGTAATTCTGCCGCTGCTGGCTCTGCACTTGCGAGAGCTTCGCTTCCAGCTCCTCATGCTGCTCCTCTTTTATCAGCCCCAATATCGTTCTGTATACCGCTGAGATCAAGGTCTGGAATAGCTGGATAATTGCCGCCGGGTCCGGCGATCCGGCCTGCAGAACCCACGTCAGGAAGATTTCATCCAGCCTTTCGCGCATCTGCTCCTTGCTGCCGCTGCGGAGTGCGTACAGCAAATCCCGCTCCTTCTCGGGAGAGTAGCGCGGCACAGGGCACTCCAGATCAAGATTGGCATAGCTGTGCACACTGGCGCCAGTGCTGTAGAAGCTGTACTCCAGCGCTTTTTGCGCTTCCATGTATGCCGCTTGCATACCGGCAGGCTCATTCTTGACCAGACTAATCCCCACAGAGAAGGGGTACAGGCCCATGCTTTTCAAGGAAGCCTCGCACTGCTTAAGCAGCCGCTCCCCGTCACTGTCAGCCGTGCTCCGCACCAGCGCTACCAGGCGATGCCCGCTCTCCTGAAGCAGAATCGACGGCGCTATCGCTGTGAGCAGACTCTCCATTTGTGTCCTGTCAGCTTCTTTCCAGCCCGGCTTGTTCGGAGAAGCTTCCGGTTCCAGCACCAGCACCTGGTAGGAAGGCAGCAGCTCGCTTAAGCCATGCTCACGCCAGTGCTCATGCGAATTTACGCCAGCACCCTGGTGCAGCAGACCACGCAGATACTCATCGCGAAGATGATGTTTGCTTCTCAGCACCTCCTGCTCCAGACGAAGCAGCTTGTCCGCCTTCTCCCGCTCCAGTTCTATGGATTTGCGGACCTTCAGCACGCTCTGCACCACCTGATTCCGCGTAAAGGGCTTAAGCAAATAATCGGTGGCGCCAAGACGCACCGCTTCCTGCGCATATTCAAAATTATTGAAGCCGCTCATAAAGATCACCTTGGTGGGCAGCTCCTCCCTCACGATCTCGCGGATCATGTCACAGCCGCCCAATTTGGGCATACAAATGTCGGTAAGGACGATATCAGGCCGAAGCTCCCTGATCATTCTGAGCCCCTTCTCGCCGTCTCCTGCCGTTCCTATAACTTCAATCCCATGCTCTGCCCAGGGGATCTGATAAGCTACACCGCTCACAACCATTTGGATATCATCCATCACACACATAGTCAGAACACTCATGATAACCCCTCCTTGGGTAGTGGAATCGTGATTGCAACCATAGTCTCCACATGGGGAACGCTCGCAAAGCGGAGCGAAGCAAGGTCACCGTAATTTAGCTGCAATCTGCTGTAAATGTTATACAAGGCATAGCTGGAGTGTCCTTCGAACCGCTGCTTCGCCTGCAGATTCAGCTTGCCTGCGTCGAAGCCGTGGCCGTTGTCCTTAACCTGCAGCTCAAGACAATCCCCGATTCGCAGTGCTTCAATGATTATATGCCCCGGTTCATCCATGTCCTTGAAGCCGTGCAGAATCGAATTCTCAACCAGCGGCTGCAGCAGAATTTTCAGAATAGGGGCCTGAAGCAGCCCGGGGTCATCCGGTACATGAAGAGAATAAGTGAACAGATTATCATAGCACTGCTGCTGCAGCAGCATATACTGCTCCACATGATCCAGCTCTTGCTGGAGTGTTGTCATATCGTGCCCATTGTTCAGCCCAAGCCGGAACAGCATGGACAGCGAGACAATCATTTCGCCAACCTGCTCACTCCGTCCGCTCTCGCTTTTCCACAGAATCGTGTTAAGCGTATTATATAGAAAATGCGGATTGATCTGGGCCTGAAGCGCCTTAATCTCGAACTTCAGCTTCTCCTCCTCCGAAATCTTGATCTCCTCGATCAAATTCTCGATCTGCGCCAGCATCCGGTTGAAGCGATGCCCGATTACGCCCACCTCGTCCTCATATCTGCTCTCGAACCGCACCTCCAGATCATTATTCTCGACCCGAAGCATCAGATTGTACAGCTTGTGCAGCGGTTTCAAGAGCAGCTTCGACAAGAATCTGGAGAACATCAGCGCCACGGCCATACACACAATCATAATGATGAGGATCAGCCAGCGGATTTGCCGCATAGGTCCCAGCAGATTCCCCTTCGTCTGGACACTCACCAGCACCCAATCCTTATTCGTGCTAAGCGCGGAGAAGTTGATCAATTGCTCGTCCTCACTGTTGGCATAGGTGAAGGCCCCCTGCTCCTTGTCGCCGATATTCTTCAGAAAGGCCGCATCCGCGAATTCGTTAAGCGCGGGGAAGGACGCGCTGGTGACAGGTGAACCATCTCTTTTTAGCAAAAAAAGCCTAATCTGATCATCGATCAAATTCTGCTCAATCACATTTCGGATATAGTCTTCTTTATAATTTACCATCAGGAACACGCCAGGCAGATTATAGTTATTGAGCGTATTGCGCAGCGGGCGCAGAATAAGGGAGATCACATGCTTCTTCCCCTGAAACAAAGTATCCTCGTGCCCGGGTACCCAATGCACATTCCAGGATTCGTCCTTTAGCTCCTGCTGATACAGCAAATTAAATCTTCCCCGGCTGAGAACCGTATCCTTCGTCGCATAGAATTCCCCGACAGGTGTAACAAGCAGTGCGGATTCCACCGCCGGCTCCACCTGCCTCAGCTGCGCGAAGGGCGTCTGAAGCAGGGAGAGATTCTGGTAAAAGTGCTCGAAGCTGCCGCTTCGCACATCGGACATAACCTTGCTGTAGCTTTCACTCATCATCATTGAATAAGGAGAAACAATCATATGCCGCATGCTTTCATCCAGAGCCTGTACCGATTTGTTCAGCATCGTCTGCTTCAGCTTCAGCGAATTCTCCTGGATGACATCCGCGGCAAAATTATACGAGAATAATCCCGTCGCGCTGATGCACAGAAAAGTTAGCAGAATGTACAGGATCTGTATGCGGTTCTTGAGCGACAGCTTGTAGAAGCTCCACTTCATCCTTCATCATCCTTTTACGGCACCGAGTGTAACCTGCATGAATGATTTGTTGGCAAAAAGATAGACGGCCAGAAGCGGCAGTATGGAAATGCAGGCGCCTGCAAGCATCAGTTGGGATTCGGAAGCCGCGCCGATGCCGTATCTCAGGTTCGCCAGCCCTACGGGCAGTGTCTGCAGCGCCGGATTGCTCAGTGTGAACACCAGCGGCAATATATATTCATTCCATGAATTCTGGAACACGCTGAGACCCGCCACCGCCAGCGCCGGGCGAAGCAAGGGCAGTATAATTCTCCAAAACACTGCCGAAGGCCTGCAGCCGTCAATCCATGCCGCCTCATCCAGTTCACGCGGGATATTCTTCAGGAAGCCGATCATCATAAAATAAGTAGCCGCATGGGCACTTATTAGAATAAGAATGACGCCCCAGAGCGATTTTTGCAAGCCTATCAGAATCATTAAATCAAATTGCGGACGCAGCACCACCGCACCGATTGAGATGAACAGCGTGCTCGCCAGGAGGCCGGTAAATATTTTTTTCCCCGGAAAAGAAGCGCGGTCCACGGCATACGCCGCCATTGCCGACACAAGCAGCGAGCCTATAGTTGTCATTGTGCTGACAAACATGCTGTTCCAGGTAAACCGTGAGAAGTTCGCGGTCTTCCAGGCTGTAGCGTAGTTGCCGAACTCCCAGGTAGTTGGCAGAATCTTCGCGCCTGTTGTCAGCTCCAGATTCGTCTTCAGCGAGCCAAAGATCACGACAATAATGGGAAACAAGGTGATGGCGGCACTGACAAGAAGGAAAATCCACAGAATGGTTTTTCCCAGCAATTTCTGTACCATAGATTAATCCTCCCCGGCTTAATATATATTGCTCATCTTTTTGGAAAAATAGAAGTAGATCATCGTTACCACACCTACAATGAGCGCCGTTACAAAGCCGACCGCACTGCCGTAGCCCAATTGCTGCTGCGTCTGCACTTCCGGTGAAATCGGGAACAGCAGCTTGAACAGATACAGATACATAACCTCAGTCTTGTTATAAGGCCCCCCTTGGGTCAAGACCATAATGCTCTCGTAGCCCTTCAAAGAAATCGTAATTGCGAGCATAATGATCATCTGCATAACCGGTCCCAGCAGCGGAATTGTAATGCTCCACAGCTTTCTTGCTTCGGTCGCCCCGTCTATGGATGCAGCTTCATACAGATCCTCCGGTATGCCCTGCAGTCCGGCGAGGAAGAGCAGCATATAGTTCCCGACAGCTCCCCAGATGGCAATCATGATTGTAGTCAGCATCGCATACTTAGGTCCCAGCCAGCTCACCGGCTCGCTCACCAGGTGATATTTCATCAGGAACTGGTTCAGCACGCCGTTGTACGAATTAAAGATAATGAAGAATACAATGGACATTACCGATGCGCTGAAAACCGTAGGCAGATAGTAAATCCCCCGGAGCAGCGTGCGCCCTCTGATCTTCCGGTTCAGAATAAATGCGAAGATCAGCGACAGCGGAATCGTGATCACCAGTTTTCCCACCGCATAAATCCCCGTGTTCAGCACCGAATTCCAGAATTCATCATCCCGCATCAGACGGGAGAAGTTGTCCAGTCCGATAAACACAGGCTCCCCATACCCTTGATAGTTGTAGAACATATATCGGAGAGCCCAGAGAAGTGGATAGACGCCTAACACCAGCGTCAGTAACAAGCTTGGAAAAATAAACATATACGCTGTCCTTTTGCTCATCCTTCAAACCCCCTCTTTTTCACTTGAGAAAAGTATATAAGAGAGAGGATAGGTGGCGAGATAGGCGTATCAACTTTATGATGTAGGATAATATTACTTTGATTTTTGGAGTAAGCGCTTTTAAAATTGAGGATTTTGTAAAATACGTCATGAAACCTGCCATCAGATGATTTTCAGCAAAAAAAACCCCACCCGCGCAAGTGCATTCAGCTCTTACGCAAGGTGGGGCTATAGGAAATTCTATATCCGGCGAACCGGCTTCACCCAGCCGTTCGTGTTATTCGCTGTCCTGATCCCCCGCAGACTCTTCCTCTACAGGCTCCGGAGGCGGTTCCCGGTGGATATTGATTCTTGTGATCCGCAGGCGGGTAGCTTCTTCTACTTCAAAAACAACATTGTCGAGCACCACCCGTTTGCCTTTGGACGGATTGCCCTCCAGCTCCTTGAACAGCCAGCCGCCGATAGAATCGACTTCTTCATCTTCAATGACCACACCGGTCAGATCATTCACATCCTCAATCAGCATGCGGCCTTCTACAGAGATGTATTCGCCATTGCGTTCCACGCTCGGACGTTCATCCTCGAACTCATCGTGCAGATCGCCGACAATTTCCTCAAGGATTTCCTCTGCGGTCAGGAGACCTGCGGTTCCGCCGTATTCATCCACAACTAATGTAAGCTGCGCTTTATTCTTCTGCATGATCCGCAGCGCATGGCTGATCTCAATGGATTCCGGCACATTCAGGATCGGACGGACCAGCGAGGCCAGGTCATTCTGCTGCTCCGGCGGCGCAAACAGCAGATCCGTAATATGAATGAAGCCGATAATCCGGTCCTTATCCTCAAAAGCCACCGGATAGCGGGAATGCTTCGTCTCTGTAATAATCCGCATATTCTCTTCCAGTGAAAGATTGCTGTATAACACATCCATATCTGTACGGGGAAGCATCACTTCGCGGGCCAGCAGATCGGAGAATTCAAAGATGTTATCCATCAGCTTCATCTCATCCTTATCAATGACCCCGCTTTTGGCGCTCTGATTCATAAGGATACGGATTTCTTCTTCCGAGTGGGCGGCCTCGGCTTCACTTGCCGGCTCTACGCCCACCATCCGCAGCAGCGCATTGGCCGATGTATTCAGCACCCAGATAAAGGGCAGGAACAGATTATAGAAGAACATCAGCGGCGCAGACAGCAGCAGCGCGGAGCCTTCAGTTTTTTGAATAGCCAGGGACTTTGGCGCAAGCTCACCCAGCACAATATGTAAGAAAGTTATGATCGAAAAACCTACAACTACGGATACTGTGGAAATCAGCGTGTGATCGGTAACACCAAGCTGGGACATCAGCGGCTCTACCAGCAGCTCGGAGATGGCCGGTTCCCCGACCCACCCGAGCCCCAGTGAAGCAAGCGTAATCCCGAACTGGGTAGCTGATAGATACGCATCCAGCTTTTTGTTGACCTTCAGCGCATATCCGGCCATCTTGTTGCCTTCGGAGACAAGCTGCGTCAGGCGCGACTGCCTCACCTTCACAAGCGAGAATTCCGCTGCAACAAAAATGCCGTTCATTAATACGAGCACCAGAACCAGCAAAAGATTGAGCAGCAATCTCCCTACTTCAAATTCCGTATGCACAATAACAACGCCCCATTTCTACAAAGTGATCGCTTTTCTGGATTTGAAATCGACCTTTGGATAATACATATCGGCGACGAGAAGATTCGGTCCGCAGCAGCTTGCCTCATCACAGTGGCAATTCACCTTCTGATTCAGCGGATGCTTCATCTGCCATTCGGCAAAGATATCATCCAGCTTGGCGCTGCCAATGTTGCCGAAGGCAGAAATATCAGCAAAATCCGTCACAAACACATCGCCCGTGAACAGATTGACATTCACCCGGTTTCTGCCGTCCGGATCATTGCGCAGAGTGACATTCTTCTCGCTGCGCAGTCTGCGCAGAAGCTTCTGGTCCTCCTCCAGAAAGCTGCAGGCGAAGAAAGGAAGTGTGCCGAACAGCATCCACATTTCAGGATTACGCTTCTCAAGCAGGGCGTAAATCGCCTCTCTCATTTCCTTCAGTGACAGTACTGGAAGCGAGGAAGCAAAACTGGAAGCATACATCGGATGCACCTCATGGCGTCTTGCCCCCATATCGCCAATGAGCTTATGGATTTCCGGCAGCTTCTTATGCGTCCGGTAATTGATCATGGACTCCGCGGAAATCAGCATGCCGTCGCTGCTGAGACGCCGGGAATTGTCAAGCATAGTATCATAGAGCCGGTACGCGGCTTCTTTGGAGACCGGATGGCCGCTGTTCGCAAAACCGACCTCATGGAAGTCATCCCCGTTCACATAATTGAAAGAGATATGCATGACATCCAGATACGGAAGCAATTGTTCGTAACGCGCATAAGGCATGGTGAGGTTGGAGTTGATCTGCGATCTTACTCCGCGCTCCCGGGCATATTTCAGCAGCGGCACAATGATGTTCTCCACCGTAGAGGCGCGGAACATCGGCTCGCCGCCCGTAATGCTGATCGTTTGCAGATGTTCTACCTCCTCCAGACGGTCCAGCATCTGCTTAAGCGGCAGCATTTCTCCTTCTCTAACTGTCAGGCTGTCGCCAACCGCACAGTGCTCACAGCGCATGTTGCACAGATTGGTAACCGTCATCTCCACACTGGTCAGCACATGCCGTCCATGCTTGCGAAGTGATGTGATCGGGTCCCAAGGATCAAAGCCCGGCGACAGCTCCTTCATTGTTGTTGATGATGGTTCTAATAGACTCATTTCCTGATGCTCCTTCGATGCATATTCCTTATTATTAACCCAAAATAATGTAAAAAGAACGGTAACTTACCCTATATCATACCACGATTGGGCAAAAAACCCCATTTCAGCCTCTGATTTTAACGCAAAAAAAAGCGGGGCTGAAAACGGTGCTTCCGCAGCCATGCGGTTCCCCGTTTTCTTTCCTCGCTGCCTGACGGTGAATCAGGTGGATTTTACCACAGCCCCATCCCCATCGTTCACATCCACAATCACTACTGAAAGCACACTGCCAAGGTCACGCTCAAAGGGAACAACAGGCTCTCCCTCAGGACCATTCAGCACACGCACAACCGGCCTGTGGGGCGTAGAGGGATCAATCTTGACCACCACGCCGCTCTCCCCCGTGCTGAGCTTTACACTCAGACCGAGCGGATAGATCGCTACACGGTCTCTGAACAGCTCAAGCTGCTTCTGCTCATACAGCGTTCCTGAACCTACATAGAGCGCTTCTACCGCCTGATGCGGAAGCATGGCTTTTTTGTAGACCCGGTTCGATGTCATGGCATCATACGAATCCGCTACCCCCAGCCATTTGGCATACTCATGGATTTGCGGACCGGTCAGCCCGCGCGGATAACCCGAGCCGTCGATGCGTTCGTGATGCTGCAAGGCGCAATGCGCCGCAAGCAGAGGAATATTCGGCTCCTCCTTGAGAATCCGGTAGCCGATTTCGGTATGGGCCTGCATATGGCGGAATTCCTCATCGCTGAGCATGCCGGGCTTTTGGATGATTTTGAGGGGAATCTGCGTTTTGCCGATGTCATGCAGCAGCGACCCCAGGCCGATAACCTGAAGCTCCTCTCTGCTGTACCCGTAGGCTATTCCAAGCACCAGTGTATACAGGCAAACATTCAGAGAGTGAGCATACAGATAGTTGTCCGCCGTGTGCATGTCCATCAGCATGATCATCGGATCTTCCTGGGTAGCCAAATCATCCAGAATGGAGTTCATCACCTTGGAGAATTTCTTGTCCAGATGATAGAAGCCCTTGGTAATGCCGGAAGCGCCGGACATCTGCTGGAACTCATTCCTGATGACCTTCAGCGCCTGATTGCGCGTCTCATCCTGCAGCATACCGGCAATAACGACATCCTCCGTGATGGAATCCTCTATATAGATATAACCGATGCCGATATTAGCCAGCCGCTTAATCAGGGCATCAGTAAGCTCCACTCCATCTGCGAGCAGAACCAGACCTTCATCATTATATATTTTTTTACCCAGCTTCATACCCGCCTGAAGCCGGTTCACGGATACTAGACGCAACTTGGCTCACTCCTGCCTTTAACGGTAAAATGCTATTCTGCTATTGATCCCCGGGTGTTACTCTGTGTATATACCGTTACCATGAGCGTTCAGTCAAGAGCTAAGGGGGAAGATATTATTAACGCATAATGAACAGCCAGAACACAGCGGCCAGGATAAAACGGTAAATCGCGAAATGGGTCGGTCTGATCTTTTGGATCAGCTTCATGAACGCCACCACGACAAGATAGGCGACAACAAACGAAATCACGAAGCCAATAGCGAAATCCCAAATCGTATCTTTTGTAAAATATTGAAAAGAATCAAGCAACTCATACCCTGAAGCCGCACACATGATCGGAATCGCAATCAGGAACGAAAAGTCCGCCGAAGCCTTATAGCTGACCCCGCTCAGCATCCCCCCTGAAATCGTGGAGCCGGAACGGGAGAACCCTGGCCACAGCACGGAAATGATCTGATAAATGCCGATGGCAAGCGCCTGCCCGTAAGATAAATCATCAAGCTCATGCGCAGTGATACGAATTTTGCGTTTGTTCACCCACTCCGCTATGATCATCAGAATCCCGCCGGCAACAAGCGCCCAGAGTACAGTAGTCGCTCCGAAGAGACTCTTAATGAAATCACGGGCGAAAAAAGCTACCGCAAGCGCCGGCACAATCCCGAGAATCACATGGATCAGATTCAGTCTATTGGCAGGCATTACACCGCCTCTAGCTGTGCGGCTGCGGCCGATACCCAGCAAATTAAGCACCCGCTGGCGGTACACCAGAGCGATAGCGAGGATTGCCCCGAGCTGGATGACAATTTCATAGGTCTTCATGATCGGTGACTGCTCATCAAATCCCAAAAGCTTGGTCGTTAAAATCATGTGTCCCGTGGATGATACCGGGATAAATTCAGTTATGCCTTCTACGATTGCTAGTATAATTGCTGTAATTGTATCCATTTTATCCTCCTGATCTTGAGAAAATGAAACCTGGTGCAGCTATTGCCCTGCATTGCATATAAAGTGTGACCAAAACGATTAGGTAACCCTGCTCTCCCAGCGGACAGCCATACATTCATCAAGACTCCCCGGCCGCTGCAGCTCCATCCGCAGCAGATCCCGCAAAAAGTTGGGCAGCAAAAAAACAGCTTCACTTCCATTAGCAATACTCTCATACCCAGCCCGAAAAGTGAACATGTCCAACGTCCCGACTTGATAAACGGCATTATCATCCAGCGTTTCCCCACCCACAAAAATGGCAATACCGTTATCATACGGCATGGCCCCTGGATCGTACAGGATTTTTAATCCATCCACAGCAAGGCTGCCGAGCAGCTTCCCCCGGAATCCATAACCGAATATAGCCTTGTCGTAGAATTCTTCAGTCAGGCTCTGCGTGAGGGCTGTGCGGATATCCTTGCCCCTCAGATTGAGAATGCAAGCGTTGACCGGCGATGGACACAGCGCATGGAGCATGCCTGAAGTAATGTTGCCTTGCGGCAGAGGTCCAAGCAGTTGCCCGCTGTTGACCAGCGACAGCGTTGTGCCTGTGAAGCGACGGACGGCCTGGGCCAGCAGATTGCCAAAGGGGGATTCCCCAGCCGTATCAAGCCTAAGCTCACGGTCGGTAATTGCAACGGTCTCTTGAAGAACTTCACGCCCATGAACCAAATGCAGCGCTGCTGCAGGTGCAATAATCTGTTCGCTAAGCCCGGGATCAACTGCGAGGCACTCACCTTCAGCCAGCCTGAAGGCTTCGCTCGCACCGGCCCGCTCAAATCTCAGGACTCCGACATAACGGCCGAATTTGCCCGCGCCGCAGACAGCAGTTCCGTTAATCATCTCCGGCGTCTCCAGCATATGATGCGTATGTCCGCCCAGAATGGCATGTACCCCCTCCAGCCGCTCTGCGAGCTGCCGGTCCGCCGGAAGCCCTAGATGGGAAAGCACAATCAGCAGATCCACCTGCGGAGCCAGAAGCTCGCATTGCTCACGAAGCGCAGCTTCCGGGTCCAGCGTCTCCCAGCCGAGCAATCCGTAAAAGGCAGTAAACGCCGCTGTAGCTCCCGTAACACCGATCCTGATGCCGTCCCTGTCGAGTATGGCGTGGCGCTTCATCCAGCCGGGAGGTTCTCCGGTGGAGCTCTCCAGGATGTTACAGCATACAACCGGGCACTGAATGCCAGAATATAGTGCAGATAGAATCTCATGGGAGAAGGTCAGTCCTTCATTATTGCCGATGGTAACGGCATCATATCCGGTCAGGTTGATCATATCAATATTTGCCTGTCCCATCGTGCCTTCGGTCTCTACGGCGGCCCGGTCCATATGATCGCCTATATCCATCAGCAGCACAGGCCCTGCTCCGGCAGCGGTCTTCAGCTTGGCCATCTCTGCGGCAATGGGACTCATCATTTCAAAGTGGCTGTGTATATCATTGGTATGAAGTATGGTGATTTTTTGTGCAGCAGGCTCCATGAGCTAGTCCCCTCCCACCTGAAAATCCGTTTCTATGAGCGGCAGGCTTGTAATCTTACAGTGCCTAGCATAACATTTTCAGGCCCAATATGGTATATTGGAATCATTATTGAGTCTATTAACTAAGCATATTCCGAGGTGAATCAAGCATGCATGTAACAATCCGTCTGTTCGCCGGTCTGGCCGAAGCTTTCGGCTCCTCCTCGCTGGCTTTTCACTCCCCTGAGACCCCGCTGACTGCCGGAAGATTGAAGGAACTGCTCTGCGAATCCTACCCGGACGCGGCGCCGCAGATCAATGTATCATTAGTAGCTATTGACCATGAGTATGCGCCGGATGACTCTGTCATCTCCGAAGCTGCCGAGGTTGCACTTATTCCTCCCGTATCCGGGGGAGAACCTGTAAGTGAAGAAACTCCGGACGGACTGTTCTGTATTACGGGTCAGCCCTTGAACGGAGAATCCCTTCTGGACAAAGTGCTGGATGCCAATCACGGAGCAACACTCCTCTTCGTCGGCACGACAAGAGAGATGACCGGCACCCAGCGTACGACGGCGCTGCATTACGAAGCTTACGTTCCAATGGCGCTGACCAAGCTGCAGGAGATCGGCAGTGAGGTCGGTGAGCGGTGGGATGCCCGCTGTGCGATTGCCCACCGTACCGGGCTTGTAGGCTTGAAGGAAGCAAGCGTCATAATAGCCGTATCCGCCGCGCACCGTGACATCTGTTATGAGGCCAGCCGGTATGCCATCGAGAAGCTGAAAGCCTCAGTTCCCGTATGGAAAAAGGACATCGGCGAGTCCGGTGAACAGTGGCTTGGAGCAGATCCCAAAGCGAAAGAATTCCGCCTTCCTTAGAACATGCCGCTTAACATTTTTAATCATTGAATATTTCCGATTTTGTTGCTATGCTGGAAAAAATCGTTAAGATAAGGTGGCATATTCATTGAGAGTACACGTTTCAGATCTTAAACCGGGTAATTATCTGCGAATGGATACCTTTAGCTCCACAGGGCTGCATGTATTACCCAAAGGATCACTGCTCCAATACGAAGAGATTGCCAAGCTCATGCAGCATGGAGTGGATTATGTTGATATCGAAGCTGTCCAGGAGGAGCCTGCTCTATCCAGCAGACCTTCCATCACCCGGGAAGCTTCCGGCAGTTTCGATACCATGATCGAAGGCTTTGAATCGGTATATATGGAAGCGTTAACCAAAGGAAGCTTCAACCAGTCGGTTGTGGATGATATCCTACAGCCTTCGCTTCAATCCTTCGACAAACACAAGGATGTGGTCTCATTACTGCTGCTGCTTGACCGGGAAGACAATTATACCTATAACCATTCCCTTCAAGTGGGTATGCTCTCTTACTACATAGCATCATGGCTTGGATATTCCAAGAAGGAATGCTACGAGATCGGCCGGGCCGGATATTTAATAGATATCGGCAAATGCCGGATTTCTCCTGACATTCTGAGCAAGCCGGGCAAGCTGACTCCGGCGGAATTCGACGAAGTCAAACTACATACGATTTACGGCTATGAAATTATCCGCAACTCTATGGACGACCCCTATACCGCCCTGGTCGCGCTTCAGCATCATGAACGCGAGGATGGTTCCGGGTATCCCCACCACCTTACCAAAGATGATATTCACCCGTATGCCCAGATTGCCGCTGTAGCGGACATTTACAGCGCTATGACCTCCCACCGGATCTATCAGTCGAAGCAGGAGCTGATCTCTGTACTGCACGAGATCAACACCCTCAGCTTCGGCAAGCTGAACGGCAAGCCGGTGCAAGCCTTCATCCAGCATTTGATGCCCAACTTTATCGGTAAGCATGTGCTGCTGAGCACTGGAGACATGGGCGTCATTATCATGAACAATCCGCTTGACGTCTTCCGTCCGCTTGTGCAGACCGGAGGCAAATTCCTTGACCTGGCCAAAGAGCGTAAAGTTACGATTGTGGAGATTTATATGGAGTAGGGGGGCGAACCCTCTGGACACCCGGAAGCTTGGCGGAAATCTGCGGCTGTGGCGGACGGAAGGAATGCTAGCGGGCCGAGCCGCCTTGAAGCTCCCTGCTTTGCTGCGCAAAGGGCGGGAGCTTCAAAGCTTTACTGCGCAGGTTGCCCCGGGAGTTCCTCCACGGGGCTGAGCGTTTGCGGAATCGCCTACTTGTGAGCAGGGGTCGCGAACGTGTATCCAATTTTTCAACCTCAGTATTTACCCGCAAGCAAACAGGAGGTTCCCTCGCCGGAGACGGCTTTGGGAACCTCCTGTTCTTTTCGTACAACGTTACTGCGCCGCTCTGCTGGTCCAGACGCATTCAATTGTACTTTGTACATCAGATGCCGCCTAAATCCGCGTGAAAACGCACTCTATTGTACTCTGTACAGCAGAATTCAGCGGAAATGTGCTTTTGATCAGAAAATCCGGAAATCTACTGCATGAAATACATCAGATTGCAATTTACCGCAGAACGATGAACATTCTACTGTAGAAAGTGCAATCATTCAGCATAAGCCGTATAGTAGGGCAGACATACACGTTGCAAATTTCAAGCTCAGCCTGCATAACTGCAATTGTAAGTGCCTGCCAAATTACCTGTCTCAGTACAGCAGCCTACACTACGGGCTAGTCCTATAGCTCCTCGCCATTGCTGGCGATAACTTTTTTGTACCAGTGGAAAGAATCCTTCTTCGAACGGTTCAGCGTTCCGTTGCCGTCGTCGTCCAGGTCCACATAGATGAACCCGTAACGCTTCGACATCTCGGAGGTAGACATGCTTACCAGGTCAATCGGTCCCCAGCTTGTGTAGCCAATCAGCTCTACACCGTCCAGAACCGCTTCCTTCATCTGGGCGATATGCTGTCTGAGATAGTCAATCCGGTAGCTGTCATGGATCGAGCCGTCGGCTTCCACCTTGTCATAAGCGCCGAGGCCATTCTCCACGATGAACAAAGGCTTCTGATAGCGGTCGTACATCGTATTCAGCATTATCCGCAGCCCGATCGGGTCAATCTGCCAGCCCCATTCCGAAGCCTTCAGATACGGGTTCTTCACGCCGCCGAACAGGTTGCCCTGCGCACGTTCTCCTTCAGGGCTATTTGACACGGTAAGCGTCATATAGTAGCTGAACGCCACATAATCAACAGTGTACAGCTTCAGAATCTCATCGTCGCCCGGCTCTTTGTGGAGAACGACATTATTTTCAGCGAAAAATCGGTCCATATACTTAGGATATTCTCCGCGTGAATGCACATCCGTGAAAAAGAGATTCATCTGGTTCTCATGCTGGTTGAGCCGTACATCCTCAGGGTTGCAGGTATTGGCATAGCTCTCCATCCGGGCCAGCATGCAGCCCATTTGCGATCCCGGGATGATCTCATGCACCAGCTTGGTTGCAAGCGCACTTGCTACGAATTGATGATGAAGCGCCTGATAGATCGTCTGCAGCTTGTTCTCCACACGGTCAATGACCACGCCGCCCCCAGTGAAAGGACTTAGCGTCATCATATTGATTTCATTAAAGGTAATCCAGTATTTCACTTTATCTTTGTAGCGACGGAACACCGTCTCGGCATAGCGGGTAAAACATGAGATCACCTCGCGCGAAGCCCAGCCGTTGTATTTCTGCGTCAGACCGAGCGGTGTTTCGTAGTGGGCCAGGGTAACCAGCGGCTCGATGCCGTATTTATGCAGCTCATCAAATACATTGTCATAGAACTGCAAGCCCGCTTCATTCGGCTCCGCATCATCTCCATTCGGGAAGATACGCGCCCAGTTGATCGACAGGCGGAAGACCTTGAAGCCCATCTCGGCAAATAAGGCGATATCTTCCTTATAGCGGTGATAGAAATCCACCCCTTCGCGTTTCGGAAACCGGGCGGTGAACTCTCCGGACAGAATTTGCTCGATCCGCTCTGAATTAATTTCAATGGCATGGTCATTGCTCCGCTGCGCCTTGGGTACATAAGCTACCATATCCGCACTGGACAAGCCTTTGCCATCGGCATCGAATGCGCCTTCCAATTGGTTCGCAGCCGTGGCTCCGCCCCATAGGAAGTTATCTGGAAATCCTTTTTGTACTGTGGTCATAATGATACTCCTCTCCTCGGGTTCTGCTGATACAGCAAGTAATGTCTAATTGATTAATGTAAATAAAGTCTCGCCGTTCTTGACTTCCGTACCCGTGTTCATGAGCACATCCAGATAGCCGGCGGAGTTGGTGACAATAACCGGTGTTGCTGTGACGAACCCGGCCGCGCGGATCGCTTCCACATCAAACTCCAGCAGAAGCTGTCCCTGCTCCACTCGTTCTCCTTCTTTTACTTTTTTATTAAAATGCTGGCCCTTCAGCTTCACCGTGTTGACGCCCACATGTATCAGCAGCTCCGCTCCACCCTCGGAAGTGATGCCAATGGCATGCCCTGTCGGAAATACGGTTGTCACTACTCCATTTACTGGAGAAGTCAGTACGCCGGAGGACGGCTCAATCACAATCCCTTTTCCCATCGCACCCGAGGCAAAAGCTTCATCCGGTGTGCTGTCCAGCGGCAGCAGCTTCCCGGATAACGGGCTAACAATCAATTCTTTGTCAATCCGTGTGCCCTCCTGCTTCACAACCGGTTCGGACGGCTTCTGTGCAGCCTCTTCTTCCGGGTCGTCAAATCCAAGCACAAACACCAGGATCATCGCTAATACAAAAGCCACCACGATTCCGATAGCCGCCCAAGCGAACCCGGTACCGAAATAGGTCGGCAGAGCAAGCAGCCCCGGCAACGCGAAGGCAATAGCTCTGGAGCCTCCAGTAGCGATAATTGCACCGCCAACTGCCCCGGAAATACAAGCGTAGATGAACGGCTTTTTGAACTTCAGCGTTACACCGTAAATGGTTGGTTCCGTGATTCCGAATACAGCGGACAGTGTAGAAGAACCGGCTAATGCTTTTAGCTGGGAGTTCTTTGACTTCAGGAACACGCCGAATACCGCACCGGCTTGCGAGAGAACAGCGGCGGCCAGAATCGGCAGCATGGTGTCATAGCCGAGTGTTGCAATATTGCTGAGCATAATCGGAACAAAACCCCAGTGTACGCCAAAGATAACGAACACCTGCCAGAATGCGCCGGCGATAGCGCCTGCTACGAGCGGACTGAGATTGTACAGCCAGGTGTAACCGGAAGCGAGTCCTTCACTGATCAGCGAGCCCACAGGGCCAAAGGCCAGGAAGGTAAGCGGAATAACAATCAGCAATGCGAACATCGGCACCAGGATATTGCGGACCGATTCATGGATGATGGAACGGAACCATTTTTCTATATAAGACTGCACCCACACCGCCAAAATAATCGGAATGACGCTGGAGGAATAGTTGATCAGCACGATCGGTATTCCCAAAAAGCCCAGCTTGTCTGGAGCGCCGACCGCAGCAATCACCGCCGGGTAAATCAGCGCTCCAGCGATGGCAACCGATACAAATTGATTAGCCTTGAACTTGCGTGCCGCCGTAATCGCCAGAAACACAGGAAGGAAGTAAAACACACTATCGGACGCCGCATTCAGAATCAGGTAGGTTCCGCTGGTGTTGCTGATCCACTTCAAGGACAGGATCAATGCCAGCAGCCCTTTGAGTACCCCTGCTCCGGCCAATGCCCCAAGAATAGGTGAAAAGATACTGGAGATGATGTCAACCGCTTTGCCCAGGATACCTGTGCTCTCGGATTCGTCACCTTTGCCGCTTCTGTCCGCATCCTGCAAAGAGGTTTCCTTCATAATCTGATCGTAGACCTGACCGACATTGTTGCCGATGACGACCTGGAACTGGCCGCTGCTCTCGACAACTGTAATGACTCCCGGAGTTTTTTCCAGCGCGGCTTTATCCGCTTTACCGGAATCTTTAAGCTTGAATCTCAAGCGGGTTGCGCAGTGAAACACAGAATTGACATTGGATTCACCGCCAACGAGCGTAATGATCTGTTTGGACAAGTCTTTGTTGCTCATATGGTTTGCTCCTTTTTGGATCGTAATAATTGTGGACGTTGCGTTAGGATTAGGATGTGCCAGCAGTTATCCTCATATCCACCGCAAACAAGAAAAACCTGAACTCACAGCAAAAAGGAAACGTCAGCACACGCCCATTTTGCCATCAGTTCAGGTTTTGCCTGCATTACCAGTAACACCCTGTCAGATGATCATTATTCTGTTCTATCCGTTCTATTCTACTCCAAGCTGTTGCGTTCAGTCACACGCTGGATATGAATGGTGAGGTAGACGTATTCGTCTTTACTCAAGCTCTGGCCATAGGTTTTTTCGATGTAATCATTGATTTTGTTCGCGCATTCAAACGCTTTGACGTAGGTCAGCTTCACTTGATTGTATAGGAAATCCTCCCCGCTGTTACTCGTCTCCTTCTTCAACACCCGCATGGAAAAATACTGCAAATGCGTCAGAAACCGCGAATAGTTAAGCGAGCTCTCGTCCAGCACCACCTTGTAATGGTAAGTAACAATGTTCAGAATATTCTGGACAATTTCCGTCATTTTGATGGTGGACTTCATTTCATTCCCGTCCATCCTCGCGTTCACCAAATGCAAGGCGATAAATCCAGCCTCATCCTCGCCAAGCGCAAGCCCGGTAGCCTTCTCAATAATCTTCAGTGCGTCCATCCCAATCGAAAATTCCTTCTTATAGAAACGTTTGATCTCGAACAGCATCGCATTCTTGAGTGTGATCCCTTTCTCATAACGCTGGACAGCAAAATGAATATGATCCGTAAGGGTCAGGTACAGATTATCGTTAAGCTCCTTGCCCAGAACCCCGTTAGCATACGTTACGATTTCATTGGCCAATTCCAGATGAGCCACAGGTATATCATTCAACAGCTCCGTTAGCCGCGCCGTAAATTCGTTTTCATTCAGCAGAAAAATTTTGTCCACCTTCGCCGGATCAACATAATCCCCCGCCACCTTATTGAAGGAAATGCCTCTGCCCATTACGATAACTTCCTTACCCTTCTGGTTTTTCGTTAACAGCACGTTGTTGTTGAGCACCTTTTCAATAATCATCTGTAGTCACCCCCCATCACATAGTTTGTACAAAAAAAGCCTAAGTTGATCCCAATATCATTTAATAAAATGATACTCGTATCAGCTTAGGCATTGCCCGCATTACCGGTCACAATCCTGTATTACTGCTATTGTAGCATAAATAAAAGCGATTTCAATATTTTTTTATTATTTATTTTTGGAAAATTCTTAAGTTCCGCATTCGCCCTGGGTTTGGAGCGCTTGTGCTGTGGTTAGGCTAGTAACAGATAGTGAATGCTTACGAAGCTATATAAGCAGTACTTTAGATTTTAATTACGGAGTTAGTCGTGACTGCGGGGAATGTTTGGACTTCCGGCCGCTGTTATGTTTGGATTTCCTGATTTTATTCCGCTGGCAGCGGTAGAAATCCAAACATAAAGGCGGACGCATTCGCTCCTCCAGTTCCAAACTTCCCCTCCGTCACTTCCGTCCTTTTTATTTTTTCAAGTTCAGCTTATTTAGTTTGTACGATGCTATTCAACGAAGATATCCTAACAAACTAAGCAATGCTTTCGAAGCTAATTTTGCTCGACGTTGTTCATGGATGCTTAGGCTTGCAAAACTTTAAGGAGGTAAAATATGCTCACCATTCATGAGCGGCTGGCAGAGCTGTATATGATAAGCCGGAAGCGGATGCTTACGGCAGATGAGGAAACCGAGCAGCAGCACTGTCTGCAGGCCAATGCGAGGTACTGCTGGGAAATGGCGCGGCTGAACAATGAAGCTCATCTCGCGGCACACACCGAAGACACTCAGTGGCAGCAAGACATCAGCGCGCAGTTGTTCGAGGTGCGTATGACCGGAAAAACAGGTAACCGCAGTAAGTAAGTATTCGGAATTAAGCTTGTACTAGAATGAGAACAACGACAAAAGCCGCTTAAACACCAGGGAGAACGCGCCATGATCAAAGGAATTCGCGAGATACACATCAACTCCTTCTCCCCCTAACTGCATTTCATACAACTAAAAAGTAATATTTCCCCGCTATCCCAGTGTTAGTTGTACTTTGTACATTTAAATATACTCATTTCACTAAAAAAAGGGCCGTCCGCCATTTTTAAGTGTACTAAATACAATTATCACCAAAAATATGGTATCACGCGCTATTTTAATTGCAGCAAATACAATTAGCTGCTCTGACGCATACGCACTATAGGCTGAAAAAAAACAGCCCTCACCGCACATGTGCCGGAAAGGGCCGTTTCTGCTTACAAGAAGCGGAATTGCGCTTCTATCAAGCCGTTATAAATCCCCTCATGCGCCGTAAGCTCGGCGTGGGTCCCTTCTTCCTTGATCTCTCCGTGGTCGAGGACAACAATCTTGTCCGCATGGCGGATGGTTGACAGCCGGTGGGCTACGATGAAGGACGTCCGGCCCTGAAGCAGAATCTTCAGCGCCTCCTGAATCTTGACCTCCGTCTCCGTATCAATGCTTGCGGTCGCTTCATCCAGGATCAGGATGCGGGGGTTGGCCAGCAGCGCCCGGGCGAAGGACAGAAGTTGCCGCTGCCCCATAGAGAGCGCGCTTCCGCGCTCCTCTACCTCAGTCTCATATCCGCCAGGCAGCTTGCTGATGAAATCATGGGCGTCTACTGCCCTCGCGGCATCCTCGACTTCCTGATCCGTAGCATCCAGCCGCCCGAATCGGATATTATCACGGATCGTTCCCGAGAAAATAAAGGTATCCTGGAGCACGATACCGATCTGCTCCCGCAGGCTTTGCAGGGTAACATCACGGACATCCCTGCCGTCAATGGTGATGCTGCCGCTCTTAACATCGTAGAACCGGCTGATCAGGTTAATGATCGTGCTTTTGCCTGAGCCGGTGTGCCCGACAAGCGCGATAGATTGGCCGGCTTTGACGTCGAGGTCAATGCCTTTGAGCGCCGCACGGCCTTTTTCATATTCAAAGACTACCTTATCGAACCTGATGTCACCCTCAATCTTCGGCAGCGAGGCCGCATCCGCCTTGTCTTGCACAGTAGGCTGCTCATCCAGATATTCAAATATCCGCTCAGAGGAAGCCATCGCCACCAGCAGCTGGTTGTACATCTGGCCCAGACGGTTGATCGGGTCCCAGAAGTTGCTGACATAGGTGCTGAACGCAACCAGAAAACCGACCGTAAGCTCTCCCGACTGAATCAGGTAAGCCCCGAACCAGAACAGAATCATCGTTCCGAAGCCTCCGGTAATTTCGATAATCGGGCCAAATGCCTGGTTCATTGCCGAAGCCCTGTTCCACGATTTACGGTTATCCTTGTTCATGGCATCGAAATAATTCATATTTTCCTGTTCCTGGGTGTAGGCCTGAGTCACTCTGATCCCCTGAATGGATTCGTTCAGATGGGAATTGATCCGCGAGTTCTTCATCCGCACATCCTGCCAGGCAATCCGAATCTTCTGGCGCAGCTTGGTGGATACGAAGAACATAATCGGAACGGTAATCATCACCGCAAGCCCCAGCTTCCAGTTAATGAGCAGCAAGATTACCATAATGCCGATTAGCTGCACGCTGTCGATCATCAGATTGACGACCCCGTTCGTGAAAAGGTCCTGCAAGGAGTTAATATCATTGGTCACCCGCACCAGTACAGATCCCGCCGGGCGTTTGTCAAAAAAGTTGAACGACAGCTTTTGAATATGCCGGAACAGGTCTGAGCGCAGGTCGTAAATCACCCGTTGTCCAATCACATTCGTATATTTGATCCGGTAGACCCCGGCGACCCACTGAATCAGATACAGTACAATTACAGTGACCGTTAATGTGTACAGCAGTGACAGGCTGGGATGACCGTCCTTGGGAGCAATCGCTTTATCAATAGCCATACTCGTCAAGTATGGGACTGTCAGCTTCGTAATCGTGCCAAGAATCATTAGCGCCGATACCAAAGGCAGCATCTGCTTGGCATAGGGCTTCATATAACTGAACAGCCTCGTGAACTGCTTCCAGTCAAAAGCCTTGTCGATAACATCATCGTCCTTGTACACGAACCGTTCTTCCAGGGTCTGTGCCTCAGCTGCTGCGGCTGGCTTTAGAGCTGCATTCTTTCCTTGGTTGGCTTCGAGCTTCATGCCGGATCACCTGCCCCTCTTCCGTTGTCTCTGGCCAAAAAATCGGCGTATTGAATCCGGTAGACATCCTGGTAAGGACCGGGAACCTTAATCAGCTCATGGTGCGTACCCTGCTGAACCATTTTCCCTTCATTCATTACAATAATCTGATCGGCATGCCGCAAGGAGGAAATCCGGTGAGCAATAATCAGGGTGGTCCGTCCGCGCATAACCTCCTGGAAGCCAGCCTGAATCTCATGCTCCGTCTCCATATCAACGGCGCTGGTCGCGTCATCGAGGATAAGGATACGCGGATTTTTGAGCAGGGCTCTGGCAATTGCAATCCGCTGCTTTTGCCCACCGGACAGTCCCATTCCCCGTTCACCGACTACCGTATCATAGCCTTCAGGCATCTCCATGATGAAATCATGCGCCTTCGCAAGCTCGGCGGCACGGATAATCTCCTCCATGCTGACGTTCTTAAGACCATAAGCAATATTATTGCGGATGGAGGAGGAGAACAGGAATGTCTCCTGGAACACCGTGGCAATCTGCGACCTTAAGCTGCGTACCTGGTACTCACGAATGTCCACGCCATCAAGCGTAATGCTGCCTTCATTCACGTCATAAGCCCGCATCATCAGTTGAATCACCGTCGATTTGCCGGACCCGGTTCCCCCCAGGAATCCGATTACAGCCCCGGGCTTCGCCTCGAAATGGATATCCTTGACGGCTGGCATTTTGTTTCCGTAAGCAAAGGTCACATGGTTAAAAGCTACCTCGCCCTTCACTTCCGCAGGCACAAGCTCGCGGGCGTTGTCCTTATCCTTCACGTCAATCTGCTGATTAAGCACTTCTAGTACACGTTCTCCCGAAGCCTTGGATTGCGTATAGTTATTGATATGGAAGCCAAGACCCCATACAGGGCCGATAATATACCAAATTAAGCTGAAAAAGGCTACAAGCTCACCAAGCGACATATAATCCTTGATGACCAGCGTTCCGCCAACCCCCAGCAATATCGCTACACTCACTGAAGCCAAAAACTCCATGGCGGGAAAAAACTTGCTCCACAATTCAGCGGCAAAAATCTGATTATCCTTATAGCGTTCATTCCGGTGCGAGAACTTCTCTACCTCGAAACCTTCTCTGGCAAAAGATTTGACGGTCCGCACACCGGTAACATTCTCCTGAACAGCCGTTGTAAGAGAGCTGAGCGCAAGCCGCATCTCCTGAAAGGCCGGGTGAATCTTCGATTCAAACCGGAAGGCGACCGCAGCCAGAAACGGCATAGTGATCAAAGTGACCAGCGTAAGCTGCCAATTGATCGTGAACATCATAATAGAGCCAAACAGCACCATAAAAAATACATTCAGCAATTGGGCGAATCCGAAGCCGATAAACAGCCGGATTGCCTCAAGATCCCCGGTCAGCCGGGACATCAGGTCACCAGTCTTCGCTGTGTCATAATAGCGGAAAGACAGAAATTGCAGCTTCTCATAACAAGCGTTGCGCAGCCGGTAGGCGAGGAAATTTCCCAGCCTCCCTCCATAAAAACCATGGGCAAACTGCAGGCACGCCTTAACAAAAACTACTGCCAGTACACTGAGAGCGAGTACGGGCACCTCAGAAAACTTCAGGGGAACAATAACATCATCAATCAAACGCCTTAACAAATTTGGGGTTATAAGCCCCACTGCAGTTGCGGCAGCCAAGCAGACAATCGAAAGAATCAAATAATGCAGCTTCTCCCGATAAAAGCCCCGCAGTTGCCTGAGAACGTCCATATCTCTCCTCCTCAAAGCTTTACGAAGTAAAGCTCGCTTCGTAAGCATATCTTTTTTAGCGCTTCCATTTTAGGGACTTTATGCAGTTTATCAAACCTGTTTCTATGCAGCAAAGGGGAGAAATCACCATTTTTCCGGTTTTTTCCGAAAAAAGCAGGCTTAATCAGCAGGAAAAGGACGGCTGCAGCTTTAATTGCTTCCATTTCCTCGGAAATACTGCTCAATTAAGATTCTCCAAGATTCTGGGTATTTTCGTGTTCGCAGAGGATGCACTTTTTATGTATTTTCTGTATAGTTATTCTTTTTTTCGTCTATCAAAAGAAAACGGACTGCTCCATCGGCAGATTATATTATCTGCCGATGGAACAGCCCGCTATATTCGTTGGTATTCCGATTTATTGTTTTTTCTCCATTACAGCAAAGTAATTATTTTCAGTATCTGCGAAGTTAAACACTCTGCCAGAGGGAAGCTCTACAATTTCTCCAACTGTAACATTTTTGCCCGTCAAATCACGATATAACTGATCGAGATTCTCCGTAAAGTACATTAAAGAAGGTGTCCCCAGATTCATTTCAGGATTCATTTTGGCAACGAACTCTTTATTATGAAGAACAATGCTGGTTGCTGCACCTTTAGGAGCAACCTCGATAAATCTCATCGGGCCATTGGTTTCATCCGAAATCACCTCGAACCCTAGCTTTTCTGTCCAGAAATCTCTGGATTCCTCTTGGTTATTCACATACAACATAACTTGGCCAATTTTATTAATCATTAATTGATACACTCCTTATATGGATTAATTTATCGGGTCAGGCACGAATTGCTGATTACAATATACCTCGCAGGGAATATTCCTGTCAAGGAATATTAAATTTGAACTTTCCTTTATAAATATTAAGGTGACTGTGTATACAGCTCATGACTCAACATTCAGCATCTCATCGAGGAGCCGTATTTAGGGTTCCCTTATTATTTGCTCCCTTTACCTTAATTAATCCGAAGATGGTCCAAACAATAGAAGAAGACGAACTCAAAAAGTTCGCCTTCTACATTAAGAGGTAAATTTGAATCGGCACGAAATCAGCACGAAGTCTCTTTACCTCAATTCCAAATCCTTATAGCTACAATCATTTTCAAATATTATCCGATAGAACCTTCCATTTCGAACTTGATGAGGCGGTTCATTTCCACCGCGTATTCCATCGGCAGCTCTTTGGTGAATGGCTCGATGAAGCCCATAATGATCATTTGCGTTGCGTCGGCCTCCGTGAGACCGCGGCTCATCAGATAGAACAACTGCTCTTCGGAGACCTTGGAGACAGTCGCTTCATGCTCAAGCACGATATTGTCGTTCATGATCTCATTGTAAGGAATCGTATCCGAGGTGGATTGGTTATCCAAAATGAGCGTATCGCATTTGATGTTCGACTTCGCACCCTCTGCCTGACGGCCGAAGGAGGCAAGACCGCGGTAAGTTACCTTGCCGCCGTGCTTGCTGATCGACTTGGAGACGATGGTGGATGTCGTGTCCGGTGCCAGATGGATCATCTTCGCACCGGCATCCTGATGCTGGTCTTTACCGGCTACGGCAATGGACAGCACCGAGCCTTTGGCTCCGCGTCCTTTAAGCACAACGGCAGGATATTTCATCGTCAGCTTGGAGCCGATGTTGCCGTCCACCCATTCCATTGTGGCATTTTCTTCGGCTATCGCACGTTTGGTTACGAGATTGTAGATGTTCGGCGCCCAGTTCTGGATCGTTGTATAACGAACACGGGCGTTCTTCATGCACAGAATCTCAACAACTGCGCTGTGCAGCGAGTTCGTGCTGTAGATTGGAGCCGTACAGCCTTCTACATAATGCACGAAGCTGTCTTCGTCAGCCAGGATCAGCGTACGCTCGAACTGGCCCATGTTCTCGGAGTTGATGCGGAAGTAAGCCTGCAAAGGCACCTCGCACTTCACACCCTTCGGCACGTAAATGAAGCTGCCGCCCGACCAGACTGCACTGTTGAGCGCAGCGAACTTGTTATCTGCCGGAGGAATAATCGTCCCAAAATATTTCTTGAACAGCTCTGGATGCTCACGCAGCGCAGTATCCGTATCGGTAAAGATTACGCCCTGATCCTCCAGCGTCTTCTGCATGCTGTGATAGACAACCTCAGATTCATACTGTGCCGAGACACCAGCGAGGAACTTCTGCTCCGCTTCCGGAATCCCCAGCTTGTCGAAGGTTTCCTTGATCTCGGAAGGCACTTCCTCCCAAGTCTTGCCCTGCTTCTCCGAAGGGCGGACATAATATTGGATATCGTCGAAATCCAGATCGTCCAGGTTGCCTCCCCACGTAGGCATAGGCATCTTGCGGAATTGCTCCAGAGATTTCAGGCGGAAATTGAGCATCCACTCCGGTTCATTTTTGATTGCGGAAATTTCCTTCACAATTTCGGCCGTAAGTCCTTTACCAGACTGAAATATCGACTTGTGCTCGTCACGGAATCCGAACTGGTATTCCTCCATATCAGGCGCTTTCTTAGCCATGGTGTCAGCCTCCTTGTTTTAATGTTCTTGGTGATGTTCTTCAACATCAATGCCTTTGCGCAGCGCGTTCCATGCGAGTGTCGCACATTTGATCCGCGCCGGAAATTTATTAACACCGGAAAGGGCTTCGATATCTTCATATTCTTCAAAATCCACTGTTTCACCCTTCATCAGAGAGGAGAAACGGTCAGCCAGCTCAAGCGCATGCTGGGTGGTCTGGCCTTTGACCGCCTCCGTCATCATGGACGCCGACGACATGCTGATCGAACAGCCTTCGCCGCTGTAACGGGCATCCTTGACGATACCGTCCTCCACCTTAAGCTGAAGCGTAATGCGGTCGCCGCAGGTAGGGTTGTTCAGCTCGATTTTCAGCGCGTCATCTGTAAATGAACCGCGATTCCGGGGATTTTTATAATGATCCATAATTACACGTCTATACAAATCATCCAAGTTCATAGGCGAAATACTCCTTTGCCTTGATTAAAGCTTGGACCAGCGCATCTACATCCTGTTCGGAATTGTACAGGTAGAAGCTGGCCCGGGCTGTTGAGCTGACCTGCAGCCAGCGCATCAGCGGCTGGCAGCAGTGGTGTCCGGCACGGACAGCGATGCCCTCCGCATCCAGCACAGTAGCCACATCATGCGGGTGGACATCCCCAAGATTGAAGGTGACCACACCGACCTGACGGCTGCGCGGGCCATAAATCGTAAGACCATCAACCTCCGAGAGACGCTCCTCCGCATACGCGGCAAGCTTCATCTCATGGCGGTGGATTTCGTCCATACCGATCTCCTGCAGGAAATCAATCGCTGCGCCGAGGCCCACAGCACCGGCAATAATCGGTGTGCCGCCTTCGAACTTCCAGGGAAGCTCTTTCCAGGTGGATTCATACAGACCGACATCATCAATCATTTCGCCGCCGAATTCAACCGGCTCCATCGCTTCAAGCAAAGCCTTCTTGCCGTACAAGGCGCCAATGCCGGTAGGCGCAAGCATCTTGTGGCCGGACAATGCGTAGAAGTCGCAATCCAGATCCTGAACATCCACCTTCATATGCGGTGTGCTCTGCGCCCCGTCAACGACGATCACAGCACCGTGGCGGTGAGCGATAGCGGCCAGCTCTTTTACAGGGTGGGTAACGCCCATAACATTGGAGACATATGCGATGGCAACGATCTTAGTCTTATCCGTAATCGTCTGCTCCGCGTCCTCAAGCGTAATGGTTCCATCCTTCTGCAGCGGGATGAATTTCAGGGTTGCCCCTGTCTTCTTCGCGAGCTGCTGCCAAGGAATGAAGTTGCTGTGATGCTCCATCTGGGTAATCACGATCTCATCGCCTTCACCCACATGAGCCGGGCCGTAAGAAGCGGCCACAAGATTCAAAGCCGTCGTTGTACCCCGTGTGAAAATAATCTCCTTCGTGCTGCGGGCATGAAGGAATTTGGCCAGCTTCTCGCGGGCTCCTTCATAAGCGTCCGTTGCCCGGCTGCCCAGAGTATGAACACCACGGTGCACGTTGGCGTTATCCCATTCATAATAGGATTTGACCGCCTCAATGACCGAGCGCGGCTTCTGCGAGGTCGCCGCACTGTCCAGATACACTAAAGGATGCCCGTTGACATTCTGGTTCAGTATGGGGAACTGCTCCCGGATGGCACTGTTAATCATTGGCCTAACTTCCTTTCCACAAGAGATTGGAGCTGATTGCGCAGTCCCTCCAGTGGAATTTGCGACACAACAGGAGCCAGGAAGCCGTATATGATCAGAGTTTCTGCTTCATGCCGTGAAATTCCGCGGGACATCAGGTAGTACACCTGCTCGAAATTGACCTGTCCTACGGAAGCGGCATGGCCTGCTGTTACATCGTCTTCGTCAATAAGCAGAATCGGGTTGGCGTCGCCGCGCGCTTTTGGACTCAGCATCAGAACCTTTTCCGTCTGCTGGCCGTCGGCCCGGGTCGCGCCCTTCTCGATCTTCGTAATTCCGTTAATAATGGAAGTCGCCGAATCCCGCATAACTGCACGGGTGATCATGTCACTAGGCGTGCTTTTGCCGAAATGCTGGGCCTGTGTAGTGTAGCTGAGCTTCTGCGAGCCTGATCCCACTGCGATCACTTTGGCATCGGAGCTTGCTCCGTTGCCTTTCAGCACCGACTTGGTGTCGCTGGCTGTATCGCCGTAGTTCATCTCGCCGACAATCCATTCAATGGTTCCGTCTTTATCAACAACGGCACGCCGGTAAGTTACGTCTGTTGTGTCCTCGCCAAGCTGGTGCACTGTTGCATAACGGACTTTGGCTCCCGAACCCACGAATACTTCGACTGCACCGTTATGCAGTCCGGCTTCGGTTTTGTCCGACACATAGTTGTCGACATAAGTAACTGAGCTGTTTGCTTCGGCTACAATCAGAATATGCGGTACAAAAGCGGCTTCGGCATCATCGGTGAGCAGAACCGCCTGCAGCGGAGTCTCAATAACAACATTCTTCGGAACATAGAGGAATACTCCGCCGTTCCAGAGTGCCACATGCAGCGCGGCTATGGAATGCTCATCAGGCAGTACAGCAGTGTGCAGGTAACGCTGCACCAAATCGCCATGCTCTTTGGCTGCAGTCTGCAAATCGGTGAAAATAACGCCTTGTGCAGCAAGCTCAGGCGCGAGCCGAACATAGGCAGCACCCGAGTTGCGCTGAATAATCAGGCTGCCTTCTTCCTGGCCTTTAATCAAGTCGGCAATGGAAGCTGGTGCTTCGCTGAGAGCCGTAATGGCTTGGCCTGCCTTGTAGCTTCCATAGTTATTTACATTCCAGCGGTCAATCCGCGTCTTTTCCAGTTTTGGCAGTGCAAGCCCTGCGGCCAGCTCCAGTGCCTTCAAACGGCTGATCTTCAGCCATTCCGGCTCGCCGCTACTCTGCGACAACTCACTGAGCAGCTTTGCATCCACCGGAAGAATGGTTTGCGTCGTCATAAGTGATTTCCTCCTTCCTGGCGTCTCTTAAGCTTCTTGTCCTACCGTCTCGTCTTCAATGCCAAGCTCTTCCTTCACCCATTCATAGCCTTCTGCTTCCAAGCGCTCTGCGAGTTCAGGGCCACCGGATTTCACGATCCGGCCCTGCATCATCACATGAACGAAATCAGGTTTGATGTAGTTAAGCAAACGCTGGTAGTGTGTAATTACCAGGAAGCCGCGTTCCGGACTGCGCATGGAGTTGACGCCTTCGGCGACAATCTTGAGCGCGTCAATATCAAGGCCGGAGTCAATTTCGTCGAGGATGACGATTTTGGGGTCCAGCATCATCATTTGGAGAATTTCGTTACGTTTCTTCTCACCGCCGGAGAAGCCTTCATTCAAATAGCGGTGCAGGAACTCAGGGTTCATATCCAGTTCCTTCATCTTGGCTTCCATCAGGCGGATGAAGCGGATCAAGGAGATTTCATTTCCCTCTTCACGGCGGGCATTAATCGCGCTGCGCAGGAAGTCGGAGTTCGTAACACCGCTGATTTCGCTCGGATACTGCATAGCCAGGAACAAACCGGCGCGCGCCCGTTCATCCACCGCCATTTCCAGCAGGTCTTCGCCTTCCAGCACGGCAGTACCTTCCGTAACCTCGTACTTCGGGTGGCCCATCAGAGCCGAAGCCAGTGTACTTTTACCAGTACCGTTCGGTCCCATGATGGCGTGAATTTCGCCGCCTTTCATCTGAAGGTTAATCCCCTTCAAAATTTCCTTTCCTTCAATCGACGCCTTCAGTCCTTCAATGACAAATTCTGCTGCCATAATTAATATTCCCTCCACTCATCAATTTGCGAAATCAGAAAGTCGTATTGTAACAGGAAATCCCTGATTGCCAGCACAATTAGATTTTATATCACATTAAAATAATTATAAATTGAATCATAATGATTATCAATGATTCTCACTAATTTTATTACAAAGAATATTTTTTTACAAACATCTCTTTTCATTCCCCTGTCTATTTCAGAGGCCAAACAAAAATAAAGCCTCCGCGCGGGAGGCTCATCTGCTATTCGCATTTGCAACTGTCGCTAAAGTACCATCAGCCAAGGAATGTACGCAGCATCCACTGGCTTTTCTCCAGATCGCTGCGGATTTTGATGAACAGATCGGCCGTTGGGTGATCGCTGGCCTGCTCTGCCAGTTCAATGCCTTCTGTAAGCTCTTCAGCTATGGTAGCGAAGTCTTCGATCAGCGACTGGACCATCCCGCGGGCGTCCTCTTTACCGGTAGCTTCCTGAATGGAGGCGAGCTCTAAATATTCTTTCAGCGTAGCCGCGGGGCTGCCTTTGATGCTCAGCAGGCGTTCAGCCACCTCGTCCATTTTGAGTGTAACATCATCATACAGCTCTTCAAATTTCACATGCAGGGTGAAAAATTGCTCCCCTTTCACATACCAGTGAAAATTATGAAGCTTAACGTACAGCACATTCAAATTTGCAACCTCACGGTTAAGGACTTGTTCCAGTGAAGTGGCACTAGCTTTTTTAGTTGTTTTAGACATAAATGATCCCTTCCTTATCCATAATTTAGCCGGCTGCTAGTCATGGTTCGGCAGCAGTTGTCTATATTCAAATTACCCTTTTGCATACAAGACGAAACAAATGTCCTTATGCAGGCGCTATTTACATAGGATGATCCAAGTCAGAATTCCTTATGCTAAAAAGAGGCCCAGAATGGCCCCTTTTTACTTTCATCTGAACAAATGCAAGAGCTCTCCCTACACCATAAGGAGCAGGGCCTCAGCCCCGGTCATTCCCGGTACAATCCCAAGCTTCTCCGCTTCATGGGTAACAGACTCCAGCGGGGCGGCAAGCAGCTCTGGCAAGGTGCGCACACCAACCGCACGGGCGGCAATAATCTGCCGGTCGCTAAGCTTCTGATTAAGCAGGCCCACATCAAGCGCCCCGCACATGATATAGCCCCGGCTTGTGCTGATAGACAGCAGCGTTGTTTTGGGAAGTTTCACTTCGACGCCAACGAATTTATGATCGCCTACAGTAACAGGTTCAATTGTAACCATTTTGCAGTACCTCCTATTTTCTCATTCCGCTCCCTGCACGATTTATTTGTATGCTTCAGCCCCGGTCAGGGTGTGAAGGATGGGCCTTTTTCCCAAATAAAATGAAGGGCCCAAAGTCCCTTTTTTCAAGCGTCGAGGTATATGCTTATTGGTTAATTAATGGTATAGTTTATATACTTTAATAATTTGTTTTGAATTGTGTCTAACGACAAAGCTGGGGGATCTATGGACAAGAAACTACAACACACGGACGGCAATTATTTATTTAACGTCGACATCTTGATTAATGCCCGTACTAACCCGCTTGCACTGCAATATCTTCTTGAAATGTTGAACAGCAGCGACAAAATTACCGATTTCAACATTAACTCAGGACTTGAGCTCGGAAGAACGATTGACACCCTTCTCCGTTCTGCAAAGCTTGCTCTGAATCATGAGTCGGCTCCTGCAACTCAAATTCCACTTAAATTGCCAGTGAAGCAGGCGGACAAGCAGACAGAACTGCCTGCACCCAAAAGCCCCCCTACAGGCACCCCAGGAGAATCACCTGCGGATGTGTACGGAAAAATCAGATCATACATCCAGAACAATCAACTGGTCCGGCTCCGGACGAACCGCCAAGGCAAGCAGGTATCCATGCCCTGCCGGATCCTGAACTTTGATGAAGCGGCCAATTCAATAAGCGTCTACCATGTAGACGAGAAGCACGTGTACACCTTTAAGCTCAATGAAATTGATGAATTTCTGTAAAATCACAGCTAGAATACACAAGCAGACAAGCACCTGCCCAGGACCTTTTTCCTTGGGAGGTGCTTGTCTTATTTAGCGAACATGCCAGTCTTCAATTTTTACGGGAAAAGGCTTCGAAAGCCAGGCAAAGCCAGCCGGCAATAAAGCACACACCGCCAAGGGGGGTGATCGCTCCGAGCACCTTGATACCCGTGATACTCAGTATATACAGGCTGCCGGAGAACAAAATGATTCCCAGACCAAGCAGCCGCCCCGCCCAGAGCAGCCGGGGGCTTTCGCCCCATTGTCCGGCAACGAGGCCAATAAGAATCAGGCCTAGTGCATGAATCATATGGTAGTGCACACCGGTCTCGTACACCTGAAGATAATCCTCACTAATCACCGGCTTGAGCATATGCGCTCCGAACGCGCCTATCGCCACAGACAGCATGGCCAGCAAGGCTCCCCAGGCTATAAATCTTCGTTGCATGGATATACAGCTCCTTAGTATTGGATTTCCCTTATCTTAACTTACGGGCACCGCTTATTTCCAGCGCAGGGCGCTATGGAACTTTTTGCAAACAAACGCTTGCATTTGCCTCTGTCTTATGGAAAAGTGGATAATGTAAAATTATTCATCTAATCTAGTAGGGAGTGCCGCCAATGGAAGAACCAAACAAATATGATCTCAAACATTCGGGACCCGGCATTGCTTCATTCGTGATTGCCCTGGTTACAATTATCGGTTACATTATCACCTTTGTATCTGTAGGCGTTCAGGCTTCTTCAATTCTGAATGAGAACAACCAGTTCGTCTCCGATTCCGCAAAGACGATTATGTACCTTGGATTGTCCGTGCTAATCCTTGCAGCGGTTAACGTAATCGGGGGCGTCATCGGCATTATTGGACTCAGCCTGCGCAGCCGCCGCAAGGTATTCGCAATCATCGGCACCATTATTAATGGTGTCATCCTCCTGCTGTTCATGCTGATGATTGCAACCGTTCTGGTAAATGCAGGCTCCGCATAACGCATAACACCATAACCCCGTGGACATCATTGCTGGTGCAGCACAAGGACCGTTTCCGGTAACATTCGGGAGCGGTTCTTTGTATTTTCCTAATATCGCTGCTGCGATTCCCATTTGCCTGGCGAATAGGCACCTGCCCGAAGCATAGAGCCCTGGCATTAATACAATGGTGGAGAGTCCATAATTTACAACATCCCTTGAAGGAGTGGTTCCCTTTGAAAATAGATATCGGCTGCGGGTCAGCCAAAGAGTCAGGATATCTGGGAATTGACCGTACGGACTGCCCTGGAGTGGACATCGTCTGCGATATCAATGAAGGAATTCCGCTGCCGGACAATACTGCCGAATTCGTCATGGCCAGCCGTGTACTGCCGTATGTAACCGATTTGTTTGCGGTAATGGCGGAGATCCACCGGATCAGCAGCCATAAGGCTGTCGTTTGTATCCTGGCCCCCTATGCCCACAGTTTCCCTCATGCCTCCAATCCTCTGTTCAAGCAGAAATTTGACGAATATACTCCCCGGTACTTCACAAGCTGCTTTTCCCAGCCCTCCTTCGGGCTGTGCTCCCCGGAAATTGCCGATTATCCGGTGCCGGCGCCGCCCTTTGATTTCCGGCTGCTGCGGATGGAGCTGTTCTATCAATATCCTTTTGACGATACTCTGTACGAAGCCGAGGAGCTGGAGGTTCTAAAGACCCTTCAAGCCAATGTGGTTCATGAGATTATGTACCATTTGGCTGTAGTCAAGCGCAAGATCACCCTTGAAGAGCTTGAAGCCATGAGCAGAAACCGTTACCCCGAGCCGCGGGTAATTCTGGAGCGAAGACATCAGCCGCAGAACAGACATAATTTCCCTCGGATAAACTAACCTTGGTCAAACATTTCCAGCCGAACTGAACATAGGCTAATATAGTACAGAAATTCACACCGTCCCGATGCTTAAGACGGTCTGTTTTTTTACGTGATCTATACAGCTTCTGTGCAAGGAGGTGAAAATCATTCCTCTTGTCGTTCGGGCTACGATCAATGCGACCGGAGCCATCACGTTCACAGGCAATACGCTGGGACTGAGCCGCTCTGACACAGCCGGTGTTCCGGGCACGCTGGACAGTATCGGGGGGTTCACGACAGTCAACACAGCATCCGTATACGGGACGTACCCCGCCGGCACCACAAGCCTGTATCAAAGCAATAGCTCTGCGGCCATCCTGACGATTCCCTCCGGAAGCACAGTGCTCTATGCTGAACTGATCTGGGGCGGCTCTTATATCAACGGTTCGGTTAATCTCACTTCGGCGATCAATAATCCTGTAACTTTTATCAATCCTGCGGGAACCAGCTTCAGCATCACACCGGATGCGGCTACCAGCAATACGGTAGACCTCGGAAACGGAGCTTCCGCTTATGTCCGTTCAGCGAACGTAACCAGCATTATTCAGGCAGGCGGAGCAGGGACGTATACGACCGGAGGCGTAGTCGGCACCATTGTCATCAGTAACGATTCCACCGCCAACCATGCCGGCTGGACGCTCGGGGTAATCTATCAGAATCCGTCGCTCCCCTTCCGCAACATGTCGCTGCGGGCAGGTGCTGTGCTGGTGCAGGCCAGCTCTGATCCGGTTGTCACCACGATCACCGGATTCGCTACTCCGGTATCCGGTGCATTGGGCGGACGTATTCTGTTCAGCGCCCAGGAAGGCGATGCCAACCGTTCAGGAGACCAGGCGCTTTTTGGACCTACCTCTGCCACGCAGGCGGCACTGTCGGGTCCCAACAATTTTTCCACCAATTTTTTCGCTTCACAAATTAATAATGACGCCGGAGCGCTGAACACCACCGGGACCTTTGGAACACGCAACCAGACCAACGGCAGCCCCGGCACGAACATCACTGGCGGACGTCAAGGCTGGGATATCACCAATGTCGATGTTTCAGCAAGGCTTGTGAACAACCAGTCTTCAGCGCTGTTAACCTTAACCACATCGGGCGATGCTTACGTCGTCAATGGAAATGCACTTCAGATTGATATCAATGCTCCCAAAATTACTTTAACCAAAAACTCAAATGTAACCGGAACAATCGTCGGCGATACCGTGACTTATACGGTAATCACCAGCAATACGGGCACTGCCAGCGCAACCAGCGCCGTCCTGTCAGATGTCCTGCCGTCAGGCTTAACCTTTGTAGCCGGCAGCGTCGTCGTAGCCGGTGTATCCAAAGCTTCCTACGATATAACTGCCGGCATTCCCTTGGGAACTTTAGCATTTGGGACATCAGTAACTGTTACATATCAAGCCAAGGTCACCTTATTGCCCGGCGCGCAGATTGTCGCCAATACAGCGGTTGTTGCATTTTCGTTTCAAAGTGTAGCTGGCGGAACGATTGTGACCGGGGTCATCCCTTCCAATACAAAATCTTTGCCTGTCTATTCACCTATTCTCGGGATTGTCAAAAGCGCAAACACCACCAACGCAACCGTCGGCGATCAAATTACCTATACACTGCAAATTGCCAATACCGGCAACATCGCCGCGGCCACCACGATAACAGATAACATTCCGGGCGGAAGCTCCTATGTTGCCGGCAGCTTTACGGTCAATGGAACTCCGGTAGCCGGCAACCCGGCCACAGGCATAGCCATAGGAACAATTGCCGCAGGAGCAAGCTCTACCGTCCAATTCCGCGTGTTGGTGGGCAGTCTGCCTTCACCGCCTCAGCTCGTCGATCAGGCAACTGCAGCCTATACTTTTCTGGTCCCTGATGGCCGTACGGTAGCAGGATCTGCCGCCTCCAACACCCTTACAATTCCTGTGACGCTGCCGAACGTAGCCGTAGTCAAAAGCGCAAGTCTGCCTGACGTTGCCGTAGGCGATATTTTGCTCTATACCTCTGTCATTAGCAATAACGGAATTGCCGCAGTTACGAATGTAGTGTTGTCCGATCCTATTCCCGCCGGGAGCACCTTTCTGGCAGGAAGCGTCACAGTTGGCGGATCAACTCGGGCCACTGCCGATCCAGGCACGGGGATCACCGTAGGGACTATTGCGGCTGGAGCCAGTGTAACGGTCATTTTTCAGGTAACTGTGACTTCCGTCCCCTCACCGGCACAGCTCAGCAACCGCTCATCAGCCTCTTACAGTTCGGGAGCCTTTACTGCAATAACGCAATCCAATACCACTGCTACACCTGTATATCAACCGGTAATTGGCATTGTGAAGAGTGCAAATACAGCCAGCGCTACTGTAGGAGCAAATGTACTGTATACACTGCAAGTGCAAAATTCGGGAAATCTGGCCTCCACGGTTATTCTAAGCGACAGCATTCCGGCTGGCTCATCTTTTGTGGCCGGGAGCGTAACGGTAAATGGCGTCGTCCGTCCTGCGGATTCGCCGTTAAGCGGAATATCGCTGGGGGCTGTGGCTCCCGGAGCAACAGTTCCTGTCACTTTCCTGGTCGCTGTTCAGTCGCTGCCCTCCCCTGCCGTTTTGAACAATCAGGCAAGCAGCAGCTACACCTACCAATTGCCTAGCGGCCGTTCCTTCTCAGGGGGCAGTCTGTCCAATACAGTCAGCCTTCCGGTGTCTGCTCCGGGAATCACAATTCTCAAAAGCGCCAATCTGGCAGACGTCGCTGTGGGAGAAAATATTACCTATACAGCAGCGGTCTCGAATCCCAGTGGTGTAGCTGTGGGCAATGTAGTCCTGTCCGATCCCATTCCTGCAGGAGGGGTATTCGTAGCCGGAAGTGTAACCGTGAACGGGTCCACTTTCTCCTCAGCCAATCCGGGCGCGGGTATCGCACTTGGAACCATTGCGCCAGGAGCTACAGTTACCGTTGCTTTCCAAGTGAATGCCGCTTTCTTGCCGAGTCCGGCCGTGTTCAGTAACAGGGCCAGCGCTTCTTTTTCAGCAGGAGCTTTCAATGGAACAGCTTTGTCGAACACAGTGACTACCCCGATCTTCACACCGGTAATCAGTCTGGTCAAAAGCGCAAATGCCGCGCAGGCCTCCGTGGGCAGTTCTTTGTCCTACACGGTCCTTGTCAGTAACACCGGCAATATCGCCGCCAGCCTGAATCTCACCGACACCCTGCCGCCACAGGCAGCTTTTGAAACCAACAGTGTGAGCATCGGCGGCACGCCGCTGCCGGGGTACAGCCCTCTAACCGGTATTCCGGTCGGTCCGCTCGCACCTGGCGGCAGTGCTGCCGTTTCTTTTCTCGTCACCGTTACAGGGCTGCCTCCCGGCCAGCAGCTTCTGAATACAGCCGCTGCCGATTATAGCTACACGTTGCCGGACGGCCGTCAGCTCGGAGGAAATGCTGTATCGAACATGCTGGCTGTCCCTGTCTCCGCTCCCAATGTCAGCATCGTAAAAAGCGTGAATGCAATCGACGCCGTTCCCGGCGACATTCTTACATTCACCTCCGTGCTCACCAACAACAGCATTGCTGCTGTCAGCCATGTCATTCTCAGTGATCCTCTGCCTGAGAATGCGGCTTTCATTCCCGGAACCGTAATTGTGGGCGGCATCCCCCAGCCGCTATCAGTTCCGTCTGCCGGCATTCCAATCGGCAATATGGGCCCAGGGGCCTCAGTTGCCGTAACATTCGAGGTGAGAATAACCATGCCGATTCCTTCACAGATTAACAACCAGTCAACTGTCAGCTTTACCTCCGGTGTTTTCTCGGGCTCATCATCTTCCAACACCACGACCACACCGGTAACCCAGCCGCAAATCTCCTTGGTGAAAAGCTCCGACAATCTCAACAAATCGGTCGGCGATACTGTTGTCTACACGATTGTAGTCAGCAATACCGGGAACCTGGCCGCAGATGTCATGCTGACGGACAACATCCCGGCAGGCACTGTATTTGATCCTAACAGTGTAATCGTCGGCAACTTTCCACAGCCGGGAGCAGCACCGGCTACCGGGATCGCAGTAGGTACCGTCGCTCCCGGAGCCAACGTTACCGTAAGCTTCACCGTCATTATTGTCTCACTTCCTTCCCCGCAACAGCTTGTTAACCAGGCTGCCACTACCTACACTTTTACTCCTCCTGACGGTCGTCTGCTGTCCGGCACAGCGGTATCAAATATTGTAACGATAACGGTCTCAGCACCCGATGTTACCGTAGTGAAGAGCACCCTATCCACAGCGGCGGCTCTAGGGGATACGATTACTTATTCCGTAAGCATCACCAATGCTGGCCTGGAGCCTGTGAACAGCGTGCTGCTCAGTGATCCAACTCCACCCGGAACAACCTTTGTAACTGGCAGTGTAACAGTGAACGATACTTCTTTTCCAAGCGCCAACCCGACTACCGGAGTATCTATTGGAACGCTGGCAGTCGGCACCGCTGCCACAGTTACTTACAAAGTAAAGGTCACCTCTGCTCCTGCCAGCGCTTCAATCAACAATCAGGCAACAGTTACGTATACATCCGGCGTTGCTTTTTCAGGCTCAACCTTCTCCAATCCGGTTAGCATTCCTTATCTTCAGCCTGTGATCACAGCGGCCAAGAGCGCCAGTACAGCGAATGCCACTGTCGGCGACACCGTAACGTACACACTGACCGTCCGCAACACTGGCAACTATGCAGCTAGTCTAACGGTAACAGATGATATTCCGGCCGGTACCACATTCGTGGTCAACAGTGTGCTGATTAATGGGCTGCCGCTGTCCCAGGCCGATCCTTCAACCGGAATCGCAGCAGGAACTATTGCTCCGGGGGCAACCGTAGCGGTTGCTTTCTCAGTAGTCATTACCTCGCTGCCCTCGCCGCAGCTGCTCGTCAACAAAGGAACTGTGGCTTACAGCTTCACTTTGCCGGACGAACGGACACTCGGCGGTTCGGTTATTTCCAACACTGTTACGATCCCAGTCTCAAATCCCAATCTCGCCGTCCTCAAATCCACTGAAACAACAGCAACCACTCTGAATGACACAATCATCTATTCTGTAACTCTGACCAATAACGGTATTTCTGCCGTCAACAACGTTGTATTTACAGATGCGCTGCCTGCTGGTACGGCTTTTGTTCCCGGCAGCGTGAAGGTGGATGACATTACACGTCCAAGCGCCTCACCGGCAACCGGAGTCACCATAGGCAGCATTGCAACAGCCGCTTCAGTAACGGTAACTTTCAGTGTAACTGTAACCTCACTTCCAGCAAACGGGCTGCTAAGCAATCAATCCTCAGTCAGCTTCACCTCAGGCGCGCTCTCAAGTGTAGCCTTCTCCAATACAGTAACAACACCGGTCTACCAGCCGGTTGTTAGTGCAGTCAAAAGCTCAAGCTCCGTAAATGCAACAGTAGGGGATACGATTACCTATACTGTGAATGTCAGCAATACCGGCAATTATGCAGCTGCGGCAACTTTAACCGATACCATTCCAGCGGGGACTACCCTGATTCCAAACAGTGTGCAGATTAATGGGTTCCCCTCCCCTGGCGCCAATCCGGCTACCGGAATCACACTTGGCTCCATCGCAGCCGGGGCAAGTCTGACTGTAGTTTTCTCAGTCGTGATCGTTACACTGCCGGTTAGTCAGCAGTTAAGCAACCAGGCTACGATTTCCTACTCGTATGTCCTTCCAGATAACCGGACCTTTAATCAACACATTGTTTCTAATGTCAATCTGATCTCCGTATCCTCGCCTAATGTCCAGGTGATTAAAAGCTCCACGGCTGCCGATGCCGTTATCGGGGATACCATCACTTACAGACTTACCGTTTCTAACAACGGCATAGAGGCCATTAATAACGTCGTTCTCAGCGACCCCCTTCCGGGCGGAGCCTCCTTTGTCGCAGGCAGCGTGGTTGTTGGCAGCACTCCGCTTCCCGCAGCCAATCCAGCTAACGGTATTGCTCTGGGTACAATTGCACCGGGCGATTCGATGGTTATCCTATTCAAGATTCTGGTTAATGCGCTGCCTGCTTCGACCACGCTGAGCAACCAGGCTTCTGTAAACTTCACCTCTGGCGCTTTCTCAGGGGTCACTTACTCCAATACATTCATTACCCCGGTATATCAGCCGTTCATTAACATTGTGAAAAGCGCGAATACTGTTAGCGCAACAGTCGGAGATACAGTCACTTACTTCCTGAATGTCACCAACACCGGTAATCTGGCAGCAAATGTCACGATTACAGATTCCATACCAGCAGGTGCTGTGTTTGTTCCAAACAGTATACTCGTGAACGGTTCAGCCCTGCCGGGAGCCGACCCGACAAGCGGAATCAATATTGGCGCGGTGGCACCAGGAGCAACCGTAATTGTATCCATCAGTCTTCAGATTACTGTGGCTTCTTTACCTCCAACACAGCAGCTTGTCAACCAGGCTTCTTCCAGCTTTACCTTCACTCCGCCGGACGGCCGTCTGCTCTCAGGCTCTTCGCTTTCGAACGTTCTGGTTATTCCGGTATCCTCTCCAGACGTAACTGCAGTCAAGAGCACTTCTGCTATTGATGCAGTAGTCGGAGATGTTATAACGTATACCATTGTGGTTACCAATAACGGAATTGAGTCCGTCAACCATGTAGTGCTGGTTGACCCTATTCCGGCCGGCAGCCAGTTTGTCACAGGAAGTGTGGTAGTAGATACGGCTGCCCGTCCTGATGCGAACCCGGGCTCAGGCATTGTTATCGGGACGATCGCGGCTGGCGCTTTCTCAACAGTAATCTTCAAGGTAAAGGTCGTTGCGTCATGAGCACAGACCCATACCTCCAACCTGTAGTCAGCAATCAATCCATTGTCCTGTTCAACTCGGCTGCAGGGGCGGATGCGATATCTTATTCCAACACCGTCAATACCATGGTTGTTGGCCCTGTTCTTTCCTTGTTAAAAAGCGCGGATAAATCAAGCGTCTCCCTGGGGGAGACGCTGATCTACACCCTCGTCACCAGAAATGACGGCAATGTAGCTGCACTGGCTACCCTTACAGATGCCCTTCCAGCCGGAGTAGTCTTTATTTCCAACAGCGTACTGAGAGACGGAGTGCCCCTGCCCGGGGCATCGCCGTCTTTCGGCATTCCGCTGGGAACTATATTTCCACAGACCGAGGTTCGTATTGTCTTTCAGGTTATCGTCATCTCATTGCCTCCTTCGCTGGAGCTAAGCAACAAGGCCAGAGCAACTTATTCATTTGCCACTCCCGAAGGGAGGGAGGGGCAGGGCGAGATTTCCTCCAACAATGTACGGGTCTCCCTGATCCCTTATCAGCTCTCTTTGCTGCTGTCGGCAAGCACGCTTACTACTTTTGTTGGCGATGCTGTAACCTATACCCTGCAGTTGAGGAATGAGGGAACCCGCCATCTCACTGGCATTCTCGCAGCCATTCCAGTACCGGACGGAGCCATCTTCATTCCTGGCAGCGTCATCGCCGGCGGCATTTATTTGCCGGACGCAGATCCTGAGCAGGGAATACAGCTTGGAGCCTTGAATGCAGGTGCGGCTGCCGACATTTCCTTCAGCGTGCGGATTGCATCGCTGCCTTTCACAATGGACCCGGCGCTGGTCACCCATGCACTTGTCACCTATGGAGCCGAAGGCTCTACGGAAACAAGCAAGAGCAATAGTATCGCATTATCCGTTGTTCAATCAGGTATTTCCGTTAGTCTAAAGGTCGATCTGTACAGTGCAGCTCCAGGCGATAAACTTCGCTATGAGTTCACCATCCGAAACAGAGGGAATTTGGCCGTAACAGCGGTACTCACCAATGTCATTCCAGCAGGCACGCTATTTGTCTGGGACAGCGTTAATGTGAATGGAACTCCCCGGAAGGACATCCGTCCCGGAGAAGGGATTCAGCTCGGTACTTTAACTGCCGGCTCTACGGCCATAGTGAATGTTCTGGTCGCCATCCCTGCCGCTATAGGCATCGCCCAGACCCCAGCCATTCAAAATCAGGGAAACGTACAATATACATTCGCCCTTCCCGACGGACGGAATGTAAGAGAGACTGCGCGCTCCAACGCTGCAACCACTTTACTGCTCTCCCCGGTCATTTCTGTTGAAATGGCGGGCGAGCCTTCAATCATCGAGCACAGCGACATCGCCAGGTTCGGCATCGTTGTTGCCAACAGCGGAAATTATCCCGCCGATGTAACTATAATTCAGATCCTTCCTCAAGGATGCATCCTGGAGCCGGACATGGTTACGATCAGCACGCTCCCGTCACCTGGTACTCCATACAACGGCACAGTGCCCCTCGGAGAACTGCAGCCAGGCCAAACCGTGAAGCTCAGCTACTCCGTCAGGATCAACCCGGCCTTTATGGGCCTTGTCCTCCAGGGTTTCTCAACCGCGTTATATCTCTACACCATTGACGGGCGCAGATACTCCGGCGAGGTCCGTTCGAACAGCTATAAACTCATCATCGAAGAAATCAGTGAATAAGTCAGTTCACATATCCCCCATCCCCATGAATATACTTTAGTTACAACCTGCCGCTTCAGTTGCCGCTTGTGCCTGTACCGATTTATATTCCTTGGGAGGTGGTCATCCTGCCGCAATCATCAGATCATTATGCATTTGTCGTATCCAAAGAAGACTGGTCCCTTCACCGCAAAGGCCATCAGGATCAGGAGCGTCACCAGCAAAAAGTCAGAGACGCCATTAAGGATAATCTGCCCGACCTCGTAACCGAAGAGAACATTATTATGTCTGACGGCAAGCAAATCGTGAAGGTGCCGATCCGCAGTCTGGATGAGTACCGGATTATCTACAACTTCCGCAAGCAAAAGCATGTCGGCCAAGGGGACGGCGACAGCCAGGTCGGAGATGTGCTCGGCCGGGATTCCCAGTCTGCCCAGCCGGGCAAAGGTGACAAAGCCGGTGATCAGCCGGGCCAGGATACAATAGAAGCGGAGGTGGATCTGGAAGATCTGGAGGATATTTTGTTCGAGGATATGGAGCTGCCGCATCTGGTCCCCAGAACACAAGAAGAAATCGAGGTCAAGTCCATCGTCTTCAACGATATCCGCAAGAAAGGCATGATGTCCAACATCGACAAGAAGCGGACCCTGCTTGAGAACCTTCGGCGGAACGCCAGCAATGGCAACCCCGGCATCCACCACATCAGCCCGGACGATCTGCGCTACAAAACCTGGGATGATATCACCGTACCTCATTCCAATGCGGTCATTATTGCGATGATGGACACCTCAGGCTCTATGGGCACTTTTGAAAAATATTGCGCCCGCAGCTTCTTCTTCTGGATGACCCGCTTTCTGCGCCGCCAGTACGAGAAGGTGGAGATTGTATTTCTGGCTCACCATACGGAGGCGAAGGAGGTCAGCGAGCATGATTTCTTCACCCGCGGCGAGAGCGGGGGAACCATCTGCTCCTCCGCCTACCAGAAGGCGCTGGAGATTATCGACAGCCGTTACCCGCCATCCAAATACAACATTTATCCGTTCCATTTCTCCGATGGCGACAATCTTACCTCAGACAATGAGCGCTGTGTGAAGCTGATCGGCGAGCTGCTGAAGCGGAGCAACATGTTCGGCTATGGCGAAGTCAATCAATACAACCGCAGCAGCACCTTGATGTCCGCCTACCGCCACCTCAAGCAGGAGCAGTTCATGCATTATGTGATCAAGGATAAGAAGGAAGTCTATCAGGCGCTGAAGACCTTTTTTGGCAAAAAGCACACTGTGCAGTAAGAAAAGACCTCTACCCGGAAAGGTGGAGGTCTTTTGCTGCCGATATCCTTTTGAACAATATGACAGTTATTCGTCACTTAATAAAAGCTCACCATGCAGCACAGTATCCCCCTTGTTATCCAAATACCATTTGCCATTGGAGGCCTTAACAACCGATTTAAGATAATAAAATAGTTCTATCACAGAACTTTTATCATCCTTGTCACGGACAGTATAAACAAAATAGAGTGTGGCCTTATTCGGTCCATATGAGACAATGGTCGCCTGCTTCTTGGTATACTCCAGCTCGTGTTTGAGAAAGTTGTATTCCAGCAGCCGCTTGACCTGATCTTTGCTCAGATTCTGATTGGTATAATGTGCTTCAGGAGAGCGATCCACCGCCATCAGCGCCAGTGCATCCTCATCGTTCATTGCTTGTATATATTTATCAAGCAATGTATAAATGGCTGCCTTGTCGGCATCCGGAACAGCCGCTCCCTTATTGGCAGGGGAGAGATAATCGGGAGACTCTGCTTCAATCTGGTAGACATCAATATTTTTATGAACGGCATCATAATTCATTCTGATATTGGAGGTAGCATTGAACAAATGATTCATAACCAGTACATTGGCTCCGGAACCCAGTATCATTGGAGCATCTTTACTGTAGGTAAATTCACGGCCGTTAAGAAAGGTCTTCCCCGATTTAAGATCAATCTTGTAGGAAGTATCCCCCGAATCTGCTGTAATCACCTTTTTGGCCGCATCGTAGTTGAACTTGAATCCTAAAGCCAGCACAACACTGCGGAACTCGATGTACACTCTGCCCCCTTGTACGATAGGAGCAGCCTTCGGATGGATTTCCTCGCTCTGGACGAAGACACGGATCGTCTTCACGTTGGATGCCGCTGCGGAGGCTGCTGCTGGACCCAAAGACATAACTGTCAGAACGAAGGTCAGAAAGAACACTGCAATCTTATTCATATTTAATTTCTTCATTAATTACCTTATACCCCCATTATAATTAAAATCACCCTTTCTACTTTATCGGCAACTTCTATGTAATTCCTTTGAAGTCCTAATTAACCTTCTCTCGGTCCTTGCCCTTGTCGGATTCACCAGCGTTCTTGTTGGCCGCTTCACGGTCCAGCATCATCTCGTCCACTGTCTTCACCTTCAGCCGCGCTGCCCCGGCATTACCAGCCTGTGTCGGCACAAGGTTACCGGAAGCAAGACGCGTCTTGGCTTCAGCAATCGCTGCGCCATATTGCGGCAGCCACTGCTCTCCGGCTACTAGCATCTCATCGACCATCTGCCAGATTTCCTTCGGATTGCAGACAGCTCCGACGAGCGGGTCCATCATAAAGGCCTGACGCAGCAGCTTGTCGTCGCCATGCACCGCAGCCTCAACAGCCAGGCGCTGAACCGAGATGCTGACATTGCACACGGCAGCGGGGCCAAGCGGCAGTTCACCGACGAGCGGCATCGAGATGCCGTTATGATCGATATAACCCGGCGCTTCAATGACGGCATCATCGGGCAGATTGGCGATAACACCATTGTTGACTACATTGAAATGCCCTCTGTACACCCGGCCGGTCTCCAGACCTTCAATAATGTAGGAGCCATGCTCCTCTCCCCGGTTCTCAGATGTATATTCCAGCGCAGGGTCCTTCATCCAATTGGGAAAATCCGTCTCGAACCAGTTGCGGCCCTCCGTGCAGATCCGCAAGTAGCCGCCCGTTTCGCCATTGATCCAGCATCCCAGGTCAATCCAGTCCATAATCTCGGCGCTGCGCTTGCGGTACCACGGCACATACTCGCTGAGATGGCCGTTCGACTCAGTGCTGTAATAGCCGAAACGGCGCAGCATATCAATCCGCACCTTTTCTGTCCGGCTGAATTCCGGGTGCTTCTCGAAGGCTTCAAGCAGGCCGGCCGTCAGATCCTTGCCGTTATGCTTCGCGGAAATATACCAGGTCTGGTGATTGATCCCGGCGCAAATAATATCCACCTCGGATTTCTCCAGCCCGTAGACCTCGGCAATCTGCTGATGCCCATGCTGTACCCCGTGGCATAAGCCAATCGTCCGCACGCCGCCGTATTTGTTGCAGGCCCAGGTGAGCATCGCCATCGGATTCGAGTAATTGAGCAGCAGCACATCCGGTGCAGCTACCTCGCGGATATCCCGGCAAATCTCCATCATCTCCGCAATCCCGCGCTGCCCGTACATGATGCCGCCAGCGCATAAGGTATCACCCACACACTGGTCCACACCATACTTCAGCGGAATGTCCACATCGGTCGCAAACGCCTCCAGCCCGCCCATACGAATAGTGCAAAATACGTACTTAGCATCCTTAAGTGCTGCTCTGCGGTCCGTTGTCGGCTGAATCTCAATCTTCAGGCCATTCTCTTTGATATCACGCTGGCACAGCTCGGTGACCATCTGCAGGTTATGGGAATTAATATCCATGAACGAGACTTCGATTTCCTTGAATTCCGGTACAGTCAAGAGATCGCGCAGCAAACCCCTGGTAAATCCAATACTGCCCGCCCCGATAAAAGCTACTTTAAAAGACATTGTCCTCAGCCTCCCAATGAATGAATTGTTCCTGTCCATTGTAGCAAGGAGGCTGAAGTAAGCGTAGCCAATATCATGACCAATTCAGCGGCAAGCTGTCAACAATCCTCACCTTTCTTCGAGTTCCGGCTGATTATCTGTCCAAGAAAAGCGCTCCAGTGAATTCCGGTACTCCACCGGAGTGCAGCGGGCATACTTCTTGAACAGGAGGTGAAAATACTGCCGGCTGCTGATGCCGACATAATCGGCGATTTCCGCCACGGGAATCTCACTTTGCCCAAGCAGCATCCGGGCCTTCTCCATCCGCAGCATGTTCAAATAATCGGTCAGCGTCCGTCCGGTATGCGCCCGGAAGATCCGGTGCAGATAGCCGGGGTGGAGGTTCACCTCGGCAGCAACCTCCTTGACCTGAATGCCGCGGTCATAGTTCTGGTGCAGGAACTCAATCGCCCGCCGCACATAGAGCTGAGACGGCTGCTGGCTTGCCTGCAGTTGTTCGCGCCGCAGCCTGGAAAGGCGCAGCAGCAGCTCGGAGAACAGCAGCGGGATCATCATTCCGCCATGTCCGCCGGCTTGTCCGTCTCCATCTATGCCATGCCGGTCCAGCTCCAGCACCAGTGACTTCAGCACATGGAATACCTCTTCCGGATCCGATAACACTAGACTGGAAAAGGGTTCCCGCAGCAGCGCCTCCAGATCTCCCTCTTCGCAGGCCAGTCTGCCGATGGAGGGGCCCGCGCCCGTGTACGCCGTGAAGCCAAATTCGACATTCAGCATCCGGCAGGATGCTCCCTCCTCCACAATCAGCCGGTGCGGGACATTGGCATCAAGCATAATCAGCTCTCCCCGCTTCAGGCGGAAGCGCTCCTCCGCATCCGCACCCTGCCGTACATCGACCACACAGCTCCCTGAGATCAGGTACATAATCTCCGTTGAGTTATGCTGATGGTAGGCCATCGTATATGGATTCCACTGCTTATAATAGTAAGCAAAAAAATGCGGACCATACTCTCCGTCCAGCAAAGCCTGCTGGAACAGACTTCCGTTCATTTCCGGCAAGGAAGTCCCCTCCTCTCTGTCAGCAAGACATTCATGTTCATTCTGTATACGACAAGTGTATCCCTTGAGCCTTTCCGGGACAAGCAGCGGCCATGGAAACGAAGAAGCAGCCACGCCAAAAAACCCCCGCCCTGCCGTAGATACACGGCAGTACAGGGGCAAGTTTACCTATATTTCACCTATGTTTCCCCATGAAAAGAAACCATCGACTGCTTCAGCTCCTCGGCCAGCGCCTCCAGCTTGCCGGACAAGGCCACCAGCTCCTCGCTCACAATGAACTGCTGCGAGGACATCGAGGCCACTTCCTGCGTGGAAGCGCTCGTCTGCTGCACAACCGCCTGGACACTGGACATGGATTCCCCGAGCAGCTGCTGGCACTCCGTCAGCTCCGTAATGGAAGCCAGCGACTGCTTCAGATAGCCGATGAAATGCTCCATTTCCGCCCGGACGTTCTCAAATATAATTGAAGATTCCCGGACGGAGGAAATCTGTTCACGGAACAGCGGAGCTGTCTCGCCTACGGCCTGAACCGTTTTTTCGATATGGCTGCTGATCTCTTCCGTAATCCGCGATACCGAGGCAATGGACTCATTGGACTCATTCGCCAGCCCGCGGATTTCGTCGGCGATAACAATAAAACCTCTCCCGGCAGCCCCGGCTCTGACCGCTTCTATCGAAGCATTAAGGGCCAGAATATTCGTCTGCTTATTGACGGCGATCATCGGCGCGAGAATGCTGCGGATCAGTTGGGTGCTTTCTCTGAGCCTTACCGAATTCTCCTGGATCAAATCCATCATCTTCACCGTGGATTCGCTCTGGGCAACCAGTGTCTTCATCATTTCTGCCCCCTGGTCGCTGACGGCAATCACCTGTTCTGCCGAGGTGTTCATCACTGTATTGATCTCCGCCACTTCGCCAATCTGGAGGCTCATCATTTCCACGCTGCGGTTGCTGCTCTCGGCCTCTGCTGCCAGACTAGCCGCTCCACCGGCAATTTCGCCGGTTGCCGCCGCCACTTCTCTGGCATGGGCAGAAATCGCGCCGGACGCGCTTACCAATTGCGCCGAGGTGCCTAGAACCTCTGACGCCGAGCGGCTGCTCTGTCCGGCCAGCCGGGAAATCTGCTCCATCATTTTGTTGAAGCTGTGGCCGAGCCGTCCAATCTCATCCTGCCCCTTGAAATTTGTACGCACTTGAAGGTTGCCTTGCTCGCCTTCTTCCATAAGCCGGACGAGCTTGCCGAGCGGCCGGCCGATCAGACGCACCAGAATGTAGCCGATCAAGAGAGCAATTACAACCGCCGCCAGCACCACCAGCAAAGTAATGTACAGCAGCCTGTCCGCAGATTTGGTGAAATCGCTGACCGGAGCATACCCCATCAGCGTCCATTTCGCCGTAGCAAGAGGCTGATAGACTACAAGCTGCGGCGTCCCCTGCTCGTTCCCGGCGGTAAAGGAAAGCTTCCGCTCTGCTGCGGACTTGTCTTCTGCAGGCTTTATGTACGAAGCTTGTCCAAGCAGGGCGTTGTCTGAGCCATATACAATACTTCCCGCCGGATCGAGGATACGAATTTCACCGGATTGCCCGATATGCAGATTGGACAGGACATCTGTGAGCGCCTTGCCTCTGATCTCAATCAGCATATAATACTCCGCTTCGGGATGTTCGATATTCCGCAGCAGCCGGCCCATCGTCATTGAGGATTGGTTATACACATCGAAGAAGCCTTTGGCCCGCACCGGAAACCAGACGGGCTTTCCCTTGGCTGCATCAATCTGCTTCACTCTCGCGAGGATTCCCTCATCGCTGCGGACGGCGCTGATGCCTGTCGATTTGTAAGACTCGGCATCCACCAGGCTACGCGAGACCAGCCGGATGCCGAGCAGGCGCTCATCGGAGCCCTTGACCGAATCCAGCTTGCGGCGAATCCGGTCTTCAGCCTCCACCTTTGCTACTGTCCCGGTCCCTGAACTGTTTACCGTTTCCATATCCGCTTTTAATGCAGAATCCACAGCGAACTGCCTTGAGAGTGCTTCATATTCTGCAAAGAGGAAATCCAGCTTGTCCGCCGCCTGTACAATCGACTGGGAAGACGCCGCCGCAACCTTATCCGTGATGATTCCTTTGGCGACAGAATATGAGGTCAGGCCCAGGACGGAGGACAGCAGTACGGTGGTACAGAATAAAATGACGAACAATTTGACGCCTACCGATCTAAAGCTTATATGTAGCGGCCGTTTCATTGCACTCTCTCCTCACCTAAAGCAGAAACGGCTTAGCCGTCCTTTAAAGGAACGGTACCGTTTCAGCTAGAAATAGAAAGGTACAGCCCTTAGTAGACCACATAAAGGCTGTACCCTGTTTTTCATTGATGCAGGAACGGAATTATCCTTTGCTGGCGCCCGCGGTTAAGCCATCAACGAGCAGACGCTGCAGGAAGCCAAACAGAATCATAATCGGCACAGAAATCAGTACGGCACCCGCTGAGAACAGCGTGAAATTGGAGTTCTGCATCGTATTGACCATATCCCACATCCCGACAGCGACCGTCCAATTCTCCTTCGTCCGCAGAATCAGCTTGGCGAAGATGAAATCCACCCAAGGGCCGACAAATTGGGTCAGCGCCATATAGGTGATCATCGGACGGGAGAGCGGAAGAATAATCCGGGCAAAAATCCCGAAATTGCTTGCTCCGTCAATACGGGCCGCTTCATCCAGTGAACGCGGGATTGTATCGAGAAACCCTTTGGCAATCAGCGTACCGCCGAGCGGCGCTCCTGCCGCATAGACGATAATCAGCGCCAGATGCGTATCCAGCAGGTGGAACTCTTTTAGCAGCAGATAGATTGCGATCATGCTCATAAATCCCGGGAACATCCCGAGAATGAGCAGGGTCGACATCGTTGTTTTCCGGCTTTTGAAGCGGAATCTGGATAGGGCATAGCTGGTCAGCAGCGTCAGCACTACCCCGATCAGCATGGAGAACACTGCAATCTTGAGCGTGTTGCCATACCATGTTCCGAACATATAGATTGGCGAAGTAAACAGCTCTTTGTAGTGGGCGAGGGTGAAATGCTCAGGGATGAGCGTTTTGCTGTACAAGGATTTACCCGGCCGGAAGGATGCCAAAAGTATCCAGAGTGCCGGATAGATCGCAGCAATCGCCAGAGCAACCAGAACGATATAACTGAGACTTAAGCGAATAAAGTTCGCAAACTTGCGTCCGATCATCATTGAATCATGTCCTCCTCTTGGAATGATCTGGTCCGGCGGTAATTGTACAGGGAGAACCCGGCTACAATGATGAAGAGAATGATACCTATCGCGGAAGCCATATTATTTTTGTTCTGATCCAGCGTCAGCTTGTATAGCCACGTTACCAGCAAGTCCGTTGAGCCGGCGTACTGATAATTTCCGTTGACCGGATTGCCCCCCGTCAGCAGGTAGATCGCATTAAAGTTGTTGATATTGCCGGCAAATTGCATAATCAGCGTAGGCGCGGTGGAGAAAAGCACCATCGGCAGCGTAATAATGCGGAACTTCTGATAATTGGTAGCCCCATCCACTTCGGCCGCCTCGTACATATCACGCGGGATCGTAGTCAGCACACCCATAATCAGCAGCATGGAGACTGGAATCCCTACCCACATATTAACGACAATAACCGTTACCTTGGCCCAGAACGGATCGGTCAGCCACGGCAGACCGCCCAGTCCGAAGTAGCCCAGATACTGGTTGATCGGACCAAACTGCCCGTTGAACAGATTGCGCATCATCAGCAGGGAAATCATCTGCGGGATGGCATACGGCACAATCAGAATCAGTCTCCACAGACCCTTGAAGCGGATGCCCTTCTGGTTGATCAGCAGAGCAACGAGCATCCCGCCGAAGTAAGTCGTTACAGTCGACAGAACCGCCCAGATGATCGTCCAGGTCAGTACCCCGTAGAAGGTATGGCTCCAGGATTTCAGGACAAGCAGGTTGCGGAAGGTTTCAAAACCGACCCAATCCACCAGCTTCGCCGGCGGGATATGATCCGGTGCGGCGTAGTTTGTAAAAGCCAGCATGATCATAAAAATAATCGGCATGATGGTAAAGAACAGAATGCCCAGCCCCGGCAGAAGCAAAAAGCTCTGGGCAAATTTGTAATCCAACACGTAGCGCACAGATTGTTTGAATGTATTCGATGGACGACCGGCTTCGCGTTCTTCTCCGGTCTTATAAGCATCCCTAATATTCATATACCAGGCAATCAGGAATAACACTAAGAACAGCAGGGTAATCAAGCTTTCAATCAAAATAACGATGGAATGGTCCCCGGGAACCATTTTGGCGATTCCCTTTACCTTTTCCAAATGGCTTGGAGTGTCCCCGAGTGTAGTGACGCCCCAAAAAGCCCTTCCCAAATTAGCAACGAAATAGACCAAAGCCATTGCCTCTACGGCAATAAAAATAAGTCCCTTGATGAATTGGCGGTTATATATTTGTCCCAATCCCATGAAAATAGTCGACAGTATTGCGGCTCTATTGCGGTGTCGCTGCATTTCCCTTCCGTTCTCCTCTCCGCGTGGAATTCAGGCAACCGCCCGCCGCTAGAGGCGGCGGGCGAGTTGACTCCACTGTGTGCTAGTGGTTTGCTGTTTGAAGATGACTGTTATTTAGCAGTTGCACCGTTATTGAGGTCTTTGATCTGCTGTACAGCTTTGTCCATAGCCGCTTTAGGATCAGCATTGTTATCCCAGATTTCCGGAAGCGCCGCATTTACAGGGCTCCATACGTTGCCCATTTCAGGAATGGACGGCATTGGCTGGGAGTTCTTGGCCTGCTCTGCAAAAGCGGAGATATACGGATCACCAGTAATCTGCGGGTCCTTCAGCGCTTCGTTGTTGGTTGGAATCGAGCCGATCAATTTATTGAGCAGAAGCTGTGCATCTTTGGTCGAAGCAAATTCAGCATACAGTTTAGCTGCATTCGGATATTGCGTATAGGCATTTACACCGAAAATTTTGATACCAGAGAAAGTGATTGCGGTTTTGCCGTCGATCGTAGGAACCGGAGCAACACCCAGTTTGTCGCCGAGCGCTTCTTTATAGGCTGCAAGCTCCCAAGGACCGGTCATATCCATAGCAACATCGCCGGAGCTGAACAAGCTGCGTTTAATGTCGGCGCTGATATCACCGCTCTTGATTGGCAGTGCTTCTTTCAATTTGACGTAAGTTTTCAGACCTTCAATGGCACCTTCGTTGTTCAGGCCAATGTCGTCTTTGTCAGTACCGTTTTTACCGAACAGGTAACCGCCCGTAGTGGCAATGAAGGGATAACCAAAGTACATGTTGCCGACTTCCCACATAATTCCATATTTGTTCTTGGCTTTGTCCGTGAACGTTTTGCTGAAGGCAAGAACGTCATCGAAGGTTTTTGGAGCTTCTTTAACCAAGGATTTGTTGTAATAGAGCGCATAGGTTTCTGCCGCTCTTGGGTAGCCATACAGCTCGCCGCCGAAGGAGGAGCCCACAATGGAAGCTTCGGTGTTGTCAGCTTTGGTCTGTTCAGCGAAGACATCATTTGGCAGCAGCAAGCTCGCACTTACAGCTTTACCGAGATTGTCATGCGGAATCAGGACTACGTCCGCTGCCAGGCCGGAAGGACCATCCTGAGTCAGCTTGCCTACCTGATCCGGCGGTGCAACCTCTTCGATTTTCACTGGGACATTATATTTGGCTGTGAATTGTTTCGCGATTTCTTCAGCAAAGGGTCTTTCCTCTTTACTCTCCCATACGAGCAGGGAAGCGCCGTCTTCCGGTGTGATTTCAGCGGCTGCTGTAGCATTACCAGCTGGTGCGTTTGTTGCTGCCGCATTATCCTTTGGAGCGTTCGTTGCCGCAGTATTCCCTCCATTGTTGTTGCCCGAGCTGCACGCCGTAATGGATGCTACCATGGAGAATGCTGCTGTGAGAACCATGAGCTTTTTCAAATTCATTGCATAAACCCCTCCTAATTATTGTATCTGGCTTTGTTGCTGCGGCTGTTCCAGGAGTTGCGCAAACGATTTCAGAGGAGTCAAAAAAAATGTATGTTTTTCTGAATGACCCTTCCTGTATACGCTTCAACAAGTTCTGGAAAGCGCTTCATTACTAAATTCATAATACAACAGTAAAACGGATTGTAAAAACGTTTGCACATAGTGTATTCGCTCAAATTACGCTAATTTCGAAAGATATCAACCCAATATCTCCCTATTTCGCAGGAAATCTCTTACTTTCTTTGATTTAAACCGATTTATCCGCCTATTCCCATTTATTAGTATTTTTTATTTCATAAAAGATTGATTTTCATAACATTTCACTTCTTTTTTTCAAGAGAAAACCGGTTTTCCGTCATGCGACATTTTGTGCAATTGTTTGAACTAAAGTATTGAACGCTAAATTATTCCGTGCTATAATCCAAAACATTATAAGCGGCCTGCCTGCTTCATTAACAAACAACTAAAAGGCAATGTTACTTCAAAAAAAGGTACAACCTCGGACAAGCTACCCGGCGGCGGTTGTGCCTATTTGTTATGGACACAGAACGAGCCTGCTGATCCAGCTCAGGGATTCGCCCTGCAAGGCCTCCGAAGCCAGTTTTGCTTGATGTTGTTCAGGTTGCTTATGCTCACAACACCACTTTTAGGAGGAATCATCAATGTTACTGGAAGCTGTCTACCACCGCCCGCGTTTGAACTGGTCTTATGCCTATGATCACGATACGATTCATCTGCGCCTGCGTGCCAAAAAAGGGGATTTGACCGAGGTCTTCGCCTGGGCCGGCGATAAATATGCCTGGGATGCCACCAAAGAGCTGATTCCGATGACGCTGTTCACCTCTGACGCGATGTTCGATTATTGGGAATGCTCCTCGGTGCCTCTGTATCGGCGGCTGAAATATGGTTTTCTGCTGCAAAAAGGGCATGAACGGATCTGGATGACCGAAAGTGATTTCCAGACAGAGCGCCCGGCGAATCCGAACCGGCTGTTTGAATTTCCGTACATAAACCGCGGGGACGTATTTACTCCTCCAGCCTGGGTGAAGGACGCTGTTTTTTATCAAATTTTCCCTGAACGGTTCGCGAATGGCGACGCCATCCTGAATCCGGCAAATGTACAGCCTTGGGGCGATACGCCTACACCGGTGAACTTCTTCGGCGGCGACCTGCAAGGGGTCATGGACCACCTGGATCATTTAAGCGAGCTTGGCATTACCGGCATCTATTTCACGCCGATCTTCACCGCCACGACCAACCACAAATATGATACGGAAGACTACATGACGGTTGATCCGCATTTTGGTGACGTACAGACGCTGAAAAAGCTGGTCGCCGCATGCCACGAACGCGGCATCCGCGTGCTGCTGGACGCTGTATTCAACCATTCCGGCCGCACCTTCGCCCCGTTTGTGGATGTGCTGGAGAAAGGCGAAGCGTCTGAGTACAAGGACTGGTTCCATATCCGCGAGTTTCCGCTGCAGGTGGTGGACAGCATCCCAACCTACGATGCTTTTGCCTTCGAGCCGCTGATGCCGAAGCTGAATACCGAGAATCCGAAGGTGAAGGAATACTTGCTTAAGGTCGCCGAGTATTGGATCACTGAGGTCGGCATTGACGGCTGGCGGCTGGATGTGGCGAACGAGGTGGATCATGAATTCTGGCGCGATTTCCGCAAAGTTGTAAAACGTGCGAATCCCGAGGCCTACATCCTGGGTGAAATCTGGCATGAATCAGCCCCTTGGCTGGAAGGCGATAAATTCGACGCGGTGATGAACTATCCATTCACCGATGCCGTACTCGATTTCTTCGTTTACGGCCTACTTGATGCCGAAGGCTTCGCCAACGCCATCGGCAAGCAGCTGTCACGTTACCCGCTGCAGGCCAGTGAGGTTGCCTTCAACCTGCTGGACAGCCATGACACTCCTCGACTGTTAACCGTAGCCGAAGGGGACAAGAACAAGATGAAGCTCGCTGCATTGTTCCAGTTCACCTTCATGGGCACGCCTTGTATTTATTACGGGGATGAGATCGGAATGGACGGCGAAGGCGATCCGGGCTGCCGCAAATGCATGGAGTGGAATCCCGAGAAGCAGGACCGCGAACTGTTCAGCTACTACCGCAAGCTGATCGAGATCCGCGGCAATCATCCTGCGCTCCGCACCGGCGCCTTCACCTTCCTGGAAGCCGGACCGCAGGGCAGCAAGCTGGCCTATGAGCGCCGACTGGGCGATGACATTATTGTGGTGCTGGTCAACACAGAAGAAACCGCCCAGACCTTCCGCATCGACGTGGAGGACCGCAACTGGGAGAACCTGTTCACCGGCGATTCGCTGCGCGCCGAGCGCGGCAAGCTGTCGCTCAAGCTGCCTGCTTACGGATACGCAGTGCTTAAAGCGCTGATGTAAGGATAGGAGAACTAAGGGTACGGCAGCTCATGTGGCGACAGTACCGTCATTCATCCATAGTATCCGGCATGTGGGGGCCCCTTCGTGGAATAGGTACCACTAATCGAACTCATCTGGCTCATGGAGGGCCCTTAGTGGGAAAAAAGACAACTAATTCAAAATATCCGGCTTTTGGAGGGCGCTTAGTGGGAAAAAGTATCACTAATTCGGCCGAAATCGGCCGGATATGGTGAAACGGCTTAAATTAGGTGTACAAATTCCACTAAAAGTCCGTTGCAGCCAGATTTTCAGCCAATTAGTTTTACTTTTTCCACTTGGCGTCAGCTCCCTGTCAGCCATACTGTGTTCTACGGGCATCAAGAACAGCAATCGCTTCTGCAAGGACTTATATTTCGTCATACACAGCACAAACGGCACTCTTCGAGAAGAAGAGTGCCGTTTGTGTTATTCGATAGCTAATACGTACTGCCGAGAAGCCAGCAGGTTCGCTGAGCCATGCCTATTTGCCGAGCAGCTTGTAAATCACCTGGGCGCTTTCGGCCCGGGTCATCCATGCTTTAGGGGCAAATTGGTTGTTCGTTCTGCCCTGTAGCAGTCCCAGCTCCGCTGCGGCATTCACATAAGAAGCCGCCCAGCCGCTGATCTCGGAAGAATCAGTAAACCGCACACTGCCATTCGCCAGGTCAAGCTTCTTGCCCTGTTTGACCTCCAGCGTGCGGATGGCCATGACAGCCATTTCCTCGCGGCTGATCACAGCATCCGGGGCGAACAGGTCTTTGCCGCGTCCGGCAACAATACCCTGGCTGACCGCTGCCGCCACATAGGAAGAGTACCATGCGTCCGGCTTGACATCAGTAAATGCGGCCTGCCCTTCCGCCTTCAGCCCGAGCGCGCGCACGAGCAGAGCAGTAAATTCTGCACGGGTGACGTTGTTCTTCGGCTTGAACTCGGAAACGGTAACCCCGGTCACGATCTGCTTCGCACTGAGCGATTTGATCGCCGGAGCCGCCCAATAGGCTGCGGGAACATCCTTAAAGGATTTGTTGACCTCAAGCGCTGCATACTTGCTGAAATGGGTAACTTGAGCAGTAAGCACATCATCTTGCAGTGTGCCCCCCACATATTCTAATTTACCGTTATCGCCCAGGTAGTAGACACCAAGCAATGCCTTGTCTGGACTTCCTTTTAGCTTGAAGGCAAGTGTAACCGGCTCTGCAAACGTGGTTACCGGAATAACCGTACCGTCTTTGCGGACAATGCTGAGGGTAAGCTCATACACACCAGAGGCAGCCGCCACCGCCGTATTGTCCTTGTTCAATCCTTCAAGCAGAAGACTTGCCGCACTGCCTTGAAGCGGAATCATGCGCAGCTCAATATGAGCACCGTCCGCATCCCCTCCGGTCACTGTCCCTTGCACCTTGCTAAGAGCCTTGGCAGGCAGGGTTACAGAAAGCTCCGCCGTTTTAAGCAGCAAATCATTAGTTCCCAGCAATTGCGCAGCCTGAAGCGGGAGCAGTACCGCCTGTTTGCCTGCTGCAATCTCCACTTCCACCTTGCCATCCTTAGCGTTCTTCAGACTGTCCGCACTCACAAGCTGTGTACCCTCAGCAGGAGTCGCCGTTGGCGCAGCAGCCGAAGTCGAAACAGGCGCAGGCGTTGGTGTAGCTGTAGGCGTTGGCGTTGGTTTCACCGTCGGTGTCGGTGTTGGCGTTGGCGTAGGTGTCACCTTAGGCACAGCCGCCAAAATAACCGTTCCTCCGGCATCCCTGCCCGGCAGTTCAACCGTAATCTTTTGATCTTGCGGTACCGTATAGATTTTGCCGCTGTACTCATCGGCAACCACAGTCTGTGCAGCAAAAGGAACCGGAATGCTGGCAGCTACAGCCGCCGTCTTCGTGTTAATGACTGTAACGATGCTCTCGTTTCCGTATTGCTTCGCAAAAGCCAGGTAGCCCAGCTCATCCGAACCGGCCAGCTTTGTGCGCACACCTTTGGAATACAGCTTGGAGTACTTGGCACGGATGTTCAGCAGCTTCTGGTAGTGATCGTGAAGTCCCTGCTCCGCCGTAAGCTGATCCCACGGCATATCTCCGCGGTTCTCGCTGAACTCTCCTTTTGACATATCTCCGGCATTCGCTCCAGACCGTCCCAGCTCTTCCCCGTAGTAAATAACCGGCTGGCCTTTGGCCGTGATCTGCAGGGCGGCTGCGATCTTCAGCTTGCCCTTGTCTCCGTCCACATAATTGGACAGGAAGCCGTTCTCATCATGGCTGCTCAGGAATTGGGCCATCATTTTGGTATTGTCCATTTGTGCTTCCCGGTTCTGCAGGTATGCATCCACATCTCCGATTTTACCATTTGCAAAATCCCTGGCAGCATTCTTGAAGCCGAAATCCAGCAGACTGTCCATCTGGCCGGACTGCAGATTGCCGCCGTCATTGTCCAGCGTGCCTCCGTAAAATTCACCAACCAGCTTGAACTTTGGATCTATGGCGGTCAGCGCATTTTTGAAGGCTTTCCAGGTTGTATCCTCCACATGCTTAACCGTATCCACACGGAAATAATCAATCGTATCGCCGCGTTTCGTCCGCGCATTATCCAGCCAAGCGGTCTGCCAATTAATCAGCTTCTCGCGCACCGCCGGGTCTTCGGTCTTAAAGTCCGGCAGTCCGGCTAACTCGCCTTTGACCGGATCAGTGTCCGCCGATGTGCCGTCTGTGCGCAGCATGCCGTCAAAGCGAGCCTTATCCTCAGCCGTAACGCCTGCATAATTGTCTCCTGCCTTCAGGCCATAACCGGCGTGATTGAGCACAACATCCACCATAATCTTGATGCCCTTGTCATGGGCCTTCTCAATCAGCTCCTTGAAGGTTGCCATATCGCCAAGATGCTCGTCAAGCTGTGTGAAATCCTTGGCCCAATAGCCATGATAAGCATACTGCTTGCCGCCGAAATCAATGCCCTTGTTGAAATCAATATTGTCCACAATCGGCGTAATCCAGAGTGTATTGATACCCAGCTTCTGCAAATAATCCAGATTGTCGATCATTCCCCGGAAATCTCCCCCGTGGTAGGCTTCCAGATGTGTTTTATCAACATCGGCGTTATTCGAAGCATCCCCGTCCTTGAACCGGTCAGTAAGCGCGAAGTAGATTCGGGCCTCATCCCAGTCAAAATCAAGCTTATCATCCGTGTACGTTCTAGCTTTCACTTCAACTGCAGCAGTGCCTTTATGCGTATTCCCATATTGATCAAGCAGGGTAATCGGGATATTCTTGATTCCCGCCGCGACGCTGTCCTTGACCGCAATCGTCTGCTTCATCAGCGTGGTATCAAGCTTCACTGCGCCTGGTCCGCCAAGGGCAGTCAGATCCATATAGCCGTCCACATAAGACACATCTTCCGAAGAAGAAGCTTTCACTGTAATCACTGCATTTTCATTCGAGGTGACGGCTTTCGGCTGAACCGCTGCCTCGATGGTTACTTGCGGAATGTGATAGACGGCTGCCGATTCGCCATTCACCGTGTTTTTCGGGTCCGTCAGTTCTTCGGTTACGCCATCCCTGGTAATCAGGAAAGTGTACTTGTACGTGCCTTCCTGCACATTTTTCAGTTGATAGCTGAACCACTCCTTGGCTGCATCGTATTCCATTGGATATGCCGTGCCGTTTACTTTTACCTTTGCTTCACTGATCGCAGCCATATTATCACTGCGGAACAGGGCATCATCCCGATACCGGAAGGTAATAGTTCCGTCTTTCATCACAGGGCCGTTAATGGCCGGCTTGATGTCAAGCTCCTTCACCATACTGGTTACAATCACTTTGGTAAAAGCTTCGCCAGCACTCAGCGGAATGTTCCGGTCGTCCGGATAATCCTGCTTCCCGGTGTTCCAGTCCGTTCCCTTGCGCAGCACAAACCCCATACTCGTGGCATTCGGCGCCACCTCAATCAGCACGCTGGCCTTGCCATCCTTGAAGGTAGTGAAGTCGATCTGATCGTTCTTGACCCCCGTATTCCACACCCAGAGGTTCCAGTCCTTATAGTCCTTGTCTTCACGGACATAGGTGAGCTGAACATAACGCTTGTTGTCTACGGCATCCTTGGTGACTTCAACAGTGATTTTGCTCGAGAGTCCGCCGTAGGAAACGGTAATTGTGGCTGTTCCCGCCTTGATTCCTTTGATCAGCCCCTTGCTAGTCACTATAGCGATTTCCGGCTTATCCGAGACATAGGCTGCAGTATTCGTCACCGTTCTGGAGCTGCCGTCATCATATTTGGCCGTTACAGCCGCTTGACGGGTGCTGCCAATTTGCAGCTTATAGCCCGAGCTGTCCGCTGACAGGGAAGTCAGGGCAGCAGCAGCGGCATCCTTGCGGATGACCACAGCGGTCAAAGGTTCAAGAGTAATCGAACCCGCTGTTAATGTGAAGCCGCTCCGGCTCGCCGCAGGAATCGCCTGATTCCCGGCTTCATCGTTATCCACAAGCACCTGCCCTCCGGTCAAATCCTCGGAAAGAGTCAGGGTTCTTGCAGTATTGTCCCCGTTCACAAAGACATAATAAAGTCCGGTTCCATCGGTTGCTTTATTCTTGTAGCCGATCACCAGATCGGTTGCCTTGATCTCCGGTGCAGTGATCAGGCTGACATTCGAGTCCACCAGACTTTTGTCGCCAAGCCGGAAGGCATCGGTCGATTGTCTCAGCTTAATGAGTCCCGAGGTGTAGGATCTGGTTGTATTTTGCACAGGATATTTGTCTTTGTCCGTCGCTTTCGCCCAGTCGAACATGTTGACCGCATCCGAAGAATCGTAGGAATCGTGAATAAAATAACCAAACGATTTCCCGTTCTCATCCTTCATCTCGGTATACTTCTGTTCGGGAACCCCTGCTGCCTTCCACTGCTTCGTGCGCCCATACTCCTGGCCTGCCTGCAGGAAGGCGGTCCCTTGAGACGTCAGCTCCAGCAGATTGCCGAGCCTGATCCGTTTCTGTATTTCCAGCTCATTCTCTGCAATTGCCGGGTCCTTCTTGATGGATTGCGCAATGACATCATGCAATGTCAGATTGTCGTGGGCCTCGATGTATGGCACAACATCGCCTGGATCATCCGCCGGAATGTTGGAGGGCTGGCCCTTGATATTGTTCAGGATCGTAGCGATGGAACGCGCACCGCCCGTAATAAATCTCGGCTCGCCTTCCGAGCCATAGCCGGACTTCAGCTCATTGCGGAATTCATCGGAGAATACGCCGACGCTGTCCGTCTTATCCATCCATGCCTGATCTGCGCCTTTGCCGGCCAGTGCCGGATCGGAGGCGTCCCCGCCGAAGGTTTTCCAGCCTTCACCGATGAACAGCGCCTTCGGGTTGATGGTTTCTGCGGCATCATAGGCCGCTTGAACCGCGTCTGCTGTCGCGTCGCCCATCATGTCCCAGCGCATGCCGTCGATTTTATATTCGCTGAACCAGTATTTCACCGAATCCACCATCAGCTTCTCGGCCATCTTATGGCTGGTCGCCAGATTGTTGCCGAACCCGCCAATGAAATTGCCGTTCGCATCCTGAAAGGCGTAATAATTCGGCACGATATCATTCAGGAAATCCTTTTTGGCCATATGGGTGTACACGACATCGAGAATGACCCCCATTCCCGCCTGATGCACGGCATCAATAAGGCCCTTCAGCTCCTTGATCCGTTCTTCGGGATCAGCAGGCTTCTGCGAATAGGCGCCATCCGGCGAGAAATAGCTCTGCGGATCATAACCCCAGTTGTATTCATTGTTCTGGGTCGAATAGGCCGATTCCCTGTTGCCCATCTTCGTTTCGTCCCCATAATACCAGGCCATGACCGGCATGAGCTGAATATGAGTCACACCTAAGGATTTAATATAATCCAGCTTCTTCTCAAAAGCCGCATACGAGCCCCAGCGTTCGCCGCCCAGCTCGCTTTCAATCGAAATATCGGAGGTGAAATCCCGTACGTGGACTTCATAAATGACGGCATCCTCACGCTTCTCGTAGCCAGGAATATCCCCTGCCCGGAAATCCGGCGGATTCGTCCCGCTCAAGTCAACAATAGCCGCTTTGCCGACCGTATCGCCATCCGGCCCCGCCGCACCCGTGGTGTCCACAGTGAACACAGCTATTGATTTGGCATAAGGATCAAGCACCGGCTTGCTTACTCCGTTATTGGTCACCTCGTACTGGTAGTAGTAGCCGCGCACATCCCCGGCTCCGCCCGGAGCGTCCAGGTCAGACGGCTTCAGCTCTGCCGACCAGACCCCTTTAGCGCCTTGGGTTAAGCTGATCTGGCCTACCTGCTTGGCTGCATCTGTCTTGCTGTACACATTTGCAACCACACTGCTGGCCATCGGAGCCCACAGCTTCAGTGTCGCGGACTTGGCCGCCGGATGATAGGTGGCTCCCAGATCATCACCTGTGTAATTGTACATTTCATCAAGCATTCTCCAGCCTGCGGAAGCGGATACACTTTTCCCCGAATAGGTTACATTCAGCGGAGCTTTATCCAGCTCGAAGGCCGCCGTATCCACTTCTACCGCAGATTTGCTTTTAATGGTCACGGCAGTAACGGCAATTGGAGCACCTTCCTTGTCCTGTACAGTAATCGCTGACTTTAATCCTGCCGCGTCCAGACCGTCCGTCAATGTGAAGGTAAGCAGGATTTTGCTGGTGGACAGCACTTCTGCCGCTGCCAGACTGACCGGCTGCTCGCCAAAAGGAGACACATATACTTGATTATCTCCCTGCTTGATCCAGAGCTGATTATAGCGGTCCAGCAGGCTGAATGTTTTGTCGCCTCCATCTTTGTCGCCGCTCGCACGATTCACAACGACAAAGCCCATTTTCTTGGCGTTCGCTTTGAGCGGAATGTCTACATAAGCACCATAGGAGTCGGTATGTTCAGCTAGAAAAGGAACTGCATCTCCCGGCCAGGTTACCGGCAGCGAAGCCACGTCATCCCACAGCCACAAGCCGTACTGGCTATGATTGCTGTCCGTTCTCATGTAATGAACACGCACGGTATCCGCAGGAAGCACTACGGGTTCATAAGGCGTTACGGTATCCGAACCCTGCTTGATCCATATCTCATTCGTCTGCGGTGTATTGATCGTAAAAAGCTTGTCGCCCCCGTCCTTGTCCTGCGTGCTGCGGTTGACGACGAGGAACGAGATTTTCTTGGCGCCGGCCTTCAGCGGAACATCGACATAAGCACCATAAGTATCGGTCTGCCCTTCAGGAAACGGGGCTGCGCCGGCCGGCCAGTTCCCGGAAGGTGAGGCCACATCGTCCCACAGCCACAAGCCCTGATCGGCGTAGTCACCCGCAGTCCGGTTATAGTGAATCCGCATATGGTCCTGCGGTACGGGAACAACCTTTCCCGGATCGGACGGAGCTGTAAAAGCTGCGCTGACCCCGTGATCCTTCGCACTATACTTAAAAGTCACTTTCAGATCAGCAGGAAGCTTCAGGGTCAAGTCCTTGTCCGGATAGAGCATATCCGCGTCTGTTGAATCTCCGGGAACAAATACCCGATAGGTATACTCACCTTTGGGAAGCTGGGCCGTCCGCTCATAGATTCCATCCAAATCAGGATCTGACAAAGTGGTCCCTGCATCAGCCGGAGAAGAATCCTTGGCATCTCCCAGCTCTGTTTGCAGCGTTCCGGTCAGCCTCGGCAGCTTTCCCTCCGCAATCGGTGTGTAATACGTAGAATCCGCGATTTTCTTGGTGATGTCGTTATAGTAAAAGGTGACATTAGTTTCGGCTGTGAGAGTGAGCTGGATATTGCCGTCTTTATCAGTTCCGCCCGGATTAGTATAGCTGCCGTATCCGTAGCTCTCATCCCAGGTGCCGTTAAGAGCAACCTTGTATTCATAGACTCCTGCAGGCAATTTGCCTGTAAACTGGTACAATCCATTGTCCACATAGGTCATTTGCGTCACAGTGGCAGCAGGATTCCAATCCCCTGTCGGCTCAGCTTCCGTCGATAATTCCGATTGAAGATTGCCTACCAGCACAGCCTTGGTTGCCGCTGCATTCACATGGACCGGACCAAAAGAAAAAGAGGATAACACCAGAATAACGATCATGCTGATGGCGAATATTTTTTTGCCCCATAATGCCAATCTCATTTGCTTCAATCCCTCCAAAACATAGATTTTTCCTTGCAGCTGCATCAGGCAGCAGATGATCAAGGAATCGCCTTCTCCGGCTATTTGCGGCTCCTCAGGCCCGTCAAGATCAGCCCCCTCCTGTCAAGAAAATGAATGAAGCCATGTGCAACACTCCCATTCAATGCGCAAACGTTTGCAAAAATAAGCGACAGGTACGATTCAACAATCCATCTATTTGGAGTGAAAAAGATACCTGCCCAAAACCATATACTGTAAGCGCTTTATATTATGTTCACCATACTAATGCTGGACTTCCGTTGTTGTCAACTAGCAATTTACGATCCATATCCTGTTCAATAACAAAACATATGAAGCAAGATTTCATGTAGTGTTGCACAAATGAGGCGCAGATAATTGCACACTTTTGCACATTTTCAATATTTTTTGCATTGATTTTGAAATTAAGTTTATTGGGGTTAGTGTGATGAATAGCTGCTCCGAATCCCCCGCCTCCGCTCCATCTTGCCGCAAGCGGCCTTCCGAAAGACTTTCACTATTTACAATTATGAGCACTTCGATTAATATTACTGTGTAAAGCAAACGGTTCCATGAGGAGGTTTCTATGACAGTTACCATCAAGGACGTGGCTAAGAAAGCGGGAGTTTCTCCCTCCACAGTATCCCGGGTGTTGTCAGGCCATCCAAGAATTAGCCTAGAAACTTCCCGTAAGGTCAAAGTGATTATGGAAGAAATGGGCTACACTCCGAATATGATGGCCAAGAGTCTGGTTTCGAAGACTACGAACAGCATTTGCATCATTCTTCCGAAACCGGCTGAAGAGCTGTTCTCCAATTTGTTTTTTATGGAATTGATCCGTGGGATTGTCACACAATCCAGCCGTTCCGGCTATGATGTGCTGCTCAGCTCCGGAGCAAACGAAAAGGAAGAGCTTGAAGCCGTGTCCCGCCTGCTCAAGGGCCGCCGTGTTGACGGCGTTATTCTGCTGTATTCACGCAAAGACGATGCGGTAATTGATTTTCTGGAATCAGGTGGCTACCCTTTTGTTCTGATAGGGCGAAGCGACCGCTATGAGAATATTTTATCGGTGGATAATGATAATATCATGGCTGCATTCGATGCTACGAACCACTTGATTTCTATGGGTCATGAACGTATTGGCTTTGTCAGCGGGCCGCCGAACCTCATCGTTTCGCGCGACCGGCTTGAAGGCTACCGCAGGGCGATGCATGACAGCGGACTCGAGATGCGGGAAGAATGGATCGTCGAAGGCGAATTTTTGCAGGACAGCGGATACCGGGCGATGTCATTTTTCATGAATCTCCCGAACCGCCCTACAGCACTGGTCGCAGTAGATGATATGGTCTCTTTCGGCGTACTGCGTGGACTGAATGAACTGAAATACAAGGTTCCTGATGATCTGGCGATTGTCAGCTTTAACAACATTCCGCTCTCGGAATTGTCCAGTCCGCCGATCAGCAGTATCGACATCGGAATTTATCATCTTGGCTACACGGCCTCCCAGGTGCTGATCCAGAGCATTCAGAAGCCGGATAACCATGACGGATATACGAACCGGTTCGTGATTCCCCACCGCTTAATCGTAAGAGAGTCTTCCATGCATTCTCCAGCGAAGAAATGATCACACAAGTAGAAACGGCTTCGCCGTCCTTAGAAGGACGGTATCCGTTTCAGCGAGAAATATAAGGATAAAGTATAGGGTGAAACTTATACTTTCTTATATTTGAACAAGATAAATGAAGCTGCTCAACGCTTCATTTATTTTTTCGAACTTTGTACAAACGTTTGCGCTACATATAAAACTTTTTAGGAGGTTTCAACATGCCAGAAATTAAAGCCTGCCTGTTCGACTTGGACGGCGTGCTCGTCGACACCGCCAAATATCATTTTATCGCCTGGAGAGAGCTGGCCGAGCAGCTCGGCTTTGTCTTCACCGAGCAGGACAATGAACGCCTCAAGGGTGTTAGCCGTGCCGCTTCGCTGAATATTCTGCTGGAAATCGGCGGACTTGTACTGGATGAAGAGAAAAAAGCGCAGCTCGCCGAGCAGAAGAACAACCGCTACGTCGAATACATCTCCAAGATGGACAGCTCGGAGATTCTGCCGGGTGCGCTGGCATTCCTTAAGGAATGCCGCGACCAGGGCATTAAGGTCGCTCTCGGCTCCGCCAGCAAAAACGCAATGACCATCCTGAACAACACCGGCCTGACTCCCTATTTCGATGCCATCATTGACGGTACACATACCAGCGCCGCGAAGCCCGAGCCTGAGGTCTTCCTCCTTGGAGCCAAGGCCCTCTCAGTTGCTCCCGCGCATTGCGTCGTCTTCGAAGATGCCGAAGCGGGCATCACCGCCGCTATCCGCGCCGGCATGAGCAGCGTCGGCATCGGTTCGCCAGCGACGCTGGCTCAGGCGAATCTCGTCGTCCCTTCCCTTGAGCAGATCAGCGTTGCAGCCCTGCGGGAATCATTTGCAGCAGTTTGACGAACATTAACAGTTATAGGTAATGTGAGTCCCTTCTGCCCTACTCTTTATAGAATGAATTAAAAATACGTTATTAGGGTTTCGGTGACGAAGCCGCGGAGCAGAAGTTTGGAACTGGAGGAGCGTTAGCGTCCGCCTTTATAATCAGATTTCTTCCGCTGCAATCGGCCTCAAATAGAGAAATCTGATTATAACAGCGGCCGGAAGTCCAAACATTCTGCGCAGTGGCGCCGCTGTCACCGGAATTCTAATTCAACTGTTTTGATTCATTATATATCCTCATCCCCCATTTAAAAGGAGCCGGTAACCATGAAACAATATTTAAAAATCGACGAATGGTCCATCATTGAAGAATCCTTTGATCCTCAGACTCAGGAAATTTCCGAAAGCGTCTTTAGCATCGGAAACGGGTATATGGGCGGCCGCGCCAACTTTGAAGAAAAGTACAGCGGCCCAAGCCTGCAAGGCAGCTACATGGCCGGTGTCTACTACCCGGACAAAACACGGGTCGGCTGGTGGAAAAACGGTTATCCTGAGTATTTTGCCAAAGTGCTGAACAGCACCAACTGGATCGGCATCAACATTGACATCGACGGCGTTCCGCTCGACTTGGCGGCTTGCACCGTTAGCGAATTCCGCCGGGTGCTCAACATGAAGGGCGGCACGCTCTTCCGCAGCTTCACAGCCACAACCGCAGAAGGCAAAGAGGTCAAGGTTGAGAGCATCCGTATGGTCAGCATGGCCCGCCGCGAGATCGGTGCGATCCGCTATTCGATCATCCCGGTTAATTTTGCCGGAGAAATAACCGTTACCCCATACCTCGACGGCGACATCAAGAACAAAGACTCCAACTATGACGAGAAATTCTGGAACGAAGTTGAGAAACAAGCGAATCCGGACGGCGGACATCTTACACTGAAGACGAAAAAGCTGGATTTTCACGTAACCTCAGCCTACCTCTTCGACATTCTGGTTAACGGTGAAAAATTCGCAGGCGAAGCCGAAGCCATCCAGCAGGAGAAATATGTAGGCAGCAAGGCTAAGCTCACGGTACAGGCCGGTGATCAGGTTGTTATTTATAAATACGCCGCGAATGTCACCTCCCGCAATTATGGTCTGGGACAATTGGTCGATGCCGCACATACCCTGCTGCACAGCGCACGCGAAGCCGGATTTGTGGAGCTTTTGACTGAACAGGCCGAGGTCTGGAAGGATAAGTGGAAGGAAAGCGACATTATCATTGAAGGTGATGTGTCCGCACAGCAGGCGATCCGTTTTAACATTTTCCAGTTGAATCAGACCTATACGGGTGAAGACGACCGGCTTAACATTGGACCGAAGGGCTTTACCGGGGAAAAATACGGCGGCAGCACCTACTGGGATACGGAAGCGTATTGCGTGCCGTTCTACTTGAGCACCGCCGACTCCACGATTGCCCGCAATCTGCTGATCTACCGCTACAAGCATCTGGAAAAAGCCAAGGAAAACGCCCGTAAGCTCGGCTTCAAAAAAGGCGCGCTCTACCCAATGGTCACGATGAACGGCGAGGAATGCCACAATGAGTGGGAGATTACTTTTGAAGAGATCCACCGTAACGGCGCAATCGCTTATGCGATCTATAACTATGTGAACTACACCGGAGACAAAGCTTATCTCGGCCAATACGGCCTTGAGGTGCTGGTGGAAATCTCCCGCTTCTGGGAGGAGCGCGTCCACTATGTGCCCCACAAGGACAAATATGTCATGCTGGGCGTAACGGGTCCGAACGAATACGAGAACAACGTCAACAATAACTGGTATACGAACCGGATTGCCGCCTGGACGATGGAATATACGCTGGAAGCTTTGGCATATCTGCAGGAGAATGAGTCCGCCCGTTATGCGGAGCTTGTCGACAAGCTTGGACTGCTGAAGAACGAAACGGCGCAGTGGAATGAGATTATCGCCAAAATGTACTATCCGGCCGATGAAGAACGCGGCATCTTCCTGCAGCAGGACGGCTTCCTCGACAAAGAACTCATTCAGGTCAAGGATCTGCAGCCGGAGAACCTGCCGCTTAACCAAAAATGGTCCTGGGACCGCATCCTGCGTTCCTGCTTCATCAAACAGGCCGATGTGCTGCAGGGATTATATTTCCTCGGCGACCGCTATGATCTGGATACCAAAAAACGCAACTTCGACTTCTATGAGCCGATTACCGTACATGAGTCCTCGCTCTCCCCTTGTATTCATGCGATTCTCGCCTGTGAGCTGGGCTACAAGGACAAGGCTTATGAAATGTACCTGCGTACTTCAAGACTCGATCTCGACAACTACAACAACGATACGGAAGACGGCTGCCATACCACAAGCATGGCGGGAACCTGGATGTCGATTGTGCACGGCTTCGGCGGGCTCCGCGTACAGGAAGACCGGCTGATCCTGAAGCCTTCCAACCCGGGACACTGGACCTCTTATTCGTTCAAGATCATGTTCCGCGGCTCCCGGCTCCAGGTCAACGTTACCGATGCACAGGTTACCGTTGTCAACGAAACCGATATCCCGGCGTCCATCACGATTCATGGCAAGGAGTATACTGTGAACGGGCTGAGCAGCATCACTGCTGCAGGCTCCTCCGTTGCGGTGTAAATCTTGCCTACAGCCCCAGAGCCTGCTTTGGGGCTTTTAATATCAGTTCCACTGGAAAATTGAATCAGCAAGAAAGGCGGAGGGGAAATTTGGAAGTGTAGGAGCGTTAGCGTCCGCCTTTGTTCTCGGATTTCATCCATAATATTGAACATTAAATATAGAAATCCGAGAACAACAGCGGCCGAAACTCCAAACTTTCCCCGGAGCCGACCTAGTTGCTGATTCCATTTTACAATCTATCTTATATTAAAATCCCATTCAAAGGAGCTAGTTTCATATGAACAGAACCTTTTGGAAAGAAGCCGTAGTCTATCAAATCTATCCGCGCAGCTTTCAGGACAGCAACGGAGACGGAATCGGGGACCTGCAGGGGATCATCTCGCGCCTCGACTATTTGCAGAAGCTGGGGGTCGATGTGGTCTGGCTGTCACCGGTCTACAAATCGCCGAACGACGATAACGGGTATGATATCAGCGATTATGAGAATATTATGGATGAATTCGGCACACTGAAAGACTGGGAGGAGCTGCTGGAAGGACTGCATGCACGCGGGATCAAGCTGATGATGGACCTTGTTATCAACCATTCCTCGGATGAGCATGCCTGGTTCGCAGAGTCCCGTTCCTCCAAGGATAATCCGTACCGCGATTACTATATCTGGCGTCCTGGCGATCCAAACGGCGAAGCCCCCAACAACTGGAGCTCGATCTTCAGCGGACCGGCCTGGGAGCTGGATGAGAGCACCGGGGAATACTACCTGCATCTGTTCTCCCGCAAGCAGCCGGATCTCAATTGGGAGAACCCGAAGCTCCGCGAGGCGCTCTACAAGATGATTGCCTTTTGGCTGGATAAAGGGGTGGACGGACTGCGGATGGACGTAATCAATATGATCTCCAAGGTCGAAGGGTTGCCTTCCGCACACAGAGAGGGGCTTGCTCCCGGGGAACTGGCCAGCGGCGGTGAGTATTTTATGAACGGCCCGCGCGTCCATGAATACCTGCAGGAGATGAACCGTAAGGTGCTCTCCAAATATGATATTATGACAGTCGGCGAAACTCCGGGGGCCTCAGTAGAGGATGCTATTCTATACACGGATGAGGATCGGCATGAGCTGCAGATGGTTTTCCAATTCGAGCATATGGATATCGACGCAGGTCCCGGCGGCAAATGGGATGTCGCCCCTTGGAATCTGACCAAGCTGCGCGATATTTTGCATAAATGGCAGGTTGGCCTGGCAGACCGCGGCTGGAACAGCCTGTACCTGAACAACCATGATCAGCCCCGTATGGTCTCACGGTTCGGCAATGACCAGGAATACCGCGTGATTTCCGCCAAAATGCTAGCCACCATGCTGCATACACTCAAAGGCACGCCGTATATTTACCAAGGCGAAGAAATCGGCATGATCAACGTGCAGTTTTCGGCGCTGGAAGACTATCAGGATATCGAAATACACAATATGTACCGGGAAAAGGTAACCGAAGGCGGCGCGGATCATCAGTCCGTTCTGCAGGCCATCCATACCAAAGGCCGCGACAATGCCCGCACGCCGATGCAGTGGGATGCCTCTCCAAATGCCGGCTTCACGGGCGGAACCCCGTGGCTGAAGCTCAATCCGAGCTATGAGACTATCAATGTGGAACAGGCGCTGGCCGACCCGGATTCAGTCTTTTATTACTATCAGAAGCTGATCCGCCTGCGCAAAGAGCATCTCATTATGGTGTACGGAGAATACAAGCTGCTCCTGCCGGAGCATGAGAACATTTACGCTTATACCCGGACTCTGGAGAATGAGCAGTGGCTGGTGCTGCTTAATTTCAGCGAAATGCCGCAAACGGTGGAGCTGCTGGAAGAACTGAACGCCGTCACCGAAACCATCATCAGCAATTATCCTGAACAGCCGGCGGCAATGGACCGGGGAACGCTGCGCCCTTATGAAGCCAGAGTCTGCCGTCTCGAGGGCTGACTCGTTTTTCCTCTTGAGCTATACTATAGGCATGCACCGAAACCTGTCTTCAATGAGCACAGAATAACAGGACTGCTCCTCACTGGCATGATAGTATGGATTCAAAGGGAGATGGCAAATTTGGAATGGCTGATCCGCATGAAAAATGCGCTGGATTATATGGAAAGCAAGATGACGGAGCCAATGCGCATCGAAGACGTTGCCAAGGTGGCTCATGTCTCTCCTTATCATTTCCAGCGTATGTTCGGCATGCTGACCGGAGTTACGGTAGCTGACTATATCCGTAAGCGCAGATTAACCTTGGCGGCTCAAGAGCTGGCTATTTCGAAAATCAGGGTGCTGGATGTGGCGCTGAAATACGGATATGACTCCCCCGAGGCATTCACCAAAGCATTCCGTAAGGCGCATGGGCTTACCCCCTCTGCCGCGCGTGAGCCCGGGGTGCAGCTAAAAGCGTTCCCCCGCCTTTCCTTCCATCTATCATTGAAGGGAGATCAGGAAATGGAATACAAGATCGTGGAGAAAGAAGCTTTTACCGTAATCGGCAAATCAATGGAGGTTACGACCCGGGACGGAGAAAATTTACGCAGAATTCCTGAGTTCTGGAACGAAACCAATGCCGATGGAACTTCGGATAAGCTGGTGGAGATTGGCGGCGATAAGGATCTGTTCGGCATTTGTATGAGCATGGACATGGAAAAGGAGCTTCTGTCCTACTGGATCGGTGTGGAAGGAACGCCTGAGACCGACCCGCAGGGCTATGAGACCGCAGTCGTTCCGGCAGCAAGCTGGGCTGTGTTTACTTCAGTTGGCCCTATGCCGCATGCGATCCAAAACGTTTGGCAGCGGATTTTCCAGGAATGGTTCCCGTCAACAGGCTATGAGCATGCCGGCGGCCCCGAGTTCGAGCTGTATCCGATGGGCGACACCGGTGCGGAGGATTATGTCTGCGAAGTGTGGATTCCGGTAGTGAAGAAGTAAGCTTAACAGAATAATAGATTTGTCCTTAAGATCAACTGCCAGTGCAGTTGGTCTTGTTTTAAAATATAAGATTTTATATGTTTCACGCTATAAATTATCCTTCTATTTCTCGCTGAAACGGATACCGTCCTTTTTAGGAAAGCGTAGCCGTTTCTACTTGTATTATTTTTGTTTTGAGAATCCGGACAGGCTTGGTATAATTACAGATTATAGGACTTACATTACGGAATAATGTCATCCGAGAATCGGTGAAGGAGAAACCCATGTCTATCGTAAAAATCTTTTCAGACAGCACTTCCGATTTGCCGCAAGGCTGGAAGGAAACATATGATATCGGCATCGTACCGCTTTATGTCGTGTTCGAAGACGCTACTTACAAGGACGGTGTGGACATTACGCCAGAGGAAGTGTACCGCAAGGTAGCCGCGAAGGGTGCTCTGCCGAAGACGGCAGCACCATCGCCAGCGGATTTCATCGCTGCTTTTGAGCCGGTGATCAGCAGCGGAGGAGATATCGTCTACATCAGCCTCTCCTCTGGCCTTTCCTCTACATATCAGAATGCCCTGCTGGCTGCGGGTGAGTTCCCTGAAGGACGCGTGCAGGTCGTTGACTCCAAAACGCTGTGCTGCGGAATTGCCCTGCTGGTGATGAAGGCTGTCCGTGCGGCAGCGAAAGGCCAGAGTGCCAAGGAAATTGCCGCCATGCTTGAGCAGTGCCGTGACCGGGTGGAGACGGAATTTGTTGTGGACACGCTCGACTACCTGTACATGGGCGGACGCTGCTCCGGTATGACGAACTTCATCGGCAGTCTGCTCAAGATCCGGCCTGTACTGCGGCTGGTGGACGGTGCCATTGTGCCGGTCAGCAAAGTTCGCGGCAAGAAGGAGAAGGCTGTCGAGCAAATGCTGCAGCATGCCCTGGCCAATGCCGACCATATGGACAAGGAGCTGCTCATTGTCGTCCACACCCTTGCGGAAGAGGATGCCAAGTTTCTGGAGAAGGCTCTGCGTGAGCAAACCGCTGTCGAGGAGATTGCCATCGCTCATGCCGGCTGCGTCATCGGAAGCCACTGCGGTCCCGCTACAGTAGGCCTCATGTATATTCACTAGGAGATTTCGAATCCGTACTCCCAGCTATTTCGGGGTGACGGGTTCTTTTTTATGCATACTTTGACTGCTTATAAGAGCTCACGGAGCTGGGTGCTACATGGATTTTCTCCAGTTAATTTTCTGCATTATGCCCTTTTTCGGGATTATAGTGGAATGTATCCACTTACATTTAGGAGAAAACCTAAAATAAGCCAAAGTACGGATCATTCGATTTTTTTAGTTTTACTTTTTCCACTTCGGTCTGGAGAGTACCCATAATAGAGCTAAATTAGTGGTACAAATTCCACTCCACACTATTGCATCTGCCATAACCTGCTGCTGAATTTTCACCGGAATAGCGCAGCAAAGGGACCCTCAGCACAAAAAAACAGCAAGTCTCCGGCATAGGAGTCTTGCTGCTGTCTACAGTTCAATTCGAAGTAATCTCCGCCCCGGTCTCTTCCGCTTGCTCCTCCTCTTCCTTGAGAAAAGGCAGCATGAAGCGGAAGGTGGAGCCCCGGCCCTCTTCGCTTTCCACAAAAATCGTTCCGCCCATCAGCTCAACAAGCTGCTTGCAGATCGCAAGGCCCAGCCCCGTGCCGCCGTATTTGCGGTTAATGAGCGGATGGAGCTGGGAGAAGGATTGGAACAGCAGATTCAGCTTGCTGTCAGCGATCCCCACACCCGTATCACGAACCGAAAATTCCAGCAAATATTCCGGGGAAGCCGGAAGCAGAATGTTCTTCACCGACAGAGTGACACTGCCCCGCTCTGTGAACTTCAGCGCATTGCCGACAAGATTGACAATGATCTGCCGCAAGCGGCTGGGATCGGTGGTTACAATTGCCGGAACGCTGGTATCTGCCCACCACCGCAAGGCCAGCTTCTTCTCTTCCGCCTTGGGGGTGAATAAATCAATGATGTTCTCCAGCATCTCCCGAAGATCAAACTTCTCCGATTCCAGTTGCATTTTGCCGGCTTCCATTTTGCTGAAATCCAGAATGTCATTCAGAATCTTGAGCAGATTGTAGCTGCTGCTGCGCAGAATTTCGGCATAGGTCCGCTGCTCCTCCTCAAGCTCGGTCTCCAGCAGCAGATCGGCCATTCCGATCATTCCGTTCATAGGTGTGCGGATCTCATGGCTCATCATTGCCAGGAAGTCTGCCTTGGCCTGGGCCGCCTGCTCGGCTGTTTCCTTGGCCTGAAGAATCTCCCTTTCATTCGTAACGTCACTGAAGGAGACCACTACGCCGCAGATGATTCCTTTATCCAGAAGAGGGGCAATCCGGTAGCTGACAAAAAAGCTGGTGCCGTCCTTCCGCCAGAAAATCTCCTCTCTCTTAATGCGGGTAACGCCGTCTTGCAGGGTCAGCCAGATCGGGCATTCAAACTTCATATACCTTGATCCGTCTGCGCGGACATAATGAATCTGATCAATGAGATTTATGCCCGCCAGCTCAGAAGGCGTGTAGCCGAGCATGTCCGCTCCCTCGCGGTTGATAAAGATCGTCCGGCCCTCCGTATCCAGTCCGAAAATCCCGGTGGAGACAGAATTCAGAATCAGGCTGAGATGTCTGTCTTCCGCCATTTCCAGCACAAGCTCCGCTTTCTGCAGCTCCTGCGCTTCAGCTTTGTCCCGTACCCGTTCCCGCTCCCATCCTTCTGCACCGGCATCCATACATTCCATAATTGTCTCTTCGCATGTGAGCAGTCTGCGGAACCAAATCTGAAGCGGAACAGGCAGTAAGCGGCCCGCATCATACCGGATGATAGCATATACACCGGCAATTCCTTCTGCAGCTTTTACCGGAACATACGTAATAGCAGCAGGGCTGCTGTCTTCGCCCACTTCCGGCTCCAGTTCAAATCCGGAGGTTATGCCCCCGAGTGCAGCAGCAAAATGCTCCTCTCCAGGCATATGCAGCCGGATTCCAGCCGAGGGGTCCTTCGAAAGCTTATTCGTGATGCCAGTATCAGGCGCAGACCCAAAAGCACGGTTGCTGTCCACGTAGCGCCCCTGCCGATCCAGAACTATAATTAGGTCGGGATGATGATCAAATAACACTTTGTAAGCACTTTCCTCAGAAAGCACCCGGCCCAGAATGGAAGCCCATTCTTTTTGCATAGCCCACCTCCTGTACTGCATCAGCCCTGCACTCTATCCAAAGCCTCAAGCATAATCTATATCATATGTATCTTAAGTCTGTGAATCTCATGAACTATTAATTATTATAGCAAAAAAAATGCGGCTGGTCGCCAAAAAACATTGGTATAATGCGGTTTTGAACGAAAAAAAACTCCTGCGAAATAAGGCAAGCATGCTGTCTGCATTCTTGCCTAATCCTCACAGAAGGCTCGGGTTAGCTGAAGCGGAGATTTACATTACTGCTTATGCGATATCTTCAGTCTCAATATTGCGAATCGCCAGGTAGACAATGCCTGCACCAAGCAGACTGAGAGCGATGGAAACCCCAAGCAGGTTGCCTATCTGGAACTCATCAGAGCCGGAAGAGACAAAACTTGCAACCAGCACTGAGGCTACAATTGTAGCGGACACGGATTTTTTGCGCATCCCGAAATACAAAGGGATTAAGGCGATTAAGGCCGCACACACCGCATCCGTACCTATCCGGATCAACTGGGACGGAAGCATTGACATCTGCAGTGGTTCCGGGACGAAATGGATGAAGGAATTCATACTTGCCAGAACAGCGATAATTACGACATCCGACAGGATAATACTGATCAATGTGAACAGGAACACGATGAGAATTTTGGCAATCATCAGCTTCTTGCGCGGGATGGGATACATGAAGAGTACTGTGATCGTATTGTTCTTGTACTCGTTAATAACCAACTTGCCTAGCAGTACAGAGGCGAAAATAATAAATGCAGCTTTGACAAGAGCATACAACATTTCGAATATCTTTGGAAAAGTGTTGAATTCTCCCCCGTTTGCGTACCGGTCATCGAAAATAACCAGAATCATTATGCCGAGAATGCAAAGGATAACAATAGCAAAGGCTTTGAGTATGCCTGTCAGCTTGTTTTTATGGATTTCCAGTTGCATCAGCTTGAGCAATGTCTTCATCCCCCATTATGCAATATCCTTATGCTCAATGTTGTGAATCGCCAGATAGGCCATGCCTATGCCAAGCAGACTGAGGAAGATGGAGACCCCAAACTGGTTGCCCATCCGGAAATCGCCGAAGCCGGCAGAGATCAGACTTGTGACCAGCACTGCGGAAACAATTGTAGCGGGCACGGATTTTTTGCGCATCCCGAAGTACAAAGGAATTAAGGCGATTCCAGCCGCATATATCGCATCCGTGCCTATCCGAATTAACTGAGACGGAAGAAGCGACATCTGCAGTTGTCCCGGAACCACATGGACGAAAGAATTAATACTTACCAGAAGAGCGTTAAGTACGATATCCGACAGGAGAATACTAATCAATGTGAACACGAACACGATGAGAATTTTGGCGATCATCAGCTTCTTGCGCGGGATGGGATACATAAAGAGAACGGTGATCGTGTTGTTCTTGTACTCGTCAATAACCAGCTTGCCTAACAGAACAGAGGCGAAGATAATAAATGCAGCTTTGGTAAAAACATATACCCCTTCGAACATTTCAGGATAGGTGTCAAATTCTCCCCCGCTATCACTACGGTCAATGAAAATAACCAGGATCATAAAGACAAGAATGGCAAGGTTAACAATGGTCCAGCTTTTGAGCATGCCTGCCAGCTTGTTTTTACGGATTTCCAGTTGAATCAGCTTAAGCAATGCCTTCACCCCCCATTATGCAATATCTTTATGCTCTATGTTACGGATCGACAGGTAGGCAATGCCTGCGCCAAGCAGCCCCAGAGAGATCGAAACTCCTACCAGATCGCCCAGCCTGAAATTGTCATTGCCGAAGCTGGAGGCAATCAGGCTGACAAGCAGCACTGCAGTGACGATGGTCGCCGGTACGGATTTTTTGCGCATCCCGATGTATAAAGGAATCAATCCCACCCCTGCCGCATATACCGCTTCAGCGCCTATCCGGACCATCTCTGAAAGAATCGCAGTCAAGTCCAGCTGTCCCGGGATCGCATGGGTGAACGAATTAATACCGATCAGGACAGCGTTAAGCACAATATCCGAGACCAAAATACTGATAAAAGTGAACACGTACACGATAATGATTTTGGCAGCCATGAGCTTTTTGCGGGCGATAGGATACATGAAGAGTAAGGTAATGGTATTGTTCTTATACTCTTCAATCACCAGCTTGCCCAGCATTACCGAAGCAAACACCAGAAAGGTCGCTTTGACAAAAACATAGACGGCTTCGAACATCTCTGCATAAGACTTGAATTCACCACCGCCTTCACCCGTGTCAACGTAAGTCATCAGCAGCAGAAAGGCAAGAATCACTACATTGGCAATCACCACGCCTTTGAGCATGCCTGTCAGCTTGTTCTTGCGGATTTCCAGTTGAATCAGCTTAAGCAATGCCTTCACCCCCCATCAGTTCCATAAAATGATCTTCCAGCGAGTGATACTTCTTGCTCAGGCTTTCCAGCTCCACATTCGCTTCGGCCAGTGCCTTGTTCAGCTCAAGCTGTTGCACACCATCGTAAATCCGTATTGTGCGGGGGTCCAGCACTTTGAAGTTGGATAACCCCAGCTTATGCTCCAGGATATATACAACCTTATTGCATTCACTGCTAATCAGCTCGATATATTGCGTGTTTTGGCTTCGGATCGTCTCCATTGTCACTTCCTCAACAAGAATCCCTTCGCGGATGACGCCAATCGTGTCAGCGATCTGCTCGACCTCGCCCAGAATGTGACTGGAGATTAGCAGCGTCATTCCGTATTCCCGGCTCAGCATGCGGAACACCTCGCGCAGCTCCTTAATTCCAAGCGGGTCCAGCCCGTTGATCGGCTCATCCAGAATGAGCAGCTCCGGCTTCGTCATCACCGCCCGGGCAATGCCCAGCCGCTGCTTCATCCCCAGGGAGAACTGCTTGACTGCTTTTTTGTCTACGCCTGTAAGCTTCACCAGCTCCAGCGCTTCTTCCATCGCCTTGGCATCGTAATAGCCCATATACTCACCGTGCAGCTTCAGATTCTCTCTGGCCGTCAGCTTGTCATAGAACACCGGATATTCAATAATGCAGCCCATGCGTTTCAGCATTTCGTAGGACTGATCCGTCATTTTCTCGCCGAAAAATTCAATCTCGCCCGCTGTCGGCTTCACCAGATTGGTGATCATTTTCATTACCGTGGTTTTGCCCGCGCCGTTCGGTCCCAGGAACCCGTAAATTTCACCCTGCTTAATATTCATATTCACGTTCTTCACAGCTTCTTTGCCCTGATATACTTTCGTTAAATCGCGCGTCCGCAGTATAGTGGTCATTTCCGTTATCTCCTTTGGCTTCTTCGTTTGTCTTCTTGGTTCTTATTGTACACAGCGGAATTTTCTTTTTTATTACCTGAATCTTACGAAAATCTTAAGCTGTGAAGTTTAGAAGGTCAGCCTGCGAAAAGACAGCGTAAATGCCGTTTTGACATACGGTTTGCTGGTCAGGGTAATAGTACCGTTCATCTGCTCAGTCAGTCTTTTGGTGATGGTCAGACCCAGGCCGCTGCCCTGATAGTCCCGGTTGCGCGAATCCTCCAGAGTATAGAGCCGCTCGAAAACCTTGTCCTGATGGCCTTCAGTAATCCCCTTACCCCGGTCCCACACCTCTATGCACACTTGTCCCCCTGTGCTATACAGCTTAAGTCCAAGCACCTTGCCGGCATCCCCGTACTTGATCGCGTTGGACAGCAGATTGGACAGCACCCGGTCCAGCGCCTCCTCATTGCCCATGATGTACATCGCCTCATCCGGGATCTCAATCTCCACCTCGCTGCCCTTGGCGCTTAGAATATCGTAAAAGGACAAAATATTCCTCCGGCAGACCTCGCCCAGCTCCACCCGTGAGAGCGCGATTTCCTTATCCCCCGACTCCAGCTTGGCCAGATCAAAAAAGCGGTTCATCAGCCCGATCACTTCTCCCGCCTTCCCGTGAATCGTCCACAGAATGCGTTCCCGCTCCTCCTCCGTTATTGACTCATCATGGAGAATCGTTTCAATATAGCCGAGCACCACCGTCAGGGGGGTCTTGAGATCATGGGAGATATTCGCCAGCATGCTCCGCATCGACTTTTCCAGCCGGGCCAGCTCTACCGCTCCCTTGTGGTTAAAATCCAGCAGCCGGTTCAGATCGGTAAGCAGTTGTTGCAGATGGGGATCGCTATTGAATAGTAGCAGCCTTTCATGCGAGCCCCGGTCCATAATGCTCTCCAGCTTGGTATGAACATATTCGAGCCGGCGCGAATGCTCCCGCAAACGCAGGTATTGCCACAGGATCACTAGCAGGAGCAGAGCAACCACCGCAATGAAAATAGCAGTCATTCCAGCACATCCCCCAGCTTGTAGCCGATGCCCCATAATGTTTTGATGTACTCAGGCTTCGAGGGGTCATCCTCAATTTTTTCGCGCAATCTGCGCATATGTACATTAATGACATTCTCGTCTCCGTAATAATCGTCTTCCCAGACGATGCTGTAAATCTGCGCTTTAGTATACACACGGCCGGGGCTGCCTGCGAACAGCCGCAGGATATGGAATTCCTTCGCGGTCAGCTTGACCTCCTCCCCGTTCTTGAGCACCGAGAAATTATCGAGGTCCACTGTAAGGCCGCGCAGCGAAATAACGTTGGCTGTCTCCCGGGCGGAAGCCGCCTCCTGGTCTTTGCTGCCCGCTGCGGCATATCCGGCCCGGCGGATCGCCGCCTTCACCCGTGCCGCCAGCTCGATCATCGAGAACGGCTTCGTTATATAATCATCCGCGCCAAAGCCGAGGCCCAGCGCCTTGTCCACATCACTGTCCTTGGCCGACATGATCAGCACAGGCACCAGGCTCCCGCTCCGTATTGTCTGCAGCACATCCGTCCCGCTCCGTTTCGGGAGCATCAGGTCCAGCAGAACTAGATCGTAGGCGCCGCCGCGGCGAAACAGCTTTTCCGCAGCCTCTCCGTCAAACGCCGTCTCAACCTCATACCCCTCTTTTACCAAATAGGAACGCACCATCTCGCTTATCGCTTCATCATCTTCTATCAGCAGCACACGCTGTGGCATGAAATAACCTCCCTGGACTCTAAAATACACTTTTTAAAGTATACCAAGCTTTATCTTGACTGTGCAGCATTAAAAGCTTGTTCAATGATTCGTTCCCATTTCAGTTTCACTAAAGGTATCCCGCGTATCATGCTCCTTAAGAACTTATGTGATGAGGTGATGCTTCAATGATGAAGAAAGACAAGAAAAAAAGACTGAGCTTTAGACAAAAGCTGTGGACTGTGGTTATCGTGGTCCTCCTCGGTATCGGCGCAGTGATATATAGTCTGGCGGACCGCTACCTGATTGAGCATGTCGAAGTCGTCGTAGCGGATGATACAGCCGCAGCCGGCAGCTCAAGCGATTCAGCCGCAACAGCCGCCAAGGTTAATGCGACTTCGGATGACTGGAACTACAGCAGCGACGATATTCAGATCGGGATTGACAAGGTGCAGACCGGGATCGGTTCAGACCAGATCACTTATTTTGTCGCGGATGTGGTCCTGAAGAACGCCAGCAGCCTGCGCTCCGCATTTGCCGACAACAGCTTCGGCACGAATATTGTGGAGGATACGTCGGTGATTGCTTCCGGGAACAATGCGATTTTTGCCATCAATGGCGATTACTACGGCTTCCGTGACGATGGAGTCATAATCCGAAACGGTACCGTGTACCGGGATGATCCCGTGCGGGATGCGATGGCACTGTTCAATGACGGAACGATGCAGACCTATAACGAAGATGAAGGTTCTTCCTCCGAGCTGCTGGCACAAGGGGTCACCAATACCCTCTCCTTCGGACCGATTCTGATTCAGGACGGCAAGATCACCAGTGATTTCAGCAATGTGCAGATTGACACCAATTTCGGCAACCGCTCCATTCAAAATGCAAATCCCCGCACCGCGATTGGCATGATTGCACCGAACCATTATGTATTCGTCGTAGTTGACGGACGCAAGGAAGGGTACAGCCGCGGAATGACTCTTGCCGAGCTGGCAGATCTCATGAAAGACCTCGGAGCCACGGAAGCCTACAATCTGGACGGCGGCGGTTCCTCCACCATGTACTTCATGGGACGGGTCGTGAATAACCCGCAGGGCAAGAACCAGGAGCGGGGCGTCAGCGACATACTTTATATCAAGGAGTGACCACACACATGACTATACTTATTCCTGCCTATGAACCGGATGAGCGGCTGCTGGATTTGATTGTAGAGCTGCAAAAGTACAAGCTTGAACCTATCGTACTCGTAGATGATGGAAGCGGACCGGCTTACCGCAGAATTTTCGAGATGGCTGAGGCGTTCGGCTGTACGGTCCTGACACATTCCGTCAACCTCGGAAAAGGGCACGCCTTGAAAACAGGGTTCCGGTACATCCAGAAGGCCGGATTGTCTGGCCCTGTGGTCTGCGCGGATAGTGACGGGCAGCATCTTCCCCATGATATCAAACGAATTGTCGGGGTGCTCCAGAACCAGACTTCCCCCGGGATTGTGCTCGGCAGCCGCCGTTTCAGCGGGACTATCCCCCTGCGCAGCCGTTTCGGGAACTCCGTCACCCGGGCGGTCTTCGCCCTCACTACAGGCACCAAAATCTATGATACGCAGACCGGGCTGCGCGGCTTCCCCCTCTCCATGCTCGATTGGCTGTGCCAGATTCCCGGCAATCGTTTCGAATATGAGATGAACATGCTGCTGACCGCCCATAGAGAGGGCTATACCATAACAGAGGAATACATTGATACGGTGTATCTGGACCATAACAAATCATCTCATTTCCGGCCGCTGGCCGATTCTTTCCGGATTTATCTGCCGATTCTCATGTTCAGCACATCTTCTCTGGTGTCAGCCCTGCTCGACTTCGCGCTGCTGTTCCTGTTCCAGAGCCTCACCGGCAACCTGTTCCTGTCCGTAGCAGCCGCAAGATTGTGCAGCTCCATCTTCAACTATTCGATGAACCGGAGATATGTATTCACGGGCGGAAAAACCTCCAAGATCCAGCAGTCGCTGCCCAAATACTTTGCGCTGGTGATCCTGGTACTACTGTTCAACTACGGGCTGCTCTATTTCTACAATGAAAAGCTCATTATCCCGCTCGCCGCCGCCAAGCTGCTGACTGAGGTCTCGATCTTTCTGTTCAGCTACTGGGCGCAGCGGAGGTTTGTGTATTGATGTGCAGAGGTTAGAATTTTTTCATAGAGTCGTCAACTTCCGGTTGGTTTGTAGGGTACAAACATTTTACCGGGTTGACGGCTCTTTTTTTACCATTTTGTGTGTACCAGTACATTTGAAAAAGCTGTTGCGGGGGACGCTACGTCACAATCTACAATGAATAAAAAGTTAGTTAAAAGGAGTTTATAATTATGACTGAAATCCATGCAAAGGAACAGTATAAAATGCTGTTGAAAGCGTCGTTGCCACTCTCATCATTTCTTTTTATCGGATTAGTTATTATTGGAATATTTAAGCGGGGAGAAATGCTGCCATTTATAGCTTCCTTATTTATACCAAACGAAATTAGTATTTTATCCGCAATCATAATTGGTCTTGTTTCTAGTTTTTTTATAACTACTATTGTTCTGGTGATATTCACCAAAACAAGAACGGAACTCCCTAAAACCGAGGGATCAGATATTATTAAAAAAGTAATGATCAGACCAAGTGGAATAGCTGTAGCTGCAATAGGTGGCGGTGTCTTTGAAGAATTCTTTTTTAGAGGTGTCCTAATAGGATTATTTACTGGATACTCTTTGATAGTAGATTGGCTCGTCATTCTAATAAGCACTTTTCTATTTTGGATAATACATGTTCCCCAATATAAAAGTGCCACGGGTATCCTTATAGGTGTGTTTGTAAATGGTTTAATTTTTGCATTACTCTTTTATTATACCGGGTCGTTAATTCCACCAATACTTGCCCATACGATTTATAATACTGCTATCGGAATTATTCTGGCTAGAAAATACAAGAAGTGATTTTTTTGAAGAGAGAGGGAAATTAGATGAAATTGACGGTGAGCAAATTTGCAAAGCTGGCGGACACAACGGTTCGTACATTACGACATTATCGGCAGCTTGGAATATTAGTGCCCTCACAAAAAAATGAAAATGATCATTATATATATGTAAATGAGGATTTTAAAAGGCTGCATGAAATCCAATTGTTGCAAAGTCTGGGTCTTTCATTAAATGAAATTAAAGTCTGTCTGGAAAATCCGCAATATTCTTTTGACGAAATAATTAGAGTTCAAGAACAATCACTAAAACAGAGGAGAGAAGCCATTGATTGTTCTTTAGCATTAATTGAACGAATAAAATTGTTAACTGAACAAGATCAAATAAATGAATTAAACACAGAAATACTTATGCTGCTTATGAATTCCATGCGTGTTGAGGAGGCTCAGAAAAAGCTGCTCCAAAAGTATGTCTCTACAGATATTATTGAGAAGGTATTCCCGGAGGATATCTCTAAGCAAAAATACTTGGATGGACAAGTATACAATTTGTTATTGCTTGTCCATCGAGCCATCGTAAACGATCTTAAGCCAGATCATCCTATCGTACAGCAACAGTTGCAAGAATTAGCTTTAGATGCTCCATTAAATCATCTGTTTTTCAATGACGGGGTAAAGAACGAAGAACTGTATAAAAACGTAAAACCTTATGAGTCGCTGCTGCCTAAGCATACCATGGATTTTTTAACAGAAGCATTTGAGGTAATGCATAAGGAGTTGAACCTGCCCTAAAAAAGAAGTGCGATTCAAGAGTCTCCCCTCAAATTGCACTTCACCAGTACTAGACGATGAATCCCTTTGCCCGGGCTTGCGGAATCCATGCAGCAAATTCTTTAATCATTTTACGGTACATTACGGTATCATCTTGTCCTTCAACATCGTATGCCGCAAAGAATCCAGCATTGTCCAGAACGCGATTTTGCAAATCATCCAGCTTTTTCAGGTAATCAAATCCTTGATACCCTATACCAATGAATTGGAAGATTCCATCCTCAAAATAATCCCGCATAGAACCGGAAATGTCCAGAACTACGTATACTTCAGCCTGCTGACCATCAAGACTGAGTTCTTGTTTTACCAAATTAACTTTAGATATTTCCTTCTGGAATAGATTGTACTCACGGTTCTCCAATATATAAAAATGTATTTTTTATAAATAATCCCATTTTAGTCATTGACTTGATCCTGATAGAGTGGTATTTTGGTGAGGAAACCGGTTTCCTGTCATTATTTGCATACAGTTCACCGTGAAACAGGCAGATGCTGAAGAAGAAGAAAGTAAGTGGTAAGTGGTTATTGGCTATACCTGCCGGCTCCAAGCGGTTGCGCACCCGCTTTTCTAGAGGCAGAGCAGGACCGATCCGATGATTAAAGGCGGAACATTTGAAAGGAGAGTTGAATTATGAAATCGTATTCAAAGCTTTTGACGACCCTATCGCTTTCAATGAGCATGGTACTGGGTGCCGCATTGCCCGCATGGGCTTCCCCGGATACAAGCGTTGATAACAAACTTGATTACAGTACGGACGTTGTTTATCAAATTGTAACCGACCGGTTCTCAGACGGCAATTCGTCTAACAATCCGACAGGTTCTGCATTTAGCAGCGATCGTTCCAATTTAAAGCTGTATTTTGGGGGAGACTGGCAGGGAATCATCAACAAAATCAATGACGGCTACCTGACTGGTATGGGAGTTACGGCAATTTGGATTTCTCAGCCTGTGGAGAACATCACCTCTGTCATTAACTATTCCGGTGTTAACAACACAGCTTATCATGGTTATTGGCCCCGGGATTTCAAAAAAACCAATGCCGCCTTCGGGAGCTTCACCGATTTTCAAAACCTGATCTCCACGGCGCATGCGAATAACATCAAGGTCATTATCGACTTTGCTCCAAACCATACCAGCCCGGCTTCGTCCACGAACGCAAGCTTTGCCGAGAATGGCAAGCTGTATAATAACGGCACGTTGCTCGGAGCTTATGGAAGCGACTCCAGCGGTTTGTTCCATCACAACGGCGGCACGGATTTTTCCACCATTGAAGACGGCATTTACAGAAACCTCTATGATCTGGCGGACATCAATCAAAATAACAGCACGATTGACAACTATTTCAAGGAAGCCATAGACCTCTGGCTTGGCCTCGGTGTAGACGGCATCAGATTTGATGCGGTGAAGCATATGCCATTCGGCTGGCAAAAAAGCTATGTCTCCTCCATCTATAGCGGCAGTCATCCGGTGTTCACCTTCGGCGAATGGTTCCTTGGCACTGACGAAACCAGTACGGACAATGTCAATTTTGCCAACAACAGTGGTATGAACCTGCTTGACTTCGCATACGCTCAGGAGGTTCGGGAAGTATTCAAGGACAAATCGGAAACTATGAACGATCTCAACTCCGTGTTAGCCTCTACCGCATCCAGCTATAATTATATTAATAATATGGTAACCTTTATCGACAATCATGATATGGACCGCTTCCAGGTGGCAGGTTCCAGCACGCGGCCAACCGAACAAGCACTGGCGCTCACACTGACATCCCGCGGAGTACCGGCCATCTACTATGGTACCGAACAATACATGACCGGCGTTGGTGATCCGAATAACCGGGCCATGATGACAGGGTTTAACACCAACACAACAGCTTACAAGCTGATTAAAGCCTTGGCCCCGCTGCGCAAGTCCAATCCCGCTATCGCTTACGGAACGACCACACAGCGCTGGGTCAATGACGACGTCTACATTTATGAACGGAAATTCGGCAAAAGCGTGGCCCTCGTTGCCATCAACCGCAACACGTCCACCCCTTATCCGATTTCGAACCTGTTATCGTCGCTGCCTGCGGGCACCTATTCGGATGTGCTGGGCGGCCTGTTAAACGGCAATTCAATTACCGTTGGCAGCAGCGGCTCCGTCACCAATTTCACGCTTGCGGCCGGAGGAACAGCTGTTTGGCAATATGGGGCGGCAGAGACATCGCCGACCATTGCCAATGTCGGACCGACAATGGGCAAACCGGGCAACACCGTAACGATTGACGGCCGCGGCTTCGGCAGCACAGCGGGCACGGTTTATTTCGGCACTACGGCTGTCACCGGTTCAAACATTGTGAGCTGGGAAGACTCCCAGATTAAAGTGAAAATCCCAAGTGTCGCTGCCGGCAAGACGAATGTATCGGTAGCCACATCTTCCAGTACGAAGAGCAATGCCTTCAGCAATTTCAACGTACTGACGGCCGATCAGGTCACCGTGCGCTTTAAAGTCAACAACGCCACCACAGCCCTTGGAACAAGTGTATACCTGGTCGGCAATGTAGCCGAGCTTGGTGCCTGGAACACCTCTGGTGCGATTGGCCCAATGTACAACGTAGTTGAAGCATCCTATCCAACATGGTATTTCGACGTCAGCGTACCGGCAGGGACGGCACTGCAGTTCAAGTTCATCAAGTCGAACGGCACCACCGTCAACTGGGAGGGCGGTAGCAACCATACGTATACGTCACCAACCAGCGGCGTAGGAACAGTGACTGTCGACTGGCAAAATTAAACGGGTGCCATCAGCACGGAAATAAGGGATTGGCAGAGTTTGTTATCGCCAAGGCGCTTACGAAAAAAGGCTCTCTACAAACGATAAGGTATCGTTTGTGGAGAGCTTATTAATTAGCCATTATCTGATACAATGAAAGGACAAACCGAACTGGAGGTGCCAGCCATGCAATGGGAAGAAGTTCGTAAGATTTATCCCGATCAATACGTCAAGCTGCAAATCCTTGCTTCTCATACCGAAGGCAACACCAAGTTTATTGATGAAGTCGCACTGATCCGTGCCATTCAGGACCCGAAAGAGGCGACCAAAGAGCTGCTTCAATCTAGGGATGGCATGATCGTGTCTCACACTGCAAACGAAGAACTAAAGGTTGAGATTCGCACCCTTCGTGGCTTGCAATTGAAAATAACCCCTCAATTTTTCAAAGATAAGAATGTGCTGCATCAGCTTCAACAGGCTGAAGAAGATCGAAAAAATGGAATCTTTACTTATAGTGACGACGAAGAGGAGTTTGCACAGTTGCTTGCTGAGCCCAAAGATAAAAACAAGTAATAAAGCCGCTGCTTCCTCATTTAACTGATACATTCTCAACGTGATTGCACTTTGTACAATAGAATACTCATTAAAAGACGGTCAACGGCGTTCTATTGTATTTTGTACAATTGATTGTTGGTATTTCAGGCCCCAAATGAACTTTTCACAAAAATCTAATGTAGAGAGTGCAATAGTTTCTGTTTTCCGGTTGATTTGAAGCTAGACTGCTGCAGAAAGTACAATAGATTGGTTTTTGAATTCCCTCATCCTTTACGATAGTTTCATACTTCAAGATATTCTCAGCAAAATCCTGCCACCCCAGAGACTCTTCAGAACGTCATACCCCTCTCCTCCTCCCCATATACATAAAAAGAACAGTTCCGGGCGTTGTCGCGGAACCTTTGCGGCCTTGTCAGAATAGGTTGCAGCATACAGCCAAGCTGGAGGGGGAGATGAGATCATGCCCGGAGATGAGATTAGGGCACTGGAGCGGGCGATTGCCGAGATTACGGAGATTGCTTCCGGGTTCGGGCTGGATTTTTACCCGATGCGCTATGAAATATGCCCTGCCGATATTATTTATACCTTTGGTGCCTACGGGATGCCTACGCGGTTCGGGCACTGGAGCTTCGGAAAAACGTTTCATAAAATGAAGTCGCAATATGATTTCGGACTCAGCAAAATATACGAGCTTGTCATTAACTCCAACCCCTGCTACGCCTTCCTGCTGGACGGCAACTCGCTTGTCCAGAACAAGCTGATCGTGGCGCATGTGCTGGCGCACTGCGATTTTTTCAAGAACAATATGCGCTTCTCGATGTCCAACCGCGACATGGTCGAGAGCATGTCGGCCACGGCGGACCGGATCGCCGGCTATTCTGTCACCTACGGCACGGATGCCGTAGAGAGCTTCATCGACTCCGTGCTGGCGGTTCAGGAGCACATCGACCCCAGCCTGATCCAGCCGCGCAAGCTGGGCAAAACCCACCTGCTGGAAGCCAAGATGAAGGAGCGCAAGGACGCCTCATCCGGCGGCTCTGGTCCGGCGAATCCTTATGATGAGCTGTGGAATCTGGATAAGGACAATGCTGCTCCCCCGGAGCCGGATTCCGCAGGCAAACGCGCCTTCCCGCCAGAGCCTGAGAAGGATATCGTCTGGTTCATCCAGCAATATTCCACGTCGCTGGAGGATTGGCAGCGCGACATCATGACCATGCTGCGTGACGAAATGCTCTACTTCTGGCCGCAGATGGAGACAAAGATCATGAACGAAGGCTGGGCCTCCTTCTGGCATCAGCGGATCATGCGTGAGCTGGATCTGACACCGGAGGAGACGGTCGAATATGCCAAGCTGAATTCCGCGGTTGTGCAGCCCTCCCGCCAGAGCCTGAATCCGTATTATCTGGGGCTGAAAATCTTCGAGGACATCGAACGCCGCTGGGACCGCGACAAAATGTTCGAGGTGCGTGAGCTGGACTCTGACATCTCTTTTATCCGCAGCTATCTGTCGAAGGAATTGGTCAATGACCTGGACCTGTATGTCTTCGAGAAGAAAGGCCCGGAATGGAAAATCACCGACAAGGCCTGGGAAAATGTCCGCGACCAGCTCGTACTCGCCCGGGTCAACGGCGGCTCGCCGTACCTTGTCATTCAGGACGCCGACTACGAGCGCAACGGCGAGCTGCTGATCGTGCACCGCTACGAGAGCATCGAGCTGGACCTGAAATACCTGGAGCGCACGCTCCCGCACATCTATGCCCTGTGGGGCCGTACCGTACACCTGCAAACTGTGGTCGAAGACAAAAAAGCCCTTTTTACCTATGACGGCAAAAAGGTGCAGCGGAAGTTTATGTAGTAGAGGTTGGAATAACAGGGCAAAGGCTGTGTAGGTGAGAGTAACGGAGGGAATTTTGGAACTGTAGGAGCGATAGCGTCCGCCTGAGAGCTTTCCGTAGGAAAGCTAGCATCGTAAGCATAAGCTGTCTCCGGATTTAATCCGCAAGCGGATATAATCAAATAAATCCGGAGACAACAGCGGCCGTAAGTCCAAACATTCCCGCAGTTACGGCATCCACCTCACAGCCTTTGCCGCGCAGATTTTCAAGTTGTGTAGAGCTCGCCTCACTGCAGTTGGAGAGCTCTACAGGCAAGGCCCGCCAGCACACAAATGTGCGCTGCGGGCCTTTTCCCGGTTGCTACCCCCAGCGACCGGGAAAATAGGATTAACAGCGCAAAGGCTGTGAAGGTGAGAGTAACGGAGGGAATTTTGGAACTGTAGGAGCGTCAGCGTCCGCCTGAGAGCTTTCCGTAGGAAAGCTAGCATCGTAAGCATAAGCTGTCTCCGGATTTAATCCGCAAGCGGATATAATCAAGTAAATCCGGAGACAACAGCGGCCGAAAGTCCAAACATTCCCGCAGTTACGGTATCCACCGCACAGCCTTTGCCTCTAAACCCTATTTTCCCACCCGCACCCTAACCGGAACATAAATCTCCATCACCGTATCCACCCGGGAATGGCAGCGCTCGTCGTAATACTCAAAATCCAGCTTGTCTTCATCATAGTCATAGCCGCTGGCCAGGAACCATTCCTCGAAAATATACTTCCAGGTGCTCTTGATCACCTGCACAAACGCCTCTTGCCCTTTTCCCTCCGAAGTATCCACGGGCGGTGTGGTGAAGACCGCGTATTCCGCCTCCGGCACAGCCGCCGTAAGCATGTCTCCGGTGATCCGGCTGAAGTCCTCCACAATCACCCCCAGCAGATAAGTGGCATTGCCGCTCACAGTGCCGGGAATACATAAACCAACCTCTCCGTGCTTGGGCGGATTCAGAATGTCGTACATTTTCGATTCCAGATTTTCACCTTCATAATTGCTCCAGAAAGAAGCGATATCCTTCGTAAATAGTCCTTCCGCCACATTCGTATGAATACCGTAGCCCGCAACACGGAAGCCCGGTTTTTTTACAAATACAGGTTCCATCATATACCCTCCGATTTTTAAAATAGGTTCATCCTTATCCCGCAGAAATCCTTCCATCCGCGCCGCATATTGGGAGGGACTGTAGCCAAAAGCTTTGCGGAACGCCTTCGCGAACCCGCTCTGCGTCTCAAAGCCATAATCCAGCGCAATATCAATAATCCGCCTGCCGCTGAACAGCTCGACCGCTGCCAGAGACAGCTTCCGGCTCCGCACATACTCCATCACCGGCATGTCCTTGCACAGACTGAACACCCGGCAAAAATGATACAGCGAGTACCCGGCCTCCGCCGCAATGTCCTCGGCTGTCAGATTTTTTTTAATATTGTTCTCTATATATTCAATAGAGCGTTCGATATCCTTACTGTAGTTCAAGCAGCCACCCAGCCTTTCCCCGATCGGTGATTTCATTATAGCAACTGGCTGCATCCGGAGCTGTTCCTGTTTTGCTAAGCCGCTTCAATTGTAACCTGACAGGCTGTAGTCAAGTTAAATCAGGTATAGTAAGTACTATATTCTGGATTTATATTTGAACTGGAGGAGACGTTATGGCAGCAAAAACAAAAGAACAATTAGAATTGGAATACCAGTCTTTCATTCCTTACATTGAATCGCTGGATGCCCTTGCAGATGCACACTGGGAAGCGCCTATCGAGGCTGGCAAATGGTCATTAAAAGAGATGCTCTGCCACATCATGCTGTGGGACAAATACTTCTACGAAGAGGCATTCGCCAAAGTGAAGGAAGGTCAGCCGCTGACAGTAACACATCAGAACTTCAATGAGTTCAACGCCCGGGCTATTGAATACGCAAAGCCTCTGAACAAACAGACGGCCATCCAGCAATTTGTGCAGTACCGGAAGAAGATTCTAGATGTCATTGTGCCATCGGGCGAGGAAGAATTCGCGAAAATCCATTTGGACGGGGACCGCAAGAAATTCAGTTTCCGGGGGTATCTGAGAGACTTTATTCCGCATGACAAACACCATAAGAAACAAATGGAGCAATACATACAATCCATCACCGGCAAGTGAACCAGCCAATCATAGACAAGGTGTTTCACACCGGAGGACAAGCTCTTCCGCAAAAAAAGAAGCGTATCTCATGTTGCAGGAGGTACGCTTCTGTACTGCTCACTATAGGTTACTCATAGGCATTCGGCCCGGTCTTCATGCAGGCTGTTCAGACCTCATCGCGATACCGCTCCACTTCAAGCGACGCCAGTAAGAAAGGAGCCACCCCCATCGGAGCATCAGACACTACAGCCTCGGAAATGTAATAGTCGTAGGAGCCGTTGCGGTCCTTGCTTAGACCTGCCCCGTGGCAAATCTGATGCAAATGAACCCCCTGTTCATCCTCACTGGTCAAATGCGCCTGTATCCCTTCATAGCCTTTCAGCATCGCATCTTTGAAAGAAGGCTCCAGATACCGCAGCCGCAGCCCTTTGGCCATCGCATATACAAACATGCAGGAGCCGGTGGCTTCGAGATAGTTGCCTTTGCGCCCCGCTTGATCCAGCACCTGATACCAAAGGCCGGTCTCCTTGTCTTGAACATCCACAAGCGCTCCGCACATGCGCTGGAAAATCCCGATGATGGTTCCACGCTGCGGATGTGTAACAGGAAAATGCTCCAGACAGTCCACTGCAGCCATCGCATACCAGCCCATCGCCCGGCTCCAGAAATGGGAGGACAAGCCGGTGGACGAGTCGGCCCATTCCTGCTCCCGGGATTCATCCCAGCCGTGATAGAGCAGGCCGGTGCGCGGATCGCGGGTTCTGCGCTCAATCAGCAGCAGTTGATGGGCTGCTTCGTTGATCAGCTCCGGGCGTTGAAATACTTTTCCATATTCAGCAAGAAACGGCGACGCCATATACAATCCGTCCAGCCACATCTGGAAGGGATAGATCTTCTTGTGCCAGAACCCGCCTTCCGAGGTGCGGGGATGGCCAATGAGCTGATCTGCCAGCAGATGGGCCGCTTCGGCGTAGCGGGCCTCTCCGGTATTCTGGTACAGCCAGAACAGATTTTTTCCCTGGTTGATCTGGTCCAGGTTGTATTCCTCCAGCGAATAGGTACGGATGGAGCCGTCCTCTCCGATGAAGGTGTCCATATGCCGCTGCATAAATGAGAGATACTCCGGTTCTCCGAGCTGAACTCCGGCCCGGGCCACTGCCATCAGCAGCATGCCAGGGACATATGCCCATCGCTCCAGTACATATTCGTGCTCACCCTTCGCATTACGCGCGCCGAGAATCGTATCTGCGATTTTGCGGGACCACCGTACATCAGTTGCTTGGGTTATACTCATCGCTATTCCTCCTGTCGCTTGTCTGGCAAGCCAAGTTTGATCTTACATACCGGCAAGCTGCTGCCGCAGCCAGGCAAACGCCGGTTCACCATGGATCTCATGCCCTCCTGCAAAAAAATCCGCCTCAATCCGGCCCCCTTGGCCCGCAGCTTCATAAATTTGCTGCAACCGGGCTAAGGCTTGCCTTGCCCCGGCCGGTCCGAACAGTTGATCCGTGTCTCCCGATTCCAGGAACAAGCCGCGCGGTGCAATCAGCCCCAGCAGATCCGGCATTTCCGCCTCCAGCAGAATGCCGGGAATATAGTTGTCCAGACAGTGGTTTCTGGTCAGAATACTGTCTGCAAATGTATTGGCATACCCGCTGACCACAGCGCAGGCAATCCGCTTGTCAAGTGCAGCCGTGAAGCCGGCCACCAGTCCTCCGCCGGAAATCCCCATAATGCCTACCCGTTCTGCGCTAACCTCAACTAGACTCTGTAAATAATCCAGCGCCCGCATGGTTTCGTAGATGCGGTAGCCGGCCATCGTCCGGCCGGCCAGCAGCAGCGCCGAGGACAGGCGGAAGCAGGAATTGCGCCCGGGCTCGCCGCTGGCGAGGTCCTCCTGCAGACGTCTGTCCCCGAAGCCGAGCAGTTCAGGCGCGGCGATGATGAAGCCTTGTCTCACCAGGGACACGGCAAAATCCTTATGCAGCCCCGGATCGCCTTCCCGGTCCGAGCCGTCCGGCTCCAGGCCGATAATCTCCCGGCTGCCGTAGCCGTGTCCGTGAATAGCAAGAACCGCAGGTGCGGGAGAAGAGAGCGGACGGTCCGGGATCAGGAGATAGAGCGGCATGCGCAGCCCCTCGTAGGTAGTGATCTCTACACGCCTCCGGGTATACCCGGGACAATGTGTCTCTTCCAGAAGATCAGGCTGCAGCTCCGCCCGTCTCTCAGGGAAGCCGCCCAGCCGTTCAGCGAAGGCTGCTGCCAGCCCGGCCCGCCACTCTTCATAAGGAATGTCCCCGCGGTAAGCTGAGCTTTGCGGTACAGAATCCGTCAATTGCTTCATGTAATGCTCAAGTAGCTCCATCCGAAGCTGCCTCCTTATCCAATCCGCATTGTGCAGATGTTTAATAGCCTTCAGGATGCCAGCCATCCAGGACAGACAACACCCTATACTCCGCAGCTTCCTGCGGAGTCAGTTGCCGGGACCATGCTGCTCTGTCTGCCGGGCCCGCTCCGGCCCCGCTGCTGCCGAATTCTTCATAGCGGCTGGTCTTCTCCCTGTCCGGCTGCCCCCAATTGTGCCAGCCTTCGCCGATGATTGAACTGTCCATGACCGTACGGATAAAAGCTACATGAGCAAAGGGGCGCCAAGGGCGTCCGAGATAAACCTCGCTCACTCCTTCACCGCCGGTTATCCGGCAGTCAAGAAAGACATATCCGTACTTTGTGCCCTCCGGTGTTGAGGCTGCCGTAATGTATCCCCTCGAGCGCTTATTGTGCAGATGGCAGCGCTCAAACAACGCGGTAGCGGCACCGAATATATAATCCACATCGCCTTCGATATAACATTCGTTATAATATTGTCTGCCTTGTCCTGTGTAGAGTGTATCCTGGTCGCCAAGGAGACGCACACGGCGGAACACCGCCTGCCCGGCATCGACGAAGGCTGCCACCGCTTGCCCGGTGCCAGGACCGGAAGCGTTCCGGATGGTCAGATTCTCAGCCGTGAATCCTTCGGCAAATACATTCAGCGTACCGGACCGGAAGGTTCCCAGCGGCTCTCCATCCGGGCCAAGGGTATGGGCATTGTCAGACCAGGTGATCATCGTGGACTGCGGGTCCTCCCCCAGCAGCAGAATGGGCGGTGCCTCCTTCACTACCGTTACTTTTTCCTCATAAATGCCGGGCCTGATGCGGATAGTAACCTCCGATTGTAATCCGGACGGGATGGAATCCAGCGCCTCCTGCAGACTGGCATATCCTTCTCCGCTGTTCTTCGATACTGTAATTAGCATGTCGGGCTCCTTTCATATCAGCCAGTATTTATTCTATAATAACCTTAACGCTTCGGAAGAGATGAGGAGATTCATGAATAGCGTGAGCAGCGTAAGTCCCAAATATTATATAGAAGAAGAACGGTTCAGCATCCAGCACATGAAACGCAAGGGTGTCACTGCCATGCCCCGGCCCCACAGCCATGAGCTGACCGAGCTGTACTATCTTACAGAAGGTGAGCGCGTATACTTCGTCGACGACCGGGTGGTTACGGTTCATAAGGGCGAGCTGATCCTCATTCCCGGCCGGGAGCTTCATGCTACCGCAAGCTCCGAAATCGCCGAATTCGAACGGATACTGATTAATTATGATCCGGGCCTGCTGCCTGCTCCGCTCCAGGACGAAGCCCAATGGTTCCATCGCCCCAGGTACCGCCTGTTCAGGCTGACCCTGCGGGAGCAGAACGAGGCGGAAAGCCTGCTGCACCGGATGCTGGAAGAATGCCGGCTCCAGCGCCCGTATTACGAGACGGCCGTAGTTACGCTCTTTGCCGAGCTGATGATCCTGCTCCAGCGTTCAGAGAGCACCTCGCAGACCGGGGGAACGAAGCATCCGCTCCACCATCTGGTGACGGATGTTGCGACCTTTATCCGCGACCACTACCGGGAGACATTGACTCTGGAAGAGACAGCGGGGCACTTCTTTATCAGCCCCTCTTACCTGAGCCGGGTCTTCCACCGGCTGACTGGCTTTCATTTCCGGGAATACATCGTTCATGTACGCGTCAGGGAAGCCGAACGTCTCTTAGCCGGAACTTCAGTCAAAATTCAGGAAATCGCTTCCCTGGTCGGATTCGAGCATCTGTCCCACTTCAACAAGACATTCAAAAAATCCACCGGGCTGACGCCTCTCCAATACCGGAAGGAAGCAGGGGCCAAGATTTCCTCCAGCTTCAAGGGGTAATGGCCAAGTCTTCCGAACGGAGAATGGATACCTTGCTGCACTTATGCATCTGGAGCTTGGGCAACTCGGCAGTCTGAAGTGTAACCCGGTCCAGCGTAAGGCCTGAGGCATGACGCAGGATAATCCCCTGTTCGCTGACTGCATGGAAATTCTCTACGGTCAGGCCCTCAAGCGGCAGCTCCGGCAATCCGTTGACGAGCAGCGCGGTTGCCGCCTCATAGCAGACAATGTTCCTTAATGTAATATTGCGGAACTGCGGAGTTGCCTCCGTAACCGCAAACTCCTGTTCATCATACCCTTCCGACCCCTCCACTCCGGCATAGAACAAATGGAAGGAGACTGCCTCGTGGAGAATGCCATGCATGCGGATATTATCCATCTCGATGTCCTCCACGACCCCGCCTCTGCCACGGTTGCTTTTGAACCGCAGGCCGATATCCGTGCCGATGAACAGGCAGTCGCTGACCCTGACCGCATGTACGCCGCCGGACATCTCGCTGCCGATTACTACGCCGCCGTGTCCGTGATATACAGTACAGTGGCGGATGGTAACATACCGGCAGGGCATTCCCCGTCTGCGCCCCTCCTCATCCTTTCCCGATTTCAGGCAAATGGCATCATCGCCCACATCGAAGCTGCAGTGCTCAACAAGGGCATGGGTGCAGGACTCCAGATCAAGGCCGTCCCCGTTCTGCGAATACCACGGATTGCGCACATGAATATTCCGTACGGTAATGTGCTCGCAGCCCATCGGGTGAAGACACCAGGCAGGGGAATTCTGGAAGGTAGGCCCCTCCAGCAGCACTCTCCGGCAATTCCGGAAGCTGAGCAGCGCCGGACGAAGAAACGGGCGGGCCGGCAGATAAGCGTCCCTGCCGGTTTCCCCTTTTCGCTGAAGTGTCTGTAAGAGCGCCTCACCCTCCAGCGCTTCACGGGACGGCCACCAGACTTCGCTGCTGGAATCAAGCGCACCCCCGGAGCTGGTCAGCCGCTGCCACTGCAGCTCTGTCATTTTGAAGCGTTTGACCGGACGCCAGCCCTCACCGCTGCCGTCGAATATCCCTTCCCCTGTGACCGCCACATCGCTTAGGCCTTCTCCATCCAGCGGGGCCTGGCACCTCCAGCCGGCCGTTCCTTCGTAGTGGGAGTGAAGCAGCGGGTACAGATGAGGATCGGGGTCAAACAGCACAAGCGCTCCCTTCTCGGCATGCAGATTAATCCGGCTGTGAAGGGTAAGCGGGCCTGTGCGCCAAATGCCCGGAGGAATCACCACCTTGCCGCCTCCGGCAGCCGCACAGGCATCGAGTGCAGCCTGAATGGCGGAGGTGGACAGCGCAAGTCCGCCGCCGTCCGCTCCATAATCCGTAATGGTAAAGCTCCGTACCGGAATCTGTGGAAGCTCAGGCAGGGGATAAGCTGCTATTTTCAGATTGCCGCTCATGGAATGTTCCCTCCCTCTATTCAAGCTCTTCATAGCTGAACCAGTCAAAGTCGGCGTAATTCGCACTTTCCGCACCTTGGGAGCTTGCATACATGCCAAGGTAGGCCCCTGTGAAGCCTCCGGCCAAATCGGTGCTAAGCACTCTTCCATCAGCTTGTCTGTAGATGACATTCCACCTGTCACTCTCTGAGGCTCTATAGTAGAAGCTGTAATCCTGCCCCTTGGCTTCCACCTTCAGCTGCACCTTATCTCCTGAATAGTGCATGGAAGCAAGCAGCTGCTCGCTGCCGCCCCGGCGTTCAATCAATTGCAGTTCCGGCTCCCCGGCCGTAAGCCCCAGCTCGTACCGGAAGTGCCAGTCTGCATTCTGAAGCAGCACGATTCCGGCAGCTTCGCCTTCGGCAGCGGGTGTGAACGTCATATCTGCCGCCGCCCTGAAGCTCAGATGCTGCTGCCGTCTGCCCACATAGGACGGATTGCTTATCTCTGAGAGGCGCTCCTGCTTCAGCCGCAGCCGCAGAAATCCCGGATGCTCCGACAGACTCCAGAAATCACTGCGCGGCGTCCGCAGGAAATTCCAGACCGGTGCCAGTTCAGCATCCGTGAAATCATCGCGCGCGGGGAACTGCGGCCACACCGTTTCCGGCAGGTCCGGAGCGGCGGACTCGAATTCCAGCACGCCCTTGCCGGGATTCACTACCGGCCACTCATTCTCCCAGGCCACAGGAGTCAGGAATGTTTCGCGTCCGAGGTTACGGTAATAGCCGCCACAGGTCCGGGAAGCCAGACAGAACATCCACCATTCCCCGTGCTGTGTCTCAATCAGCTCCCCGTGGCCGACATTGACAATAGGATGGGCTCTGCCCAGATGGCGGTGGGTCAGAATCGGATTGGCTTTGTGGCCTTCATACGGGCCGGTCACGCTCCGGCTTCTGGCAATCGTGATTGCATGGGTATGTCCGGTCCCGCCTTCGGCAATCAGGACATAGTACCAGTCGCCGATTTTATAGAGATGCGGCCCCTCCTGCGCATGAGCCACCTTGAGCGCTCCTTGCCACATGCTGATCTTCGGACCGACCAGCTTCCCTTGCGCCAGGTCAATCTCCTGCAGCCAGATATCCATATGCTTCGGATAATCCTGTCCTGCGGGCGGAACGCGGTTGCCCGTGTAGTACACTTTGCCGTCTTCGTCGAAAAACAGGGAGGGATCAATGCCGGGAGCATCATCCAGCCATACGGGATCGGACCAGTCTCCGGCCGGGTCTGTCGCGGTTACATAGAAATTATGCTGGTTCTTGTCATTGTCCACATAAGTCGTAATCATATAAAAGATGCCATCATGATAACGAATCGTCGGTGCCCAGATGCCCATAGACGGCAAGGTATGATCCAGATTAAGCTGGGAGGGGCGGTCCAGCACATGTCCGAGCTGGCGCCAGTTCACCATGTCCTTGCTGTGAAAGACCGGCACACCGGGAAAAAACTCGAAGCTGGAAGTCACAAGGTAATAGTCTTCTCCGACACGGATAGCCGAAGGGTCAGGGTAAAATCCCGGCAATACCGGGTTGCGGAATGTTCGCACTGCAGTAATCCTCCTTCTAACGAGCATAATGTAAGCACAACCAATTATAGTTCGTATAAGTGTAACTTTCTTGCGTTTTTCATGCTCTATTTCCCGATTTTTATACTTTCTTGTTCAGTTCCCGCCATTTCACCGCTTGTCAAGAAGTCACTTGTCCCTCTAAAATAGGTGTAGTACGATGTATTTAAAGGGGTGATCATCTTGGGAAAGAGAAAGAAGCTATACACCCGCTTTTTTATGAGCCTGACCCTGATTTCTGTGGGCTGCATTCTTGTGCTGGCCGTCGTAATCTTTTATTTGTACCGGAATATCTCCATAGAAAATGTCAACAAGGCCAACCAAAATGTGCTGCTGAATACCGAAACCGTTTTCACAAACTACAAGGAGATTGTCCAGAATTATTCAATGGACTTCTATGCGAATCCGAATATCAACTCGCTCATGATCAATGGAGACACAAGCTGGAGCGACCAGCTCTACAGTGCCCTTAGCCAAATCCGCGGCGCGCTGGTAGTTAATCAGTATCTGGAGAATGCCTACATCTTCGGTGTGGACGAGCCCGTTGCCATGTTCGAGAATATGCCGCTTAGTCCTAATTCCAAGCAGGAGCTGTTTCAGAGGGTCAGGAACAGCCGGATTGTTGAATCCCCGTTTCTGTGGCAGGCAACCCTGAATAACGGAACCCCCCAGACGCTGATGACTGTCTTCTATAATGACCGGGCGTTTGCGGACAGCGAATATTACGGCGCAGTAGCGCTGACCATCAATCTGGGCAAGCTGCAGAACAATCTCTTTACGCAACAAGAAGGCGAAGCCACGCGTTATGCCGTGATCAACGGGAATGCTCAGGTGCTTATGCACAGCGCACTCTCCGGCAGCACCCTGGAGACGGATATGCTGAAGCAGGTCGTCTCTTCCCGCTCTCCGAAAGGCTCCTTTGTCTACAGTGGCAGCGGGGAGCCGCAGCTGATTACCTTCATCTATTCCGCAAACGACAAGCTGTGGTTTCTATCGGAGACCTCTTACAAGGACAGTGTCCGCGACATTTCGCATGCCCGCAATGTGATCATCACGCTGTGCCTGATTCTAATCATGGCCGCAGCAGTAAGCGCCAACCTCATCTCCCGGCGGATTTACAAGCCGATCGGACGGCTGTTCGGTAATATCGTCCATCTATCCGGCAATAAGGAGGCGCTGAAGACCGGCGGTGATTTCGACACTGTGAGCCTGGAGCTGGAGATGATCGGGGCGAAGCTGGAGCAGCTCAAAAAAGAGAGCGACGACAGCGCCCTGATGCGCTGGCTGCTGGCCCCCCGTGAAGCCTCCGATAATACCGATACGCCTAAAATGAGCCTCGGCTCGCCCGGAGGGGCATATTGCGTATGCGTACTGTCGGTTACTACGCATGAAGTGTGCACTGACTCCAGTGAAAAGGCGGAGAAGGCCGTCGCGAGGATTCAGGCTGCATTTGCCGGACTCGCGGCGGTTCAAGCCTTCCGGCCGCATCCGGGAGCTGCCGTGCTGATTCTCAGCGAGCTTCATAGCGGCAGCTTCGGGGATTATGCCTTCTACCGGAGCAAATGGGAGGAGATTGCCGCACTGCTCCCGCAAGCCGGTCTCTCCTGCGCTTTCGGAATCAGCGGGCTGTCGGAGGAAGCCGCACTGCTGAAAACGAAATATGACGAGGCTGCAGATTGCCTTCATTATATTAAATTTCATGAGCAGCAGAATATTATCTTTGCGGATGATACCATCCATCTGAACAACAGCCCGATGCCTGACAGTGCGCTCGAACCGGTGCTGCAGACCGTCAGGCAGCCGGAGCTGGCCGCCCATATCCCGCAGGCTGTGGAACGCCTGCTGGCTGTGGCCTGCAGCTATCGTGCGGAGCCCGCCGCCATCGCCCTGTCGAGGCTTGCCTTTGAGCTTAGCCGTACAGCCGATTTGAGTGCCGATGCCCGGCATTCAGGCTTTCTTGACTATTACCGGCACATCCGGCAGATCCAGAGCTATGAGAAGCTTAAGGGCTGGATTGAGGAATGCTGCTGCTCAGCCACCGAACGGATTGCCGGCATGCGTGCTGTCCAGACCCGGAGCATTGCCGCCGAAGCCATCAGCCATATCAAGGATCATTATAATGATCCGGGACTGTCCTTGAACGCTCTGGCCGAGAAGCTCTCCCTGAGTCCCGCATATCTCAGCAGGCTGATCGCTGAGGAAGCGGGCACCAGCTTTCCCGATTTCGTAAACCTGCTGAGGCTGGAGCAGGCACAGTCTCTGCTGGTCACAGATATTAACATGGATATCCGGGAAATTGCCGGGCAGGTGGGGTACAACAGCAGCACCTATTTCACTACCCAGTTCAAAAAACGCTACGGAGTAACACCCTCCAAGTGGAGGATGAATCATATTCTGCAATCTAAATGATCCGAAGGAGAAGCCCCCGGTTGCCATAGAGCGCCGGGGGCTTCTCCTTTTTGCTTATGGGCTGTGATGGGATTCAGGCTGCGAATCGGGCAAAAAAACAAAAAAATACTGCTTTTTTCGTTTTTTTAAGCCCTTACATTCTGCTTTTTTTAACTTTTTCCCGTTTATTTTGGTAGCGTTTACATTCATATTTCCTTATGCTGTGGCATGTAAAGTGTTCTCGGGGAACACAGGACAAAAATGATAACGTTAACAAAAGGAGTGGACTGGTAATGATGCAAGAGGCTATACCGGAACCGGGGCAGGTCATGAAGGCCAGGACGGCCAAATCCCGGAGCATCCGCAAATCCCTGCGGAAGGACAGCTCGCTGTATCTGCTTGCCTTGCCGGGCATCGTCGTATTAATTCTGTTTGCGTACCTGCCGATGAGCGGCCTGATTCTCGTCTTCAAAAATTACAATTTCAATGACGGCATCTTCGGCAGCCCCTGGGCGGGCTTCTCCAACTTCGAGTTCTTCTTCTCCAGCATGGAGGATGCCCTCAGGGCTACGCGCAATACGGTAATGTTGAACGCGCTCTATATGCTGACCGGCACGTTCTTCTCCGTGGCTATCGCCATTATATTGAACGAGCTGCGCAGCAAATGGTTCATCAAGGTAACCCAAAGCGTCATGTTTTTCCCGTATTTTATATCGTGGATTATTATCGGAGCGGTGCTCTTCTCCCTGCTGGATTATGACAAGGGAATTCTGAACCAGCTTCTCCATTCGCTTGGGCTGACACAGGTTGACTGGTATTCGAGTCCCTGGCTGTTCGTCATTATTCTGGTGCTGGCTAACATCTGGAAAAGCGCGGGCTACGGAGCGATTATCTACTATGCGGTTCTGCAGGGAATCGACACCTCCTATTATGAAGCGGCACGGATCGACGGAGCCTCCAGATGGCAGATTATGACCAGAATTACCCTGCCAATGCTCATTCCTTCTATTATTCTGATGACCCTGCTGGGCATTGGAGGCATGCTGAAGGGCGATCTCAGCATGATTATGGGGGTAACCTTCCTGAATCCGCTGCTGCTGCCCACCACCGACATTATCGACGTGTATGTGTACCGCACAGCCATTCGTTCCGGCGAGTTCGGCTTCGCGTCAGCCATTACTCTTTATCAATCTGTCTTTGGTTTTGTTCTGGTGCTGGCGGCCAACAAGCTGGCCGGCTGGTACGACAAAGACAGCAAACTATTTTAGGAGGCCGCAAGATGCCAACTACCGACAGCAAAGGGCTGCTCATCTTCTCTTATTTCTGTATTGCCGTATTCTCGGTCATTTGTCTTGTGCCGTTTGTTCTGGCCGTTTCCGGCTCCCTGTCCACCGAAGCAAGGATCGCTGCGGAGGGATATTCCTTCTGGCCCCGCGGCTTCACCTTTGCGACCTATGATTTTCTGTTCGGCTCCAAGGCGCAGCAGATTCTCAAGGCTTATTCCATGTCCGTGATCGTTACTGTGCTGGGCACCGTTTCGGCTGTGCTGGTAACAACCGCCTATGCCTATGTGGTATCTGTCAAAAGCTTCCGGTTCAGAAATGTCTTCGCCTTCTTCGCGTACTTCACCATGCTTTTCAGCGGTGGCACCTTGCCGTGGTATTTGCTGAGCACGAAGTACTACCATCTGGGCGACAAGCTGATCGGCCTGTTCGTGCCGTATCTGCTAAGCGTGTTCCTGATGTTCCTGATGGCGAACTACTTCCGCAGCATTCCGCATGAAATCGTGGAGTCGGCGGAGATTGACGGTGCCGGCCACCTGCGGATCTTCTTCAGCATTATGATCCCGCTGGGCCGGGTTGGACTGGTAACCATATCCTTGTTCTATGCGCTGCAGTTCTGGAACGATTTCTATCTCCCGCTGATGCTGGTATCCAATCAGGATCTCTACACGATCCAATATCTAATGTACAACATGATGGCGAACATCCAGTTCCTCGCCTCCGGCAATGCGGCACAGGTTGGAGGCGCCATCATCGCTCCGCCTTTGGAAACAGCCAAAATGGCGATGACCTGCCTGACCGTCCTTCCCATCGCCATCTTGTATCCTTTTCTCCAGCGTTTTTTTGTCAAAGGTATTGTAGTAGGTTCTGTCAAAGGCTGATTCGCCGCCAGGATCTTCCATAATAATGGTTGCACCCGGCTGATGCTCCCCTGCTTCAACTTATTGTACAATGGAGGCAAGGGAGCAGCGCCGTTGCAATAGAAGCTTCAAGCATAATGATTCTATTTCAGGAGGGTTAATCATGAAAAAGAAAAAAGGTTGGGTAAGTGTGCTCCTGTCGGCCGTATTCTTGCTAAGCGCCTGTTCCCAGGGCAACAATGAAAGCGCTACCCACAGTCCGGGAAGCGAAAATGAAACCGCACCTTCAGCAGCAGGCAGCAGCGCTCTGGCCCCCGCCAAGCTCAAAATTGTGCTGTATGGCGATGAGTCGAACCGGATGAAGGAGCTGGCCAAGACGGAATTCTATGATGTAGTCAAGCGTGAAATCAATGCCGAGGTTGAATTCCAGTTCCTGCCCTGGACCGAGTACGCAGGCGGCAAGACCGACCTGATGCTGTCCACGGGAGAGGACTTTGCCACCTACACGGACAGTAATTATATGGTAAAATCCGTAGCCAAAGGACTGTATGCCGATCTTACTCCTTATGTGGGCGCCGCAGCCGACTTGAGCAAGAATGTTGACGTGGCCTCCTTCAAAGCCTTCCAGCTGGACGGAAAGCAATATGCGATTCCGGTCGGCAACAAACCGAACTCTGCAGAATTCTACTCCGTGCTGGTCAGACAGGACCTGCTGGAGGAAGCCGGGATGAAGCAGGTCTCCTCGCTTGCGGAGCTGGAGCAGTTCTATGACAAGGTCCATGCCCTTCATCCGGACCTGATCGGGTATGCCAATACCGATGCGCGCAGAATGCTGCAATATGACTACACCGACAAGAACCTGTACTGGCAAAATGATTTTATTGCACTGGACGAGTCGGCGGAAGGTGATCAGATTATTAGCTGGTTCGAGTCCGAAGAGTTCAAACGTTATGCGAAGCTGATGCAGGGCTGGTATGACAAAGGCATCATTCCGAAATATGCCGCCACCAACTTCCCGCAGCTGCAATCCGACTGGAATTCCGGCAAAGCGATGTACTGGGCCGGAACAGCCGCCCGTCCTTTTGAAGGGGCTGCCACCATCTCACAAGCGGTGCCGGATGCCAAGCTGGTGAACTACTTCCTGGGAACCGGCCGTCCGAAGATCAGCCGCGGCACCTACAGCACTGCCTTCTTCGTCTCTTCCGCTGCCAAGGACCCGGAACGTTACGTGATGTTCTTCAACCTGCTGCAGAAAAACCAGGAGCTGTATGACCTGTTCGCCTACGGCATTAAGGGAACCGACTATACCCTGGATGCCAACGGCCGCTTGACGAAGATTAGCACAGATTCACTGATTCCCGACTGGCTGCTGATGAACAAGAACTTCATGCGCTTCGACAATACGGTGCCGGATGATTTCATTGCCAAATACAAAGCCTGGGATGACGGTGCAATCATCTCCAAAGGCGCAGGCTTCAACTTTGACAATACGCCGGTCAAGAATGAAGAAACTAAACTGAACGGCGTATTCACTGAATACCTCGCGCCTATCGGCAGCGGCTTCATTGATTATGACACCGCCTACCCCAAAGCACTAGAAAGACTGAAGGCTGCGGGAATTGACAAGTATATTGCCGAATACCAGAAGCAATTCTCGGAATGGTACGCCAAGCAGCAGCACTAAAATGGCACTGCATGTCCGTAGAATAAGCCACAAAAAGCGTGTCCCCTCATTCCGGGGACACGCTTCTTCATTGTGCTTCGGCTTGCTGCTTAGATTATTAGGGCAACCGGCAAGCCGTGGCCGGCAGAGTCTCTGACACCTACCGGTTCAGCAGACTTCCGACATATTTGAGCAGCTCATTGGCGCAGATCGGGCAGTAGCCGTGATCGTCGATCAGACGTCTGGACACCTCGTTAATACGCTTAAGCTGGCTTTCATCCGGCGTTTTGGAGGAGGTGGTGATTTTGACGATATCCTTCAGGTCGGCGAACAGCTTCTTCTCAATCGCTTCGCGGAGCCGGTCATGGTTGTTGTACTCGAACTTTTTGCCTTTGCGGGAATAGGCGGAAATACGGATCAGAATCTCTTCGCGGAACGCCTTCTTGGCATTCTCGGAAATGCCGATCTGCTCTTCAATGGAGCGCATCAAACGTTCATCCGGCTCCATCTCCTCGTCCGTGAGCGGATCACGGATTTTGGTCCAGTTGCAGAACGCCTCGATGTTGTCGAGATAGTTCTCGAACAGTGTTTTGGCCGATTCCTCAAAAGAATATACAAATGCCTTCTGCACTTCGCTCTTGGCCAGAATATCGTATTCCTTGCGGGCAATGGAAATAAAGTTCAGATAACGCTCCCGCTCTTCCTTCGTAATCGAAGGATGCTGGTCCAGACCGTCCTTGATCGCCCGCAACACATCCAGCGCATTCATGCACTGCAGATCGCCCTTGATCAGCGCACTGGAAATCCGGTTGATGACATAACGCGGGTCGATGCCGGACATTCCTTCGTCCAGATACTCGGTCTGCATCTCCTTGAGATCGGCTTCCTTGTAGCCCTCCACCTCTTCACCATCGTACATGCGCAGCTTTTTGATCAGGTCCATGCCCTGCTTCTTGCTCTCCTTAAGGCGGGTCAGGATCGAGAAAATCGCCGCTGCCCGCAGCGCATGCGGGGCAATATGCACATGCTTCATGTCGCTTTGGGAGATCAGCTTGGCGTAGATTTTCTCCTCCTCCGACACTCTGAGATTGTACGGAACCGGCATGACGATCATACGCGACTGAAGCGCTTCGTTCTTTTTATTGGAGATAAAGGATTTATACTCCGTTTCATTCGTGTGGGCAATAATCATCTCATCCGCCGAAATCAGCGCGAACCGGCCCGCCTTGAAGTTGCCCTCCTGGGTCAGCGACAGCAGGTTCCAGAGAAACTTCTCATCGCACTTGAGCATTTCCTGGAACTCCATCAGCCCGCGGTTGGCCTTGTTCAGCTCCCCGTCGAACCGGTAGGCGCGCGGGTCGGATTCTGATCCGAATTCGGTAATAGTGGAAAAGTCGATGCTGCCTGTCAGGTCGGCGATATCCTGCGACTTCGGATCGGAAGGACTGAAGGTCCCGATACCGACGCGCTCTTCCTCCGACAGCAGCACGCGGACTACCTTTACCTGCTCAATGTCGCCGCGGTATTCATTTTTGAGCCGCATCTGGCAGGAGGGGCACAGGTTACCCTCGATGCGTACCCCAAGCTCCCGCTCAATCTCGGGACGCAGCTCCAGCGGGATCAAATGCAGCGGGTCTTCATGCATCGGGCAGCCTTCAATCGCATATACCGCACCCGCATCGGTGCGCGAATACAGCTCAAGGCCGCGCTTCAGCAGTGTGACCAGCGTTGACTTCCCCCCGCTGACCGGCCCCATCAGCAGCAATATCCGTTTTCGCACATCAAGCCGCCGGGCGGCGGAATGAAAATACTCCTCCACCAGCTTCTCGACCGCACGGTCGAGTCCAAAAATCTCCTGCTCAAAAAACTTATACCTCTTGCGTCCGTTGATCTCCTCAACGCCGTGTGACTTGATCATGTCGTATACGCGGGAATGAGCTGTTTTGGCGGGAGAGGGGTCTTTTTTCAACAGTTCTATATAGTCCTTGAAGGTGCCGCTCCACGCCAAACGGTCGTTCTCAGCCCGATACGAAGCTATACGTTCAAATATATCCATTGCTCGCTGCCTCCTCTTGCGCTCCTACTTGCTCCACCAGCTTTAAAAGTGTATTACATAACTATGCGGAAAGCCCGGAATAGTTGACCTCTTTTTTGCTGTGCTATAATAGAGAATCGTTAATTCTGACGCAGGAGTGACCCCTATGGCTGTCAAGCATGAAACGGAGCTGTATGCTCCTTTGAAAATTTTTTTTGAAAGACAAGGCTATGAGATCAAAGGCGAGGTGCGGACTTGCGATATGGTGGGCATACGGGCGGATGAGGAGCTGCCGCTGATTGTGGAGATGAAAAAATCGTTCAACCTCGCCCTGCTGCTGCAGGGGGTTGAACGACTGAAGCTCAGTCCGAGCGTCTACCTTGCGGTAGAACGGGTGCGGGACAAAAAAGGCGCGGTGAACCAGCGCTGGGGCGAGCTTACCGGGCTGTGCCGCCGGCTCGGCCTCGGGCTGATCACCGTGGTCTTCTACAAGACCAAGGCCCCGCTCGTCGAGGTGCTCGCGGAGCCGGGCGACGCGCCGCCTCAGGTCCGCAGCGGCGCCCGGCGGCGCGAGCGCCTGCTCTATGAGTTCCGCGAGCGCAGCGGGGACTACAACACCGGCGGCAGCACGCGCGTCAAGCTCGTGACGGCCTACCGCGAGAAGGCGCTGCGCGTGGCACTCGCGCTGCAGGCAGCCGAGGCCGAAGCCGCTCACGCGGCCGGCCTCGCCGGGGGGCGCGCTCAGCTTCGCGGCGCGCCAGGGGCAGACACAGCAGCGGCCAGCGCTGCTGCGTCTGCCTTGGGCCCGGCGGCTGCGCGCAGCCGGGCGGAGGCGCGGCCCGGCGTGACTCCCGCCGAGCTGCGCAAGAGAAGCGGCGTGCCCGGCGCCGCCGCGTTCCTGCAGAAGAACTACTATGGGTGGTTCTTCCGGGTGGGGCGCGGCCGCTACACGCTCACGGCCGCCGGAACCGCAGCGCTGATCGAATATGCCGCAATCGCGGAGATCAGCGCAGGCAAGCAGTAGGTCCGCCGCTCCGCACGGCCGCACGCCCAGTAGGAGCGCTTGCCCTTGCAAACACACAAAGAGCGGTCCCATCCGCAGAAACTCTGCTTCGGGACCGCTCATGTGTACATTCAAATTTCCTTCAAACTCAGTAACTTTATTCTTTCAAACTCAGTACCCTTATTCCTCCGGAGTCACCATCTTTATTCCTTCAAACTCACCATCTTTCTTTTAGCTCAGAGCCTCTGAGCCCTCTCCAAGCCATAACTGTATTCCATGCAACTAAAAACTAATATTTTGGCGCTATATAAACTTTAGTTGCAGTCTCTACACTTAAAAAGACAGTATTACTGGAAAAGGCGGCTATCCACGGTTTTTAAGTGTACCAAATACAATTACCTTCTAAAAATTCTGCTTTCCCCCTCTTTTAACTGTACCAAATACAATTACCTGGCCGCAAAGCGAAGGGTTAGCATTTCCATTCAAGCAACGTTTACGCCCGCACCGTATACAGCAATTCCTTCTCCTTCACCGAAGAGCGGCCTGCGGACTCAATCGAGTCATACTGCTGAATGTTCGTAATGATCACCGGCGTGATGGTGCTGAAGCCGGCTTTTTCAATCTCAGCGAGATCGAATTCCATTAGCAGGTCGCCAATTGCCACTTTGGTGCCGGCGGTAACCTTCGGCGAGAAATGCAGCCCCTTGAGTTTCACGGTATCTATCCCGATGTGAATCAGCATTTCGGCTCCGTTGTCACTAACGAGGCCAATGGCATGGCCGCTCTTGGACAAGGAGAACACCGTCCCGTTAACCGGCGACACCACACGGCCTGCAGATGGCTGAATGGCGAACCCCTTACCCATAATTTCTTCAGAGAAAGCCGGATCATTCACTTCACTCAGCGGTTTGACTTCACCGGCAATTGGACTGAAAATTTCCTCACTAACCATCACCAGTTCGGGTGCTCCAGCAGATGCTGCAGCCGCAGACACGCTTGCCGCAGCAGCGGAACCCGATGCTGCCTCTGCTTTTACCTCAGCTTCATCTTCAAAGCCCAGAATATAAGTGACAATGGCTGCGACAGCGGCACCAATCACAAAACCGATAACCGAATAGACAAAGGTCGCACCCAGAACCATCGGAATACCGGAGAGACCGGCAAGACCACCGATCACATACGCTTTTACTTTAAAGAGACTGAGGAAGGCTCCACCAACCGCTCCCCCGATTAGTGCGGCGATGAACGGCTTCTTCAGACGCATGTTCACGCCATACATAGCCGGCTCAGTAATCCCCATAAAAGCGGTAATACTTGTGGACATCGAAAGAGACTTTAGCTTGGAATTTTTTGTTCTCAGGGAGACACCCAAGGCGCTGCCTGCCTGCGCAAAGTTAGCCACCATCATGATCGGAATCATGTAATCATAGCCAAGCTGCGCAATCGAAGCGATCATAATCGGAATCAATGCATAGTGCATCCCTGTAATGATAAGCAGCGACATGGTTCCGCCGAGCAGGAGACCTGCGAAGAGACCTGTATTTTCGAACAGCCAGCTTATTCCGCCGGTAAGACCGTTCCCGATAATAACGCCTAGCGGGCCGACAGCAATCAGGGTGAGCGGCACAATTACAAGCAGCGTTACTGTTGGAACAATGATCAGCTTCAGCGAAGCGTGAGTTACTTTATCTACCGCTTTTTCCACATAGGAAGCCAGCCACACGGCAATTACAATCGGAATAACGGAAGAAGAGTACGTTGCGGCAACAACCGGCAGCGAGGCAAAGGTAACCTTTTCCCCGGACCCCAGCAGGGTCGTAATCGTTGGATGAAGGATCGCAGCCCCGATGGCTGCCGCGATATACATATTGCTTCCCAGCTTGCGGGCGGCGCTGACCGCCAGGACGATAGGCAGGAAATAGAAAGCTCCGTCGCCGATGGCAGAGAGAATCACATAGGTTGAATTCCCTGTTCCCATCCAGCCCATAGCAACGAGAAGCGCCACAATCCCTTTAATCATCCCCGCGCCGGTGATCGCCGGCAGAATCGGTGTGAAGATCCCGGAGATGAAATCAAACAGCTTGCTGAGCGGGTTCCCCTGCTTCTTCTCCACTGCCCCGGAGGACGCCTTCTGATCAGGAGAAACCTTCATATTGCCAACCAGCTCATTGTATACCACAGGCACATCATTGCCGATGATGACCTGGAATTGCCCCCCGTTAATCATGACTCCCATGACGCCGTCCGTTTTTTGCAGAGCCGCCTTGTCTGCCCGCTGATTATCATTCAGATTAAAACGCAGGCGTGTCATGCAGTGAGTAACCTGATCAATATTCTCTTCCCCGCCTACCAGCCTCAGTATTTCTTTAGACAACGCTTTTTTATCCATTATGGTGTGCACCTTCGTTTCTGAGTGTTTTTTGACAAAAATAAAAACCTAAACACCGAGCAGTGATGCCTATTGCCTTCATCACCGTTCGTGTTTAGGTTTTGCCTGCTTAGAGTAACAATCCCGTTCACCGTTATTCAGTTGCATCATCGTTTCTGATTATCCGTTCAATATGGATGGTCATATACAATATTTCTTCCCTGGACAAGACCCGCTTGTAAATCTTGCGTGTGTAGTCCGCTATCTTGATGGCACAGGCGTAAGCCTCCGGGTACTGCTTGCTGACCAGCTCATGCAGCGCATGATCCTTGTCCCTGTCTTCAATAGGCGTTCCTTGAACGACCCGCTGCGCGAAAAACTTCAGATGCGTAAGAAAGCGGAAATATCCAAGAGACTCCTCGTCCAGCTCGATAAGAAAGCTCCGTCTTACAATGTTTAATATGTCCTTCACAATATTGGTTATGCTCACCGTTTCCCGCATTTCACCGTTCATCTGGGCATTGACCAAATGCATCGTGATGAAAGCGCACTCGTCCTCCGGCAGCAGAACGCCAAGTCTCTCCTCGATGATTTGCAGCGCTTTTAAACCGATCGAGAACTCCTTGCGGTACATCCGCTTGATTTCCCACAAAAGCGCATTTTTGATTTGAAGCCCCTGACGGTGGCGGTCGATGGCAAAATGGATATGGTCCGTCAGCGAGATATAGATACTGTCGTGCAGCTTCTCTCCCAGCACCGTCTCGGCATAGCGGATCACTTCATCGGAGCATTCCACATATTCCATCGGGATGTCCGAGAGGAGCGCCATCAGCTTTTGTGATACTTCTTTATTTTCCAGTGAGAATACCTTCTCAACCTTGTCTTCATCAATCTCATCGCCGGCCTGTTTCTTGAAGGCAATCCCGCGTCCCATAACGACCTGTTCCTTCTGGCTGGCGTCCATTACGGTGACGACATTATTGTTGAGCACCTTCGCAATTTTCATTCCATCACCTTACACCGTCAGAGTAGTAAAAAAGGCAAAACCAAAACGGGCATTATAAGAACGCCAGTTTCTGGTTTTGCCTGAACTAACAGTAACAATCCAGTTATTTTACCTGTACCAGCATCTTAGCACATCAACATGAGGTTGACAACGTTTTTATGAAAACGGTTTTTTATAGGAGCTGAATTACCAGTCGGCATTATTCGTAGCTGCGGGGAATGTTTGGACTTCCGGCCGCTGTTATGTTTGGATTTCCTGATTTTGAACCGCTTTTCGCGGTAGAAATCCAAACATAAAGGCGGTCGCTATCGCTCCTCCAGTTCCAAACTTCCCCTCCGCTACTTCTGCCTTTTTGTAGTTCTTTAGTTCAGCTTATATAGAAAAATTTTGCGTCTATTCTAATGTTGCCCCATTTGTGCTAATAACCTCCTTGTACCAGTCAAAAGATTTTTTCTTATATCTCGCAAGCGTGCCTGTGCCATCATTGTTGCGGTCCACATAGATGAAGCCGTAGCGTTTCTTCATTTCGGCAGTAGACGCGCTGACAATGTCGATACAACCCCAAGTGGTGTAGCCCATCACTTCAACACCGTCCAGGAGGGCTTCTCCCACCTGCACCAAATGATCGTTAAGATATTTAATTCTGTAGTCGTCCTGCACCGTTTTGCCGCCGTTACCGTCATCTGTCAGCTGATCCACTGCTCCAAGACCATTCTCCACGATAAACAGCGGCTTCTGGTAGCGGTCATAGAAGCGGTTGAGCACATAGCGCAGCCCCTGCGGGTCAATCTGCCAGCCCCATTCACTGGCTTCCAGATGCGGATTGGGCACACCACCGAGCAAATTCCCTTTTCCGGCGATTCGCTTCTCGGGATCTCCCGTCTCACAGATGCTCACATAATAGCTGAAGGAGATAAAATCAACCGTATGCTTGAGCAATTCCGCGTCTCCAGGCTCAAAATGAATCTCAATGCCGTGATCTCTGAAGTAGCGCTTCATATAATTCGGATACTCGCCGCGGGCATGAACATCGGCAAAGAAATCATTTTTATGCTCTGACAACATACATGCAATCACATCGTCCGGGTTCGGCGTCAGCGGATAGGTCGGCATACTGAGCACCATGCAGCCAATTTGGGCTCCCGGCATGATTTCATGGCCCAGCTTAACTGCAGTCGCACTTGCCACCAGCTCATGATGGACAGCCTGGTACAGATCCTGCTTGGACAGCTTTTCTTTTGGCGTATAGATGCCTCCGCTCATAAACGGTGCTTCCAGAATCGAATTGATTTCATTGAAGGTCAGCCAGTACTTCACCTTGTCCTTATACCGGTTGAACACAGTAGTCACGTAACGCTCGTAGAACCCGATCAGCTTGCGGTTCACCCAGCCGTCATATTCCTTGGCGAGATGCAGCGGCGTTTCATAGTGGGACAGCGTCACCAGCGGCTCAATCCCGTATTTCAGGCACTCATCGAACAAATCATCGTAGAACTGCAGGCCTTGCTCATTCGGAGTCAGATCGTCGCCGTTTGGATAAATGCGGGACCAGGCAATGGACGTGCGGAATACCTTGAAGCCCATTTCGGCAAACAGCTTCACATCTTCTTTATAGCGGTGGTAAAAATCAATCCCGATCAGCTTCAGATTGTTCTCCGTCGGTTCCTCCGTAAGCGGCCCGGCAATCCCCTGAGGCATTACATCCTGTGTGGACAGTCCTTTGCCGTAGCTGTTATAAGCACCTTCGCATTGATTGGCGGCAACCGCTCCTCCCCATAAAAATCCTTCGGGAAATGGTGTTTGCATATTCTTTTCCACCCTTCTTGGTATAGGTTATTTACAGTACTTCACCGTTCGACGCAATGACCTTCTTGTACCATTCAAAAGAGTCCTTTTTGCTGCGGTTCAGTGTGCCTACTCCCTCATCATCCAAATCCACATAAATGAATCCGTAGCGTTTGGACATCTCCGAAGTGGACATACTTACCAAGTCAATCGGCCCCCAACTGGTATACCCCATCAGCTCAACGCCATCCTTAATGGCCTCTTTCATCTCCTGAATATGCTGTCTCAAATAATCAATCCGGTACTGATCATGTATGGAGCCGTCGGCCTCCACCTTGTCATAGGCTCCAAGACCGTTCTCTACGATGAACAAAGGCTTTTGATAACGGTCATATAACGTGTTCAAGGTAATGCGCAGGCCAACCGGATCAATCTGCCAGCCCCAATCGGACGCCTGCAAATACGGATTCTTGATCCCGCCAAGCAAATTCCCCGCCGTAGCTTCTCCTTCTGGACCAGCAGATACGGTAAGCGTCATATAATAGCTGAACGAGATAAAATCAACCGTATGGGCGGCAAGAATCTCGTCATCTCCAGGCTCGCGTGCGATAACAATATTATTGTCAGCAAAATAACGCTCCATGTAACGCGGGTATTTCCCGCGGGCATGCACATCGGTGAAGAACAGATTCATCTGGTTCTCCTGCTGGCTCTTGCGCACATCTGCCGGATTGCAGGTATGAGGATAAGATTCCATCCGGGCCAGCATACAGCCGATTTGGGAGCCGGGGATAATCTCATGACCAAGCTTCGTCACCAGCGCACTGGCCACGAACTGATGGTGCAGTGCCTGGTACACCGTCTGCAGCTTATTTTCCAAACGGTCTGAAAGAATCCCGCCTCCGGTATAGGGGCTGAACACCATGACGTTGATTTCGTTGAAGGTCAGCCAATATTTCACTTTGTTTTTATAGCGGTTGAATACGGTTTCGGCATACTTCACGTAGTGCTGGATTACTTCGCGGCTGGCCCAGCCGTTGTATTTCTGTGTAAGGCCGAGCGGCGTTTCATAATGCGACAAGGTCACCAAAGGCTCAATGCCGTATTTATTCAATTCATCAAAGACCTGATCATAAAACGCAAGGCCCTGCTCGTTCGGCTCCGCATCATCGCCATTCGGAAAGATCCGTGACCAGTTGATGGACATCCGGAACACTTTAAAGCCCATTTCGGCGAATAAAGCGATGTCCTCCTTGTAGCGGTGATAGAAATCTACACCTTCCCGTTTAGGGAATCTGTCGTTTACTTCCCCGGCAAGAATCCCGTTGATCCGCTCCGTGGAGATTTCCATCGCATGATCCCCCTGTCGCTTCTCCTTCGGCACATACGCGATCATATCTGCGGTCGAGAGACCTTTGCCATCCTGATCATAAGCGCCCTCAAGCTGATTGGCAGCGGTTGCGCCACCCCACAAAAAATGCTCAGGAAATCCATTTTGTACTTTAGCCATTCCAATTCCCTCTCTTCCTTATACATTTCAAATGATGGCCAAAAACAAGAAAAACCTAAACAAGTGGCAAAGTCATTTGAACCTCATTACAAAGGCTCAAAATGGTTCACCATCAGTTTAGGTTTTGCCTGGCACGGCCAGTAACAATCCAGAAACGATGTGTTTAAGGACGATTTAATTAACAACAGCCTAACACAGCTTTTGAGAAAATTCAAATGATTAATCTGCCCGGTTCAGCTTCGTGCCGTGAATTCTGTGACTGCCTCGCTCATCAGATTCATGCCCAGCAGCAGCTCATCCCTGCCCGGATGGCTGAAGTTGAGGCGGATGCGTCCAGTGCCACCGCTCACGCTGCAGAGCGGTCCGGGCAGGAAGGCTACGCCTTTGGCCAGCGAGGCTTTCAGCAGTGCCATCGCATCCAGCCCTTCCGGCAGCGAGACCCACAGGAACATGCCGCCTGTCGGCAGATCATAGCTGCTGTTCTTCCAGGCCGGACGCTTGAGCAGCTCAGCCATGAGCTTCAGGCGGGTGTTGTATTCGCGGTTCAGCAGCGCGATATGCTCGCGCAGATCGAAGGCCGTCACATCCAGCAGATGGTGCAGCAGCCGCTGGTTCAGGGAGCTGGATTGCCAGTCGGCCATCTGCTTCGCAGCGGCCATCATGCCGATCAGCTCGCGGCTGCCCGCTGCCCAGCCCGTCCGCAGCGCAGGCGCGACCGTTTTGCTGAAAGAGCCGATGTAGAGCACATGTCCACCTTCGCTGACATTCTCCAGCGCATACAGCGAAGGATATTTCACCGACGGACGTTCGGCATATCTCTGAAAATGCAGATCGCCATAGGAATCATCTTCGACAATCAGCACATCATGCGCGGTGCACAGCTCCAACACTTCCTTGCGCCTTGCAAGGCTCCAGAGAATTCCGCTCGGGTTCGTAAAGCTCGGCGCGGCAAACAGCATCTTGGGCCGGTGCTGGCGGATTTGCGTGCGCAGATGATCCGGCAGCAGTCCGTCCCGGTCCCCTTGAACCGGGATAATTACGGCACCCTGCATCCGCAGCGCTTGCAGAATACCCGGAGATGTCGGATTTTCCACCAATACACGGTCTCCGGGGTCAACATATACCCTGGACAGCAAATCAATCGCTTGTTGACTTCCCGTTGTCAGCAGAACTCCGCCATCGGCAACAGCTACCCCTTTGGCCTTCAGCCAATCTCCGGTCAACCATTCCCGCAGCGGACCATACCCTTCAGGATCACCGTATTGCAGCGCCCCGGCATCTGCCGAGATAACCGTGGAAGCCGTCTCTGCAAGCAGCGACAGCGGAAACAATTCTTCTGCCGGCAGCTCCTCCGCAAGTGAGATCAGCGTCCCTCTGCGCGTCTCTTTACGTATACTCAGAAGCGGTGAAGAGTTCAATGTATGTGCGCGGGCAGAAAACTCATATTTCATACGCTTCCCCCTTTCCCTGGTACCAAGAATATTCCTTGCCGGCCGGCAATATGTCGTTATGCAGGGGCTATGCGTACAATTGCTTGTTTTGTCTGGAGAAAAGAGCGAATTTCTCAATAGCCTGCGCCCGCGTGGACACCTCCAGCTTCACATAAATCTTGCGAAGATAGTTGTCGATGGAACGGCGGCTAACCTCAATCTCAAGAGCAATTTTATCGTATGTAATTCCCTGAACAATCCGTTCCATTATGAACATTTCGGTCTGAGTCAGCTGCAGCAGCCCGTCCAGCCCCCGTGAGGACGCAATCGGACGAAAGCCTTTTTCTATCCAATCCAGCGGTATCGAGAGGAACCCTTCGCGCAAGCCGTTTATCATCTGCAGCAGTTGACCAGAGGAAGCCCCTTTGGATAATACACCGCTCGCCCCCAGCTCAATCAGCGGCTGGAACAAGTCTCTGTCTTCCTCCTCCGTCATAACGATGAAATGGGAGCCTTGCGAGCTTCTTTTCATCTCCTGCAGCACACTTTCCACATTTCCCTCCGGCATCTGATAATCCGTCAGCACCAAATCCGGCTGCGTCTCCCTTATACTGCCAACACCATCGCTCCAAGTGGATAACATCCCGACAACCTCAAGCTCCCCTCCTTCCTCCAAAATCAATTTCGTACCCAGCATACTTGTGGGGTAACATCCCACGATGACCACCCGCCAAACCTTCCTCATTAATGCCCAGACCTCCTGCTGTCTATATAATATACCCAGAATAGAGAACGCTATAGCGTTTCTGTTCAACACGCAAGCAAGGATGTATGATGTCTTGTCCGATTTTCCTTCTTTTACCTTGAATACGTCCATCAGATATTCCAATCTATAGAAATTGTATCGCAGTAGTTTGATAGGATGCAATCACTTTTTCATGTTTTCATAGGTACTTTCACTTTTGCGAAAATTGTAAAAGTCTGATAGAATGGGAGCTTGATAAAAATATGCCTGAGGTGATCAAATGCAACCGCTAGCGGAATCGACACCGGTACACTCGCGCCGTACTGCAGCGAGAAACCGATCTTCCGTAAAATGGTTTTTACTGTTCTGGATTTTGATGATCGGGCTCGGCTTTTATGCCGTGTACAGCTACACCAACCATCTTAAAGAGCAAGTGCTAAACGAGCTTGGCACTCAAAGCCAGCAGCAGCTTACCGTTTTGAAGACCGATTATGAATCGCGAATCACCGCTCTCTCCGATCAGGTGAAGGAGCTGCAGAGCACTGTGCAGACCTTTAACGAGCTGCTTACCTTCACCAAAGATAATGCCAGCAACAAGACAGACAACAGCAACAAGCTGTATACGCAGCTTAGCGAAGTCCGCAAGCAGCTCGCCGCACTGCAAAAAGAAATGGATCTGCTGAAATGATGACGCCGGTCAAACGAGTCAACCGCTTCTTCATGATTCTGACCGCGCCGTTCTTCGGCTTGCTGCTCTGCTTGTGGTGGTATCAGCCGCCGCTTGAACTGAATATGAATATTGGCCAATTCGCTGCCGCCCCCGGGCCTGTCAAGGAAACAGCCGCGCTGCAAAAGAATCTGATTACGGCGCAAGCTGCAGCCTCCACCACCATTGATTCCATAGGCACCAGTGCCAAGCTGTACAAGAAAACTACGAATGCCATGAATGCACTGGTGAATACAGCCAAAACCCAAGCCGCACGCCCGGAGCGGATCTACAACCGCCGGATTTCCTCGAGACTGGGAATACCCGCCGATATTGTGAGCACCGACCGGATTACGATTGAACTCTACCGGCTTAATCCCGGAAGCTATACAGCTCATGCCTTAAAGATCAAGCTGAAGGACCCTGCGGCTATGAAAATGAGTCTGGCCGGCGATGGTACAGGCGGAGCCGAGACCACACTGCAGGCCGTGAGCCGCTATGGCGCGACTGCCGGCATCAACGCTGGCGGATTTGCCGATAAAGGCAGCAAGCGTTACCCTCTTTCCACAACGATAGTCGGCGGAGAGTATGTGTATGGCTTCGAATCCAGCTATAAGGATCTCAGCTTTGTCGGCCTGAACAAATCGGGCCAGCTAATCGGCGGCAAATTTTACAGCCAGTCGCAGCTTGATCAGCTCCAGCCGGTATTCGGCGCAACCTTTGTGCCGGTCCTGCTGAAGAACAGCAATAAAGTAGCGATCCCTGCCAAATGGCAGCTATCCCCCAAACGCGCACCGCGCACGGTTATCGGCAAGTACAAGGACGATCAACTGCTGATTATGGTCGCGGACGGCTATAATGAGAACGGCAACTCAGGCGCTACGCTGGAGGAGCTTCAGAACAAGCTGTATAACATGGGTGTCATTGATGCTTATAATCTGGATGGCGGCGGCTCTTCTTCCCTCATCTTCAAGGGCAGAGTCATTAACGATCCGTCAGATGGAAATTTGCGCCGGGTTCCTACCAGTTTTCTCTTTTTCAAGTGATCATTATGTATTATAATCAGGAAAACGAATACAGCTACTCATGGAGGTGCCAGCATGTCGTTCTCCTTGACTTTTTGGATCATCACTTTAGTGTTTCTGCTGTTTCTGACCGGCATTCTTACTTCTTCCTACAATGACGACAAGACCAAAGGCTTGTGACTCAGAATACTTCTAATGAAAGGAGCACCGCACTGATGTGCGGCGCTCCCTTTTTTTGGCTATAGCCCACTTTTTACAGAAAAGCCTGCTATTATGGGCATTCCCCAAGAGGACGCCGATTGCTGCCTTTCATATGTACAAGTTGCCTCTTGCGCACATTCTCGGGGAATGCACTGCGTTTACTTAGGCGTGTCTTGGCAATTGAGTCATTTCGGTCAGGCATTCAGCACAAATATAACGGTCTTTATATTCGCTTACGCCCTCCATTGATCCACAAAAGACACATTTCGGACGGTAACGCTCCAGAATGATGTGATCGCCCTGCACCAGAATTTCCACAGGATCGCCTTCATTCATTTGGTACCTTTTACGCAGGGACTTAGGCAGAACAATTCTACCCAGCTGATCTACTTTTCTAACTACGCCAGCAGGTTTCATATCTAACTTACACTCTCCTGTTCAACAAAAATTAGTATCTACTACTTATTTCGGCACTAATCTACTATTTCGTTACCAAAATGTCGAATCCTGCTGAAAAAATCAAAAATTCGTGATTTCTTTTAGAAAAGTTGTGGGAAATCCATCTGACGCAGCGCTTCATAGACAATAATCGCCGCAGAATTGGATAAATTAAGCGATCTAACCGCCTCGCTCATCGGCATGCGCATCGTCGTTTCTTTGCCGGCTTCGAGAATCTCCGCAGACAAGCCCTTGGTCTCTTTGCCAAATACAAAGAAATCTCCATCCCGGAACGCAAAATCAGTATAACGTTTCTCTGCCTTGGTTGTTGCATAGAAAAAGCGGCCTTCGGCATACTTCTCCAGCACTTCCCCGAAGGAGTCATGATATTCAATATGAACGGCATGCCAATAATCAAGGCCCGCCCGCTTCAGTGTGGCATCGTCCGTACGGAAGCCGAGTGGACGCACCAGATGCAGATGAGTGCCTGTAGCCGCGCAGGTACGGGCGATATTGCCGGTGTTAGCCGGAATCTCCGGTTCCACCAGCACAATGTGTAGTGCCATAATAAGTTAACTTCCTCTCTATAGGCTTGAGCTGCGTACAAAGCAGAAAACCTTCCGCCAACAGGCGGAAGGTCTAGAAATTTACATTCATTAACCTTGAGTTTGCCGGAAATGCTTCATGAAATCAGACAGCGCCTTTACACTCTCGTAAGGAACGGCATTGTAGATGGAAGCTCTCAAGCCTCCTACACTGCGGTGACCCTTCAGTCCAATAAAACCTTCCTGCTCGGCTGCTTTGACGAATTTCTTCTCCAGCTCTTCCGATTCCATACGGAACGTAACATTCATAATCGAGCGGCTGCCAGTTTCTGCAACCCCGCGGTAGAATCCGTCGCTGCCATCAATGTGATCATACAGAAGCCCGGCTTTATCACGGTTCTTGACTTCAATGCCAGCCAGTCCGCCCTGCTCCTCAATCCATTTTAACACTTCATTGACCATATATACAGAGAAGGATGGCGGAGTATTGTACAGAGAGTTGTTCTTGTAATGTGTGTCATACCGCAAAATGGTCGGAATCGTTGAAGGCGACTTTGCCAGCAGCTCTTCCTTGGCGATCACCACAGTTACACCGGAAGGACCGAGATTCTTCTGTGCACCGGCATAGATCAGTCCGAACTGATTCACGTCAAAGCTGCGGCTCAGAATGTCGCTGGACATATCGGCGATCAGCGGAATCGAACCGGAATCCGGATACTCCGCATATTGGGTGCCTTCAATGGTCTCATTCGAAGTAATGTGCAGATAAGCCGCATTGTCCGCAGGCTTGATGCTGCTCAGCTCAGGAATCGCCAGGAACTTCTTGTCCTCTGACGATGCGGCAACATGCGCGCCTCCCAGAAGCTTGGCTTCCTTGAGGGCTTTGTCTGCCCAGCTTCCTGTCATTACATAGCTGCCCACTTGGCCTTCCGAGATGAAGTTCATCGGGATCATGGCGAACTGGGTGCTTGCCCCGCCTTGAACGAACAGAACCTTGTAGCCTTCAGGATTGCCGAGGAGCTTAAGCAGACGTTCCTGAGCTTCATTATGCACGGATTCGTATACCGCCCCGCGATGCGACATCTCCATAATAGACATTCCATTTTCCCGGAAATCAACAAACTCCGCTTGTGCACGCTCTAGTACTGTAAGCGGCAATGCCGCCGGACCAGCGTTAAAATTGTATGCTCTCTTGCTCAACTTGCTCCCCACCCTTTCTCTCCTACGAATATGGATATGCATATGATAGCAATATTCTTACACACCATCAAGTATAATTATTCACATGGGAGGTAAGATCAGGGCTCATGAAGAGGTGAAAAACTGATAGATCCGGCACCAGCACTCGCTTTGACGCGGTAAAAGGCTGATGTTCACAAAAACTTCAGGAGAAATTACATGCCGCTCTCCCCATAAAGCCATCCGGGCTACCCGGAAATCCCCGCTTTCTCGCACTCCCGTTCCACTCGGCTTATGAAGCAGTTCCCAATTGAACCCGGCTTCCGCCTGCTCCCAGCCACCCAGCATGCAATAAAATGGCCGATCCGGCTCTTCCCTCCAGCCTAGTCTATCTCCCGATACCTGCAATAAGTTAGTGGTGTAATCCGATTCTGCTGCTTCTATTGCAAGAATGCCCGGGACCCGGAGTTCATAATCCTTTCCTGTCTTATTACCGTCAATTCCGATGAAGTTATGAATGTACTCCTCGGTTTGGATAGGATTAGTTCCTGTATTTTCCAGCTCATAAGCAATCTTTAATTGATCTTGGCACAAGGAAAGAGATTTGGTCAAACGCATGCCATAACCGGCGCACTCCATGGTCTGGACGGTATATGTGACTGCATGAGTGTCTCCTTCTACTTGGGTAGTGAATGGCTGCACCTTGTAATCATGTGCAAAGTTGTACGGGTCGCGGTTCTGCTTCTGCAGGAGTCCTACACCGGGCTTCGGAAACCATCCGCCTACCGGTGCCTCGTCATATCCAATTGCCCGGGAAATGCCGAACTCGTTGCATAGGCCAATCCCCCCGCTGCCCTCTCCCGGAACCAGACTTTCCGGCACGCAAAATGTATGTTTTCCCTGCTCTAGTGTTACCTGTGTAATAAACCCCGTCCAATCGAACCTGGAGCCGTTATACGCTCCAACATCGGCAATGTCGACGGTCAGAATACCATTTGACAGCTTGTAGCCCATAAATGACGCGTCCTTTCTTTCTATTTCTAAAAAGCGCCTGCACCCGCCGTATGCAGCGGTGCAGGCGCTCAGATTGGATCTTCCCGGGGTTATGCCAATGTCACTTCAATCAAATGGCATTCCCCTGTAGCCAGTGACTCCAGTTCTTGCCGTGGGATAATAATGCCCCCTGAGACGCGCTGAAGCGTCACCTCGCTGCCGTTCAGGGTGGCGGAGTGTATTTGGTACTTACCATAATCGGAGCTTCCTGTGGACTTATAGACCACTTCCAGCTCACGTTCTGCAAAGATCGTCTTAATCGAGGCTTTCCCCTCTTGATCAAACTGCTCCCGGACCAGCTTCGGTTCCAGCAGCAGATCCCCAAGGCGGCCCTTCACCCCAAACACCTCATTAACCATGGTCAACAGCAGCCAGCTTGCCGAGCCTGTTAGATAAGTATATAGCCCTCTGCCCTGCTCGTTGATGTACTCGGGAATTCCGGGGTAGATGCGGCTGGTTGCAAAATCGGCGCTGAGCGTATACAACGATTCCAGTACTTTACGCCCTTCGTTTACATATCCGCGTTTGTAGAGCGCATTTCCATACATAACAGTCATGTGACTGAACATCGCCCCGTTTTCTTTATGGCCAAAAGCGAAGCCGAAGGCGCGGCCCAGATTCTGCTGAATGCCCCCGAACCGGGAGTTCAGCCTGTAGCCGATTTTGTCATCCAGCAGATTGCGTTCCACCGCAGCAATGATGTGCGAAATCTGCTCCGGCGCTGCGGCATGGCCCAAAATCGGAAATACCTGGCCCGTTAGCGTCATGCGGGTGCCTTCGGCAAATTCTCCCTCTACCCGCTCCCCGTCGTTGTTGTAGTAACCGTTAAACCATCCGTCGCCGTGTTCGCTTTGCACCCACTCATTGCGGCGTAAATGGTTGAATATCCACTCTGCCTTTTGCGCCAGATCCTCTGCCACCCGCTCCGTGTCCAGAGCCACACGAATTCCGCTTACCTTGTTAGGCGCAGCGGCGTAGAAGCTGTTCAGCCGCTCCAGCTTCCCTGCTGGAGAACCGTAATCCACACACTCGCCAAGTGAATCCAGCAGCAGCAGCATTTCCTCCGCCAGCTCCATTGTCACTTGATCCTTGCGCTCCTTAAGAGTGCGCAGCATGCGGGAGATGTCCAGCAGATTGCTGGCGTAGAAAGCTGTGAAAGCTACACTTTCGCCCCGCTCTGCCGCCATGTCCAGCCCGTCATTCCAGTCGGCGCCTTCCAGCAAAATGTTGTTATGTTCGCCGACATTGAAGAACGGCACCAAATTTTGCAGCAGGATATGTTCCAGTATGGTGCCTTTATAGACCTCCCCGGCAGCGGTTCTAAGATAATTGCCAGAAGACTCATCCCAGGAAGTGTCGCGTTCCCGGCAGCGGCTCATAAAGGTGTCGCGGAAATAGCTCTGCTCCTGCAGCAGGAAATCCAGATCGCCGCTCTGGTCCAGATACAATTGGGTTGTCAGAAACGGCCAGGCACCGTGGTCCATCCATACACGCGGGATATTGTTGCGGTCGGCAATGAACTCACCCGGCTGCTGGCCGATAATGGTCGCATTGCTGCCGTCAATTCTCACGCCGGCGTAATTGTTCAGGAGCAGCCCCCGTACTTCCGCCGGTTCCATAATAAGCAGTGCCAGACAATCCTGCCACAAATCCCGCCAGCCGCGTCCGCCTCTGCCATAGTCATGATACGGCAGGAAGGAGTTGCCGTAGAGTCTTCTAAGCACAGGCTGCAGGGTCACCCATTTCATCCATTGATCCGCCTGCGGATCACCGGTATGAAACTGCACCGTGTTCACTTTATCGGACCAAAATGCTTTATTCTCCTCCAGACAGCGGTCAAACGCCACTGCTGATCCGTATTTCCCCATCAGTGCAGGCACGTCTATTCTGTCATCCCCGATAGCCATCACCACGACATAAGCATGACTGTCTCCGGGCTGCAGGGAAACAGGCGCAAACCGGATTCCGCCCAGCGCCTCATACCCCTCGCTCTGCACGCCTCCGCCTGCTTGGACAGCGGGAGGAGCATTCAGCACGACAGCTTCAGGCCAGTCCAGGCTTCCGCCTTCTCCGATAAACTCCTCCTGCACCGGGAAAAAGCCGGCCGGCCTGCTGCCGTCCCCCTCCGCCCCGAATACACCATAAGAGGTGTGGTTCACGCGGTGGCCGCGCTCATCAAACGACAAAGCCGGCTGAACCTCCACACCATATGCTGACGTATAGGTCCGGTTCAGCAGGGAGGTGACATGCCGGTGATCCCGCACATCGTCTGCCGACCGGGCATAAAGCGGAACTGCGGCTGTCGGCGTTAGGACAAGCGTCTCATCTCCCGTATTTGTAAGAACAATCTTCATTAGCTCTGCCTTGTCATTGCTGCATGGCACGAAACTGATAATTTCGGCTGTGATCCCCACCTCTGTGTTGCTGCGGGTTACCCGGTGCCAGAGAAATCCTGCCTCCAGAACCGCTTCGTCAGCATGCCCGGTATAGACAGCCGCATTTTGCCTGGCTGAATTTCCGGAGGCCGACCACGCTCCCTTTCCCTCAGCGTATACCCAGAAATTGCGGGAGGCGCGGGAATTATGCAAATCCTCCACCGATAACGGAGGGGTCAAAAACGTATTATGGCCGGAAGCCGCCTGTCCATGAAGCTTCGGGGTCACCGATGACATCATGCCGGCTTCATTTACCAGCGGAAAATATAAAAAGCTGCTGTGATCCGGCTGTTGCAGCCTGAACTCCCCATCCTTGCCGGTGAAGTTCCATCCGTTGATTTGATTACGATTCACTGTATTCATCCTCTCATTTTTGCTGCAGCTTACGCTTTAACTGCGCGCCAGAAGCGCACCGTCTACAATGTACTTTTGAATGAAGGTGTACAGCGCACTCAGCGAAGCCGATACAATATAGCACCTTTACGAAACACCTATTTCGTAAAAAATTACGAAACCCTCCGGCAATTCGATCGAAAGCGGTTTCGTTTTTTTTCATTATTACACCGTTAATTATCTTTGTAAAGTATTTTTGATAATTGATTTCCGGGCTTTTTTGCGAATTTTTCACATTATTTATACTGAAATCGCTGAAATATTCCATTGACTACTTTCTTCCAAACCTATAGAATATTTAACGAAACTGTTTCGTAATTATTTATTCCGAATCAATTCGAATCAGCTATCACAACTTTCTTTTTACCTTTAAAGAGCTGCTTTTTATCCTAAGGGGGACCTTTCATGGCCTATAATATAAAAGATATAGCGAAAATGGCCGGGGTTTCGGTATCGACAGTATCCAAAATCATCAATAACTACAGTGATATTTCGGAAGATACCCGGACCAGAGTGCTCCAGATCATCAAGGAGACCGGATATAGCCCTTCCAACTCGGCTAAAACGTCGGCAACCAAATCCTCTAACCTGATTGGTGTCATCTTTGCCGGTATGCTGAATGTTGATTTCACCCACCCTTTTTTTATCGAAGTCCTGAATTCCTTCAAAAAACAAATGGGGCAGCTCGGCTACGACCTCGTCTTCTTCTCTAACGAAAAGTTCCAAAGCGGCGGCAATAACGATTATCTGGCCCGCTGCCGGCATTACAATGTAGACGGCTGTGTGCTCATCTCCGGGCAAGAGCTGGAGTCCTCAATCAGCCAGCTCGATAACAGTACAATTCCTTGCATAGGGGTAGATATGAAGCTGTCCGGCCGCAACTCCGGTTATATCATGTCGGATAACTTCAAGATGTCCTCCAAGGTCGTCGAGCATTTCTATTTGCTGGGGTATCGTGAACTGGGCTATATCGGCAGCACCCTGGAATCGGATATCTCCAATATGCGCGAGAGCGGTTACCGCAAAGCTATCGAGGATCTGGGGCTGCAGATCAATGAGAGTTGGTTCCTGAACGGGGAAAATTTCTTTGAGGCCAGCGGCTATGAAACGATGCGCCGGATGATTGCCGCCGGGCAATTGCCCCGGGCGATCTTCGCAGCCTCCGACCAGCTTGCCATCGGAGCGCTCCGCGCGCTTAAAGAAGCCGCTATTTCGGTTCCCGGGACACTTGCGCTTATCGGCTGCGATGATATCGAAGCATGCAATTATACAACGCCGCCGCTGAGCACGATCAGGCAAAACAAAGAGAAAATCGGGCGGCTAGCCGCACTGATGCTGTATGACCTCATTAACAGCCAATCCGGCGCAAGCTCCTTCATTGTCGAGCCGGAATTGATTGTACGGGAGTCCTGCGGGGCCGCTAAGCTGGGTTTGGACTCACACTTCTGAAATGCACCACTGCGCCGCTGTGAAGGCATGAGAGGGCACTGAGCCCCTCCTTCTCATGCCCTGCTTTCCTCACCCTATAGATGACGCTCGTGCTGGGCGAATCGAGTAGGAGGGGGCGGTAGGCCCCCGTCCTCTCACACCACCGTACATGCGGGTCCGCATACGGCGGTTCCAAAAGTTAACAAAGCTCCAGATAACGTGAAAGCAAACTTTTCAGCCCTCTCGCTTCCCAGTAGGAAG